>DATLUQ010000051.1 GCA_035533015.1 Gemmatimonadaceae bacterium | reverse complement strand
CGTCTCCTCGAGCTTCACGTACTTGCCCGGGATGCCGGTGAACTGCTCGGCCACGGCGAACGGCTGCGACATGAACCGCTGGATGCGGCGGGCGCGGCCGACGATCTTCTTGTCGTCTTCCGAGAGCTCGTCCATGCCGAGGATGGCGATGATGTCCTGCAGCTCCTTGTACCGCTGGAGGATCTTCTGGACGTCCGTCGCCACTTTGTAGTGGCGGGCGCCGAGGTACTGCGGATCGAGAATGCGCGAGCCCGAGGCGAGCGGATCGACGGCCGGATAGATGCCCAGTTCGGTGATCGCGCGCGAGAGCACGACCGTGGCGTCGAGGTGGGCGAACGCGGTGGCCGGCGCCGGATCGGTGATGTCGTCGGCGGGCACGTAGATCGCCTGCACCGACGTGATCGAGCCGTCGCGGGTGGAGGTGATGCGTTCCTGCAGATCACCCATTTCGGTGGCAAGCGTCGGCTGATAACCCACGGCGCTCGGCATGCGGCCAAGAAGCGCGGAGACCTCCGAGCCGGCCTGCGTGAATCTGAAGATGTTGTCGATGAACACGAGCACGTCGGCGTGCTCACGATCGCGGAAGTACTCGGCCACGGTGAGGCCCGACAGCCCGACCCGCAGGCGCGCGCCCGGCGGCTCGTTCATCTGGCCGTAGATGAGGGCCGTGGAGCCGAGCACGCCCGACTCCTTCATCTCGAGATACAGATCGTTGCCTTCGCGCGTGCGCTCACCCACGCCGCAGAACACCGAGCGGCCGCCGTGCCCCTTCTGCACGTTGTTGATCAGCTCCATGATCACGACCGTCTTGCCCACGCCGGCGCCGCCGAACAGACCGATCTTGCCGCCCTTCACGAACGGCGAGATGAGGTCGATGACCTTGATGCCCGTCTCGAAGACTTCCGTCTTGGGCTCGAGGTTCACGAACTCGGGACGCTTGCGGTGGATGGGCCAGCGTTCGACGCTGGACGGGATCGGTTCGCCGTTGTCGACGGGCTCGCCGAGCACATTGAGAATGCGTCCGAGCGCCGCTTCGCCCACCGGCACCGTGATCGGGCCGCCCGTGTCGATCACGTCCATGCCGCGCACGACGCCGTCGGAGGACGACATGGCGACGGCGCGCACCTGGTTGCGGCCGATGTGCTGTTGGACCTCGACGACCACGTTGATGTCGATGCCATCCGACGTCGTATGCACGCGGAGGGCGTTGTAGAGCTCGGGAAGGTGGCCGGGCTCGAACTCGACGTCGAGCACCGGTCCGATGACCTGGACGACCTTTCCGATGTTGGCGGGAGCAGCAGTAGTGGCAGACATGGCTAGCCCTGGAGAGCCGCAGCGCCGCCGACGATCTCGGCGATCTCCTGCGTGATCTGCGCCTGGCGGGCGCGGTTGTAGGTGCGGCGGAGGATGTTGATCATGTCGGACGCGTTGTCCGTGGCATTCTTCATGGCCGTGCGCTGGGCGCTCTGGAACGCCGCTTCGCTCTCCACGAGCGCGCGATAGACGGCGTTGCGCACATAGGCCGGAAGGAGTTGATCGAGAATCTCGTCGGCCGACGGGAACAGGAGGTAGTCGAGCGGCGCCGAGCCGCGGGTCGGGGGCACCACCGGCAGCATCTGCTCGCTGACTGCTGGCGTGGAGAGCACTGAATTGAACTTCGTGTACACCACGTAGACCGCATCGAGCTTGCCGTCGCCGAAGTCGGCGCGCAGACCGTCCACCAGGTCCGCGGCGTGCTGGGTGGTGGGCTTGTCACCGATGTCGGTGCGGCTCGACGTGAGCGCGCGGCCGACGTACTTGAAGTAGCCCACGCCCTTGCGGCCCACCACGTGGACGTCGACCGCGACGCCCTCACCCTCGAGCCGGCCGATGAGCGCCCGCGCTTCCTTGATGAGGTTGGAGTTGAATGCGCCGGCCAGTCCGCGGTTGGACGTGATGAGCAGCACGGCGGCGCGCTTCACGTGCGCCGGCTGGCGCAGCAGCGGGAAGCGATCGGCGAGATCGGGGGAATACAGGCCCGCCAGCACTTCGGCGAGCGCCGTGGCGTACGGACGCGCCGCACGCACGCGATCCTGCGCGCGCTTCATCTTGGAGGTGGCGACCATCTCCAGCGTGCGCGTGATTTTACGAGTATTCTCGACCGACTTGATGCGGCCCTTGAGCTCGCGACCCTTGGCCATGGATTACAGGCTCGCGGCGGTGAACCGGGGCTTGCCGGTGCCGGCGGTTTGCTTGTACGCGCCGATCGCCGCCTTCAGGTCGGCTTCGAGCTCCTTGGTCAACGCCTTCTGGGTGCGGAGCTTCTCGCCAATCTGCGGGTGGCTGGCCGACATGTACTCGTGGAAGCCGAGTTCCCAGTCGCGGATGTGCGTGGTCTCCACGTCGTCGAGGAAGCCGTTGGTCACCGCGTAGATGATCATCACCTGCTGCTCGACGGGCATGGGCTGGAACTGCCCCTGCTTGAGCACCTCCACCGTGCGCGCGCCGCGGTCGAGCTGGCGCTTGGTCGCGGCGTCGAGATCGGAGGCGAACGAGGCGAACGCTTCGAGTTCGCGGTACTGCGCGAGGTCGAGGCGCAACCGGCCGGCCACCGACTTCATGGCCTTGATCTGCGCCGAGCCGCCCACGCGCGACACCGAGATGCCGACGTTGATGGCCGGCCGCACGCCGGCGAAGAACAGGTCGGCCTCGAGGAAGATCTGGCCGTCGGTAATCGAGATGACGTTGGTCGGGATGTAGGCCGACACGTCGCCGGCCTGCGTCTCGATGATCGGCAGCGCGGTGAGCGAGCCGCCGGGTTTGAGGATCGTTCTGCCGTCCACCACGCCCTCGTCTTCGCGGAGCTTGGCGGCGCGTTCGAGCAGGCGGGAGTGGAGATAGAACACGTCGCCCGGGTACGCCTCGCGGCCCGGCGGACGCCGCAGCACGAGCGAGAGTTGGCGGTACGCCGCGGCCTGCTTGGACAGGTCGTCGTACACGCACAGCGTGGGCTTGCCCTCGTTGTACATGAAGTACTCGGCCATGGCGCAGCCCGTATAGGGCGCGATGTACTGCATGGGCGCCGGGTCGGACGCCGTGGCTGCGACGATGATCGTGTACTCCATGGCGCCGGCGTCCTTGAGGCGCTCGAGCACCGAGGCGACGGTGGACGCTTTCTGTCCGATGGCGACATACACGCAGATGACGCCCGTGCCCTTCTGATTGATGATCGTGTCCACCGCGATGGCGGTTTTGCCGGTGCCGCGGTCGCCGATGATCAGCTCGCGCTGTCCGCGGCCGATCGGGATCATGGAGTCGATGGCCTTGAGCCCCGTCTGGAGCGGCTCTTTCACGGGCTGGCGAACGATGATGCCGGGGGCTTGCGATTCGACCTTTCGCTGCGTGGCGGCGGCGATCTCGCCGCGGCCGTCGATCGGGC
The DNA here is from genome assembly GCA_035533015.1 of Gemmatimonadaceae bacterium. Taxonomy (NCBI): domain Bacteria; kingdom Pseudomonadati; phylum Gemmatimonadota; class Gemmatimonadia; order Gemmatimonadales; family Gemmatimonadaceae; species Gemmatimonadaceae bacterium. Next base: position 305,139 of record DATLUQ010000051.1, on the reverse strand, counting down.
GGCCGAGGGCGTCGACGACGCGGCCGATGAGCGCGGGGCCGACGGGCACCTCGAGCACGCGGGCCGTGCGGCGGACGTCGTCGCCTTCACGAAGCTGGAGGTAGTCGCCCAGGATGACCGCGCCGATGTTGTCTTCTTCGAGATTGAGCGCGAGCGCGGTGATCTTGTTGCCGGTCTCGGACGAGGTGATCTCGAGCATCTCGCCGGCCATGGCCTTCATGAGGCCGTAGATGCGGGCGATGCCGTCCTTCACCTCGAGAACGGAACCGACCTCTTCGACATCGAGCGAATGGAGATCAGCAGCATCGATCTCGCGGAGCAGGATGTCCTTGATCTCGCCGGGGCGAAGCGTCGTCTCGGTAGCCATACGGGGTGGTCGAAAGGAGTGCGTCGAAAGGGATGGTGGGAGCTTGTGAAAATTATCACAAGGCCCGGGGGCGTGCAAGCTTCGGGGCCGGTCTTTGGTGCGGGTCACGCCGCGGCCCAACTTCGGTCCATCCGGCGCAGAATGGATGGCGGTGGGCGGCGCGACTGCCTCGACTTTACTCTACATGGCAGGCAGTCTCAAGGACCTCAAGGTCTGGCAAGAAGCGGTGGGGCTAGCCGCCGACGTGATCCGGGCCACGCGCCACGGCAATCGCCGGGACGTGAAAGTGGTGGCCGAGGCCACCATGATCACGGCCCTGGCCCTGGCCGAGCACATCGCCGAGGGCTACGGCCGGTACACGGGACCCGAGCAACGGCAGCTCTACCGCGCCGCCCGGCGCGACCTGCTTCGCCTGGAAACCCAGCTCGCCGTGGCGCGGCAGGCCGACGTGCTCTCCGCTGGCCATCTGGCGCAGCTCTCCCACCGCGCGCAGCTGGTGGGCCGGCTGCTGGGCGGGTACCTCGTGTACCTCGACCGCCAGCTCGCCCAGCCGGATGGCGCTAGCCCCGACTCCGCGCGTGCCCCCGATTGAAGCGGTCGATGAGGTCCACGGTGCGGAGCCGGGCCAGCGAGGTGGGCCGGGTACCGGCAATCCGCTGCGCGGTGCTCGACAGGTGGGACGACGAGGCGAAGCCGAGCACGTGGGCCACGTCGCGGACGTCGTACCCCGGGTTCTTGGCCAGCTCGGCCGCCCCGATCAGCCGGATGAGGTCGATGACGCGTTTGAGATTCGGGGCGCCGCCGGTCGAGAAGCTGCGGCTCAGGTGCTCGCGGGTCACGCCCAGGGCCTCGGCGAGCGCCGCCGTGCGCACGGGCCGGCCGGCGTGCTGGACCAGGTACCGCCACGCGTCCAGTTGGAGGGGATTGGTGAGGCCCAGCGGTTCGGGGGGCGCACCGAGGGCGGCCGCGAAGCGCATCGAGTATGCCTGGCGCAATATGAGTTCGCGCATGGCGTCCTCGTCCACGTCCTCGACCAGAACATCGGCGAACTCCAGCGACGCACACTGGGCGAGCACGGGACCGTCGGCGGCGCGGAGCGTGGTGAGGGCGAAGAACGGCACGCTCGGGTACTCGCGGGCGAACGCGGCGGCGCGCCAGTTGTCTTCCTGGGCCGATCCGAGGTCGACGATCGCCGCGTCGATCAGTTCGTCGCGGAAGGCGCGGGCGAACTCGTCCACCCCGCGACGCACGATGAGGCGCCAGCGGCGCCGGGGAAAGGTGTCGCGCGCCATGGAGCGCGTCCGTTCACGGGGCGCGAAGACGAGAACGGTGGGAGGGGGGGCCGCCGCGGCGAGATCGAGCATGAATCAGACGCCAGCAAGGCGCGCGGAGACCTGGTCGTGGGCGCGCCGCAGCACCTCGCGGGCGTTGCCGTAGGAGATCCTGGCATCGGCGTCGTCGAACGGGAGCCATTTGCAGGCGCTGATGCCTTCGGCGCGCTGCGGGCAGGTCTTGGTCGCCACGGTCTCCATCAGGAAGAAGTGGCAGACCTTGTGGATGAGCCGGCCGCGGAACCGGAAGTACCAATCGATGACGTCGACGTCGCCGCGCACGTCGAGATCCTCGAGCCCGGTCTCTTCGGTGACTTCGCGGGCGGCCGCCGCGGCGGGCTGCTCGCCCTTCTCGATGTGCCCCTTGGGAAATCCCCAGTTCTTGTAGCTGTCGCAGATCAACAGATACAGGGGCCGGCCGTCCTGCATGCGGTAGACGACGCCGCCGGCAGAGATCTCGAGCTTGGCGCGCGGCCGGGTCACCGGGCGGCCTCGGCCATGATGTGCGCGTCGGCTTCCAGCGATGGGCGGCCCTCGATGAACTGCCGCACGATGGGGTCGTCGGTGTGCTGGATCTCATCCACGGTGCCGTACTGGCGCACCTTGCCCTCGTAGAGCATCGCGATGCGGGTGCCCACGGTGTAGGCGCTGCGCATGTCGTGCGTGATGACGACGCCCGTGACGCCGAGTCGCTCCCGCAGGCGGACCATGAGGTGGTCGATGACCGCGCTGGTGACGGGATCGAGGCCGGTGGTTGGCTCGTCGTACAGGATGTACTTGGGTCGCGTGGCGATGGCGCGGGCGATGCCGACGCGCTTGCGCATGCCGCCGGAGAGTTCGGCCGGGAATTTATCGGGGACGTCGGCGAGGTCCACGAGGTCGAGGGTTTCGTGGACGCGCTCGGCGATCTCCTTGTTGGTGAGTTCGCCCTGCTTGCGCAGGCCCATGGCGACGTTGTCGCCCACGGTGAACGAGTCGAAGAGCGCGGAGAATTGGAAGACGTAGCCGACGCGCGCGCGGAGCTTGTAGAGTTCCTTGCGGGAGAGCTTTTCGACTTCGAGGCCGTCCACCCAGACCTGGCCGGAATCGGGTTCGAGGAGGCCGACGATGTGTTTGATGGCGACCGACTTGCCGCTGCCGGAGAAGCCGATGATGACGACGGTCTCGCCTTCGGGTACGTCGAGCGTGAAGCCATCGAGGACCAGCTTCGAGCCGAAGGATTTGTGGACGTCGATGAGGCGGATCATGGCACGGCGGGGGAAGGGAGAAGAAATGTGATCAAACGGGCAGGTTCCTGCAAACAGCGCCGGCCGGCGGGGAGCCAAAAACGGAAAGGGCCGGCTCACGCCGGCCCGACCGAGACTCCGAATTCTGTTGAAACCGCGGGATGCGCACGCCCGTGCGCAGTCCCGCCGTCGTACGCTCCTCCTCTCCTACGCCCTACGCCGCAAAGCTGCCGAGTGCCCGGCCCACGTCGCCCTCGCGCAGGCGCTTGAGGGCGCGGTCGCGCAACTGACGAACGCGCTCGCGGGTGACGCCGAGCATGGAGCCGATTTCCTCGAGGGTATGTTCGCGTCCGCCTTCGAGGCCGAAATAGAGGCGAAGGACCTTGGCATCACGAGGAGGAAGCGTGCTCAGCGCCTGTTCGATTTCGTCGGTGAGGAACCGGTTCATGGCTTCCTCTTCGGTGTCGGGCATCTCATCGGCGACGAACCGCTCGATGAGCGAGCGGTCGCCTTCGGGGTCCATGGGGGCGTCGAGGCGCACGTCGCTGGTATTGAGTGCGGCGAGGGACTGCACGACGTCCACCGAGAGGCCGGTGAGGTGCGACAACTCCTCCGGATTGGGCTCGCGATTGAGCTTCTGCCGGAGGATCTCCGATGCCTTGATGATGCGCGAGAGGTCAGCCGTGCGGTTGAGGGGCACGCGGACCGTGCGTCCCTGGCGGGCGAGGGCCGAGAGGATGGCCTGGCGGATCCACCACACCGCATAGGAGATGAACTTGACGCCCTGGTCGGGATCGAACTTGCGGGCGGCCGTGAGCAGGCCGACGTTCCCTTCGCCGATCAGATCGATGAGCGGGAGACCGCGGTTCTGGTACTTTTTGGCCACGGAGATCACGAAGCGCAGGTTGCGCTTGACCAGTTCCTGGAGCGCGTCCTGGTCGCCGGCGCGGATTTTCCGGGCGAGTTCGATCTCCTCCATGCCCTTGAGCAGGGGGTAGGTGCTGACCTCATAGAGGTACTGGTCCAGGATGTCGCGCTCGGGTTCGCTGGGCGCGATGCCCACCGGCGCGGCACGGCGACGGCGGCGCTTGACTTCGGTCATGTATAGCCTCGAACGGACTGCGTGTTGAATGATCGTATGGAGCGGCGACGCCGGGCATCGCGGAGCTGGACTGCGAAAGTGCGCGCAACGAGCGGCGCACGGTTTCCATCTTCATGAGACAATGGAAGGCGACAAAAAATACCGCATTACCGGGGAATCGCCAGTCCCCTTCGTTGACACTCCTTATACGCCTGGATATACTTCGCGGTTCCTGATGACTTGCGGTCTTAGCGAGTTATCCCCGGGGGCGTAGCTCAGTTGGGAGAGCGCTTGAATGGCATTCAAGAGGTCAGGGGTTCGATTCCCCTCGCCTCCATCGGCGCCGACGATTGGTCGGTGCTGACGGCCGGGCCGAAGGAAGCGTTGACAGCACAGCCCGGAGATTGCGGGAATAGCTCAGTTGGTAGAGCACAACCTTGCCAAGGTTGGGGTCGCGGGTTCGAGTCCCGTTTCCCGCTCTCTGATATCGACTCATGTGATGAACCGCGGAACGGGGCGGAAAGTTCCCGTGGCGGCGCGGGCGGTTAGCTCAGTTGGTTAGAGCGCCACGTTGACATCGTGGAGGTCACAAGTTCGAGTCTTGTACCGCCCATACCCCGTGACTCCGAGAGGAGCATGGGGTTTCTTGTAACGGCCAATGAGGGCCGGCAAGTACGGCGCAGGGGCGAAACGGCGGGGAACGGATTGCGGCACTCAGCGAATGGTTGATTACCCTCGGCGCGGCGGGTAATTTTGACGACTAGGCCTTTTGTGCGTAGGCCTCTGCTGGCTGCGTTGCGCCCATAGCTCAATTGGATAGAGCATCTGACTACGGATCAGAAGGTTGGGGGTTCGAGTCCCTCTGGGCGCATACACGACGAATTTGAGTGGGGCGGCGGGCGCGAAGGTGATCGCCGCGAGCGGTGTTGAAGTCTCTAGCCACGCATCGGGGCGTAGCTTAGCCCGGTAGAGCGCCTGCTTCGGGAGCAGGAGGTCGCTGGTTCGAATCCAGTCGCCCCGACTGTAAGAGTACAAGAAACCAAAGGGTTTACAACGAACGCTCCGCGATCGATCTGCGGAGCGTTTCGTTTGCAGCAATCACACACGTATCGAGTGCCGTGATCGCTGGCCGCTGGCCTCCGCCGCGCGGACGCCACGACCCATGCGGGCCACCGCGTCGCCGACCGTCCGGCTCAATGCACCCCGCTCATCAATCCGCGTACGGGTTTGATCATCAGCGTGGCAACCAGCGACGCGCCGAGACACGTCGCGGCGATCACTCCGAACAGCTCCGGGAGCGGCGCCGACGAGATGAACCCCGCCGCGTAGCCTGCCGCCTTGTTGCCCACGGCGTCGGCCAGGAACCAGACCCCGAGCATGAAGCCGACGATCTTCACCGGCGAGAGCTTCGTGAACACGGAGAGTCCCACCGGCGACAACGACATCTCTCCGAGCTCCTGGATGAAATAGCAGCCGATGAGCCAGAACGGCGCCACCCGGATCTCCGGCGAGGCCTGAAGCTTGTAGGCCGGAATCAGCAGCAGCACGAACGACATCCCGATGAAGAACAGGCCGGCGGCGAACTTGGCGGGCGTGGACGGCTCACGATCCTTGAGCCACATCCAGAACCAAGCGAACACCGGCGCGAGCAGAATCACGAAGATCGCCTGAACCGAGACGAACCAACTCGACGGGAAGCTGAAGCCCAGAATCACCGTCCGAGTATAGCGGTCGCCGAACAGGTTGAGGGTCGATCCCGCCTGCTCGTACGCGCCCCAGAATACCGCGGCGAACACGAAGAATACCCCCATCGCGGCCAGCCGTTTCCATTCGACTCTGGTGAAGCCCCAGAACACGGGCTCCATCGGCGCCGTTCCCGGGGCGCCCGTTGCCCGCTGGAGTTTCGCCGCCGCGGCCGTCTCGGCCGCCTCACGCCGCTGCCGCTCGAGCCGATCGATGGCCGGCTGCAGGTGCCGGCGGCCGCGAACGTACTGGATGAGCCCCAGCGTCATCCCCACGCCGGCGCAGGCGAACCCCAGATGCCAATCGACCTCCTGCGCCAGGTAGCCGGCGATGAATGGGCCGATGGCCGCGCCGAGGTTGATTCCCATGTAGAAGATCGAGAAGCCGGCGTCGCGACGCGCATCGTTGGTCTCGTACAGTGACCCGACGATGCCGCTCACGTTCGGCTTGAGCAGTCCGGTACCGATGACGATCAGCGCCAGCCCGGCGTAGAAGAACGGCAGCGGATGGAACGCCAGCGTGAAGTGCCCCAGCGCGATGATGATGCCGCCGATGAGCACGCTCTTGTACTGCCCCAGCCAACGGTCGGCGATGATGCCGCCGAAGATCGTCGCCGCCCACACGCTCCCCGTGTAGGTGCCGTACACCGAGCCGGCGTGCCGGTCGTCGAACCCGAGCACGTGCACCATGTAGAGAATCAGGAACGCGCGCATGCCGTAGTAGCTGAATCGCTCCCACATCTCCGTGAAGAACAGCGTCGAGAGACCGCGTGGGTGGCCGAAGAACCCGTGAGGCATCACGCCGGGGCGCGGGTTGTCCGTCAGCGGATCGGCCAATGGGCCGGATTGCGGTTGTCCGAGGTTTTCGGGCGTCGTCGTCATCGGGGCTCCGTTGATGCATGACGCTCGCGGCGCGACGCGCCCGCGTCAACCCCGCCCAGGGACCGATCGGATGGCGAGCGACGGCCTGGAAGTCGATTTTCGGGAGGCCTATTCCGCCGGGCGGGCGGTTCGCCGCACATTCACCGGGTCCTGCGCCGACGTGTCGCTGCCGAGCGCCGACCACGAGCACACCGTTGAGAGAGGGAAGCACGATGAACGCGATCGCCGCATTGCTGTCGGGGCTCCTGCTGGCCGGATCGGCCGCGGGCTACGCCATTCCCACGCCATCCGCGCCGGCGCGCCCGGTGCCCAACGGGCTGGCGTTGACGCCGCCCATGGGGTGGAACAGCTGGAACAAGTTCGGCTGCAACGTGAGCGACCAGTTGATCCGCGGCATGGCCGACGCGATCGTCGCCACGGGGATGCGTGATGCCGGCTATCAGTACGTGACGATCGACGACTGCTGGCAGGTCGCGCGCGACGCGAACGGCATGATCGTGGCCGACTCCGTGCGTTTCCCGCACGGCATCAAGGCGCTGGCCGACTACATCCACAGCAAGGGGCTCAAATTCGGCATCTACACCGACGCCGGGCGTCGTACGTGCCAGGGCCGGCCCGGCTCTTACGGGCACGAAGACCAGGACGCCAGGACGTACGCCGCATGGGGGGTGGACTACGTGAAGGTGGACTGGTGCAACGCGCAGGGCATCGATGCGCCCACCCAGTACGCCAGGATCCGCGACGCGCTGGCCCACGCGGGGCGCCCGATCGTGTTCAGCATTTGCGAATGGGGGAGCAACCAACCCTGGAACTGGGCGCCGCCGGTGGGCAACCTCTGGCGCACGACGGACGACATCTGGGACAGCTTCGACAGCATGGTGGCCAACGTCGACCTCAACATGCAGTACTGGCACTCCGCGGGGCCGGGCCACTGGAATGATCCCGACATGCTCGAAGTGGGAAATGGCGGGATGACGCCCACCGAATACCGGGCCCACTTCAGCCTATGGGCGGAGATGGCCGCACCGTTGATCGCCGGGAACGACGTGCGAGCGTTGTTGGACACGACGTCGCGCGAGGCGCGGTCCACGCGGAGCATTCTGCTCAACAAAGAGGTGATCGCGGTGGACCAGGATTCCCTGGGGGCGCAGGGAATGGTCGTGGAGGACTACCCGCCGGAGCTGCAGGTGTGGGTCAAACCGCTGGCCGACGGCTCGAAGGCGGTGGTGCTGTTCAACCGCGCGTCGGTGGCCAGCCCGATCACGGCCGATTGGGACCGCGTGGGGATCAAGACCAAGGCCGCCCAGGTGCGCGACCTGTGGGCGCACAAGGATCTCGGCATCGTGGAGCGCAGGTTCACCGCCACCGTGCCATCCCACGGCGTGGTGATGCTCCGCGTGAAACCGGTGGCGGAGTGAACTCGGCCGGACTCCGGGAAGCGCGGAGCGTTGGCGGTCGCCGGCCGATCTACTTCTCCACGCCGAACCGGAACACCGTCTGCGACCGGTACGTGTCGCCCGGGCGCAGGACGACCGACGGGAAGTTCGCGTGGTTGGGTGAATCGGGATAATGCTGCGTCTCGAGGGCGAACCCGGACCGGTGTCCGTACACACCGCCGATCCCGGCGAACGATCCATCGAGGAAGTTCCCGGTGTAGAACTGGAGGCCGGGCTGCGTGGTGTAGACGTCGAGCGTGCGCCCGGCGGCGGGATCGACGGCCTGCGCGGCGTGCGAGAGCCCGCTTTCGGCGCCATTGAGCACGAAGTTGTGATCGTATCCGCCGGCGAACCTGAGCTGCTGGTTGGGGGCGGTGATGCGCGCCCCGATGGCGGTGGGGGTGCGGAAGTCGAAGGGCGTTCCTGCCACGGCTTCGAGTTTGCCGGTGGGGATGAGCGTCGAATCGACGGGCGTGATGGAGTCGGCGTTGATCATCATCACTTCGTTCAGCACGTCGCCGGACCCGGCGCCGGCCAGGTTGAAGTAGCTGTGGTTGGTGATGTTCAGGATCGTCGGCTTGTCGGTAGTGGCCTGGTAGTCGATGATCAACCGATCATCATTGGTGAGGGTGTAGGTGACGCGCGCCGAGAGCGTACCGGGATACCCCTGGTCGCCGTCGGGGCTGATGTGCGTCCACACCACACCGACGCTGCTGTCGTTCTGGAACGGCTCGGCGCCCCATACGACCTTGTCGAACCCCACGAGCCCGCCGTGCAGGGCATTGGGGCCGTTGTTGGTGGCCAGCGTGTAGGTCTTGCCGTCGAGGGTGAAGCGTCCCTTGGCGATGCGGTTGGCATACCGGCCGACGATGGCCCCGAAGTAGGGCGAGAGCTTCACATACTGGTCGAGCGAGTCGAAGCCGAGCACGATGTCGCCGAACTTGCCCGTGCGGTCCGGCGTGCGAAGCGACTGGATGATGCCGCCGTAGTCCAGCGCGCGCAGTTGGATGCCCTGGGTGTTGGTGAGAGTGAAGACATGGACGGAATCGCCGTTGGCCAGCACGCCGAACGGCGCCCGGGTGACGCTCGCCGCCGCGGCGCTGGCCGGGGGAGTCTTGGACATGCAACCCACCTGGAGAAGAAGGAGAAGGGCGGCCCCAGCACCCGTGGCAACGTGCGCGCCGTGCACGCCACGCCCATGACGCGATCTCATATGCGAACTCCTAAGGAATGCCCGCGCGACTCTTGGCTGCCGCGATCACGGCGGCCATCAGGTCGCGATGCTTGCTGAAGGTGTCGTCCACGATGTTGAGCGTGGGGATGGCGTCGGGGGAGAGCGACAGCGTCTGCGGATTGAACCGTCCGAAGCCCGACTCGTGCACGCCGCTCGAGCCGCGACCCGGTGCGGGATGGCTCAGGTGCTGGAAGAACCGGGCGTAGCGCTGGACATCGTTCTTGAACAGCCCGCCGCCGCCTGACTGGTACAGAGGAATGAATTCCAGCAGCCCGTCGTAGTGCATCTCGCCGCAGGCCAGCACGGCGGGATAGCGCCGGCGGAGGTCGCCGACCATCTGCCGCATGCCGCCGTGCATATCGGCCTTGGGATTGTTCACCCAACCGCCGGCGATGTCGAGGAAGTAGGCATCCACGCCGTAGCGGTCGACGCAGTCGGCGATTCGCCCGGTGAGCCACTCGCGCCAGGAATCGACGCCGAGGTTCATGTAGGCCAGCCAGCCTTCCTGGTGGCGGTCGTTGTCCCAATCCACCCAGTTGAGGTCGAGTTCGTCGCCGTCGATCTTTGCGGTGAGGCCATCGGCGATCTTGGCGTACATCGGCAGCTTCTTATTGGCCGCGTTGGCGCCGAACATCGGCATCATGTGGAAGCCCAGCCCCTGCGCCTCGTGGATCAGCCGGCGGAAGCCCGCCTCGCCGCCCATGCGGTTGGAAGCGCGATACAGCGGGTAGTCCCAGTAGTAGCGGCCGTCCCAGGCGGAGATGAAGACGAGCACGCGACCGGCGGGAATCTGCGTGGCAGTCCACCGCAGAATCTCCAGCATGCGTGCGTAGTCGTTGAACACGTATCCGCTGTAGTGCTGCCCGTTGAGGGTGAGCACGAGCGCCGTGTCGCGCAACCAAGCGGGCACGTCGGGGCGCGTGTCGAAGGGCTGAACGTGATACACGCGCGCCAGATGCTCGTAGTGCTCGTGGATCACGGCGTCAGGGCTCGCGGCCCGGCCGAACCGCCAGGTGGGCACGACGAGTCTGGTCTCGTTGCGCCAGCCGTCCTCCTCGAAGATGGCTTCCACGCGGTAGCTCGACTCGCCGGGCTGCAAATAGAACCGCTTGGTGCGCACCTGGTCGTCGAGCGATTGCAGGTAGAAGTACTCGGTGTCGCTCTGTTTGATGAGGGCGAGCGGTGTGGTGAGGCCGCCTGCGCCGCCGGGCCCGAACAGATCGCCTCCGCTGAACGGATACCCGAACAACAGCTCGTCGTCACGCGGATCGAAGAAGTCATAGCCCGTGGAGATCCGCCCGCGCGGCACGCCGCGCACGATCGTCGTGACGGTCTTGATCGGCTGCCCCATCTCGGCGGCGACGTCCACGGTGACGGCGTCCCCGTCGCGCCTCAAGCGCGCGACGAGCGTGCCGGGCGCCCGCTCCTGCCCGCCCGCCCATACGAACCCGTTGCACGTGACGGTCATCGCGTCGCCGTTGGCGTCGGCCTTCATCGCGGCGGCGTCGAGGCCGTACGCATTCTCCCGCGTGAACACCAGGAAGCCGAACTGCAGGCCGGCAAAGGGCACCGACGGCTCGGGGAAATCGAAGCTGAACTTGTCGAATCCGCGACCGCGCGGCGGAATGAACACGTCGCTGGTCGAGACGAGCGGCAGGATCTCCACCGGCGCACCGGGCGCGGCGGGGGGCTGGATGGCCCCGGGAGGCCGGTCCGGCGTCACCGGCGTGAGGCCCGCCGGCAGAACGGTGCCCGCCCCCGCCGCGCCGAGGAGCTTGAGCATATGGCGCCGTGATATGAACTCACTCATGCCACCGCCACAGCGCCGTCCAGTCCGGTCATCATCCGCAACAGCAGATCCTGATCGGCCCGGGTGCGCGACACTTCACCGGTGATGCGACCCGCGCGCAGCACGAGGATCCGCGTCGAGAGGTTGAGCAGTTCGGGCAGCTCGCTGGAGATGAGCAGGATCCCGACGCCGCTCGCGGCCAGTCGGTCGATCCAGGCATGCAACTCGGCTTTGGCGCCGACGTCCACGCCGCGGGTCGGTTCGTCGAGAATGAGCACCCGGCTCTCCGCGGCCAGCCACTTGGCGAGCACGACTTTCTGCTGGTTGCCGCCCGACAGCGACGACGTACCGGCGTCGACGAGGTTGGCGCGGATCCCGAGCCGGTGGAAGTACTCGAGCGTGACCGCGCGTTCGCGGCGGCGCTGGATCCACGTATGGCGCGCGAGACGGCCGAGGGTGGGAAGCGTGGTGTTCTCGCGAGCGGCGAGCGAGAGGACGAGCCCCTGCCGCTTGCGATCTTCGGGCACGAAGCCGATTCCGAGCGCCATGGCGTGGCGCGGCGACCGGATGCGGACGCGGCGGCCCGCCAGGTACACGGTGCCGCCGGCGCGAGGGTCGAGTCCGAAAATCGCCTGGGCGACCTCGGAGCGTCCGGCGCCCACCAGCCCGGCCAACCCCACGACCTCACCGGCATGCACGGCAAACGACACGTTCTCGAACCGGCCGGCGTGCGTCAATCCTTCAACGCGCAACAGTTCCGCGCCACGCTGGCCGCCCACGTGCGCGGGGAAGTACTGGTCGAGTTTGCGTCCGATCATGAGCTGCACGATGGTGGCCTCGTCGAGCGCGGCGATGGCCCGGGTCGCGACGTGCCGCCCATCCCGCAGCACGGTCACGGTGTCGCAGAGCCGGAAGATCTCGTGCATGCGGTGCGACACGTAGAGCACGGTGACGCCGCTCGCCGTGAGGCGCCCGATCAGCTCGTACAGCGCGACAGCCTCGCCTTCGGCCAGGCTGCTCGTGGGTTCGTCGAATACGATGATGCGGGCGCCGCTGCCTACGGCGGCGGCGATCTGCACGCGCTGCTGCTCGGCCATCGTGAGGCCGGACATGGCGCGCGACACGTCGGTGTCGGCGCCGACCGCAGCCAACAGGTCCCGGGCCCGGGCGTGGAGCCGTTCACGCGAGACGAACAGCCTCCGCGCGGGCAGATTGCCCAGGCAGAGATTCTCGGCCACGGTCATGTTCTCACACAGCGCCAGTTCCTGGTGCACCATGGCGACGCCCGCCTTGAGGGCGTCGCGGGGGCTGGTGAACCGTACCGCGCGCCCACGAAGCTCGATCTGGCCCGCGTCGGGTTCGATGAGTCCGGCGAGGATCTTGCCGAGCGTGCTCTTGCCGGCGCCGTTCTCACCGCACACGGCGTGGCACGACCCCGGCGCGACGTCGAACGAGACGTCGTGCAGCGCCGTGACGCCGGGAAAGCGCTTGGTGATGCCGGAGAAGCGAACCGCGGGCTCGGTCATGATGGCTCAGTGGGGCAGCGCGAGATACGTGGAGTCGACGTCGGTGAATCCCCATGCCTTCAGCTGCCGCGCATAGGTGCCCAGGTTGTCCTTGGTGACGCGGATCAGATTCATCTGCACGTGTGCCGGCACGTCCTGGTGCAGCAACACGTGGTCCACGATGGTGTTCACCGACACGTAGCCCCAGTCGTACGTGGGCTGGGCCAGCAGCACGGGGGCGATGCCCTTGGTGATGTACGCCAGCTGCTGCGGCAGCGCGTCCACCGACACCACCTTGATCTTGGATGGGTCGAGCGTGGTGAGCAGCGCCTTGGTCCAGAGCGCCCAACCGCCGATCATCGCCCAACCCTGGATGTTGGGGTAGGCGTTCATCGCCCGTATGACCTCCGCGGCAGCGTCCTGCGGCGTCTCCGCATGATAGAAGGTGCTGAGGATCTTGATGCCGGGGTACTTCGCGGCGGCGTCCTTCACCCCCTGCACACGCTGCTGCAGGTTGGGCGCGTTCTGGTTGCCGGCGAGAATCGCGATGTTGCCCTTGCCGTTCATCTGCTTGGCGAGTTCGTCCATCACCTGGCGGCCGATCGCGTTGTCGTCGCCCCCATAGAACGAGAAGCGCTTGGAGTTGGGGGCGTCGCTGTCGAACATCATCACCGGTACCCCGCGATCCACCGCCGAGTTGATCGCATCGGTGACCTTGTTCGCATCGCTCGTGGACATGAGGATGGCGTTGTCGCCGGCGTCCACGGCCTGGGACACGCGCTGGGCCTGGACCTGTGCGTCCTCGGTGGGCGGTGTGAGCCAGTCGATGCTGATGTTGATGCCGAGCTTCTTGCTCTGCTCGGCGGCCGCCGCTTCGGCGCCGATCCGCCCCGAGAGGAACACCGGATTGGTGGAACTCTTGGCGATCATGGCGATCGTGAACGTCTTGGGGAGCGCGGTATTCGCCGCCGCCGTGGCGGCGGTGCTGCCGCCGGCCGCGACTTTATTGGAACCGCCACAGGCGGCTGCCCAGGCGATCAATCCAAGGGAAGCGAAACGGACAAAGCGAGAGGCACGCGGCATCGGGACTCCGGAAGTGAGGCAGCTAGGTGGACCGCGACGAGTCGCGGCCAGCGGTCAGGCGGCGCGACATCAGCCGGGTGCCGCTCTGATCGATGACGACGGCGAGGATCATCGCCGTGCCGACGATGATCCATTCATAATTCTGATCGAGGTGCAGCGTGCGGATGGCCTGTCGGATGACGACGATGAGCATGGCGCCGAGCATGGCGCTCACCGCGCTGCCCTTACCGCCGGACAGACTCGCGCCGCCGACGACGGCCGACGCGATCACGTACAGTTCGTACCCGTTGGCATCGGACGAGGTGGATGATCCGTAGAAGCCGGCGCCGAGGAAGGCGGCGATGCCAGCCGAGAGGCCCGAGAGGACGAACACGCCGAGGGTCACACGCTTCACGTTGAGGCCGGCATACCGGCTCGCTTCGGGGTTGCCGCCCACCGCGAAGACGTGACGGCCCATGACCGTGCGCGACAGGTAGACCGCGCCGAGAGCGGTGACCACGAACATGACCAGCATCGGCACCGGGTAGAGCCCCTCGCCCAGTCCCATCTGCGCCCGCACGACATTGGTGAGGCGGCCCGGCAGGATGATGCTCTCGGCGTGGCTCGTGACGAACGCGAGGCCACGCAGAATCCACATCGTGCCCAGCGTGATGATGAACGAGTGCACGCCCAGGCCGATCACCATGATCCCGTTGGCGAGTCCGCACATCAGGCTCACGCTGATGCAGGTGGCGAGCCCCAGGGCGACCGTCGCCACGGGGCCCATCGGGCCGACGGCGCGGAGCACCATCGCCATGGTGACGCCGGAGACCGCGTACACGGCGCCCACCGACAGGTCGATGCCGCCGGCGATGATGACGATCGTCGCGCCGACGCCCATGATCGCGAACCCGCTGGCGTCGGTGGCCATCTGGAGCAGCGTGTACTTGTTCAGAAAGTTGTTGACCGTTTGTCCCGTCAACGCATCCACGTGCGATCCGGCGGTGAGCGTCAACACGACGCTCAGCGCCACCAGCACGCCCAGCAGACCGAGCTGCGGCGAACGGAGAACCAATCGGAGCCACGAACGGCCCGCGGCTTGCGTGGACGACGCGCCGGGTACAGCGGGTGGGCTCGGCGAGGCGGAGGGCGCGGCCTGGGCGGGTTGGTGTTCGGGCGGCACTTCCATTACGGTGAGGGCTGCAGGCGTGAGCGTGAGCAACGTTACGGCGCGTCGATAACCGTGTCAACGCGATGCGGCGGCACTCTTCCCGCATCGCGGTGCGGCCCGTAATCTCTACTCGCTTTCACCGCCTGAGATGACGATGCCTCTCCACCAGATCCAGTCCAGAAAGCGCGCCGCCGACGTGGCGCGGAAGCCGGCCTCCGCACCGCGCGCCGCCCCAAAACGCGCGGCGCCCGCCAAGCGCGTCACCGTGGGGTTGCTGGTCGGCAACCGAGGCTTCTTTCCCGGGCACCTGGCGCGCGAAGGGCGCGACCAGATGCTCGCCGTGCTCAAGGAAGAAGGGTTCGACGTCGTGGCACTCGGCGCGAACGACACGCGGTACGGGGCCGTGGAGAGCCGGGACGAAGCCAAGGCCTGCGCGGCACTGTTCAGGAAGCACCGGGATCGCATTGCCGGCGTGGTCGTCACGTTGCCCAACTTCGGCGACGAGCGCGGCGTGGCCGAGACGCTGCGCCTGGCGGGATTGCACGTCCCGGTGCTCGTGCACGCCGCCGCCGACGACCCGAAGCAGATGTTGATCGCCAATCGGCGCGACGCATTCTGCGGCAAGATGTCGGTGTGCAACGTGCTCACGCAGTACGGCATCCCCTATTCGCTCACCACCGTGCACACGGTGGCACCCGGAGCGGAAAGTTTCCGCAAAGATCTTCGCAAATTCGCCGGGGTGTGCCGCGTGGTCAACGGCCTCCGTACGGCGCGCATCGGCGCCATCGGCGCGCGGCCGGCGGCGTTCAAGACCGTCCGCTACAGCGAGAAGATCCTCGAAGCGCAGGGGATCGCCGTGGAACCGATCGATCTCTCGGAGATCCTCGGCCGGGTGGAACGGATCAAGGACGGCGACCGCGCCGTGAAGCGCAAGCTCGAGCAGATGCACGCCTACGTGAGCACCGACGGCGTGCCCGACGCGGCGTTGCTCAAGATGGCCAAGCTCGGCGCCGTGGTGGACGGCTGGATGAAGGAGGCCGACGTGACGGTGAGCGCGGTGCAGTGCTGGACGTCGCTGGAGGAATTCTTCGGCGTCGTGCCGTGCACGCTGATGAGCATGATGAGCAACGACCTGATGCCCAGCGCCTGCGAGGTGGACGTGTGCGGCACGGTGAGCATGTACGCCCTCACGCTCGCCTCGGGCACCCCGAGCGCACTGCTCGACTGGAACAACAATTATGGCGACGACCCCGACAAGGCCGTCTGCTTCCACTGCAGCAACCTGCCCAAGGCGTTCTTCGACGACCAGCGCATGGACTACCAGGAGATCATCGCCGGAACCGTCGGGCGGGAAAACACCTATGGCACCATCGTGGGACGGGTGAAGGCCGGTCCGATGACGTTCGCCCGCTTCTCGACCGACGACCGGTCGGGCGGGATGCGCGGCTACGTGGGCGAGGGGCGGTTCACCAAGGATCCGCTCAACACGTTCGGCGGCGCCGGCGTGGTGGAGATCGGCAATCTCCAGCACCTGTTGCGCTACATCTGCGAGAACGGCTTCGAGCATCACGTAGCGGCCAATCTCTCCGTGGTCGCCGACGTGCTGCACGAGGCCACCACCCGGTACCTCGGGTGGGACACGCTGCGCCACGAGTAGCACGCATGGCCGTCGTCGCCGGGGTGGACTTCGGCACGCAGAGCGTGCGCGTATCCATCGTGGACAGCGTGAAGGGCCCGGTGGGCACGGGGGTGGGGGAGTACCCGGTGATCCGCAACCGGGCCGATCCGGACTTCGCCACGCAATCGCACGCGGCCCACATGGACGCCCTCGCCCGCGCGATGCGGCTCGCGCTCGCCGAGGCGGGCGTGCCGGGCGGCGACGTCCTGTCGATCGCCCTCGATACCACCGGCTCGACGGTGATTCCGGTGGGCGCGGGACTCCAGCCGCTCGACGACTACTATCTGTGGTGCGACCACCGCGCCAAGGACGAAGCGGCGTTGATCACCGAGGTCGCGAACCGCGAACGGCTGCCGGCCATCGACTACTGCGGCGGCGTGTATTCCTCGGAGTGGGGCTTTGCCAAGCTGCTCCACTGGCTGCGCCACAACCCCGACAAGCGCGACCGGTTCGTGACGGCGCTCGAGCACTGCGACATGGTCGCGGCGACGCTGTGTGGAGAGACCGATCCCGAGCACGTGGCGCGCAGCGTCTGCGCCATGGGACACAAATGGCTCTGGAACGCCAAGCTCGGCGGACTGCCCCCCGAAGCATTCCTGGTGCACGTCGATCCGCTGCTTGCCGGGGTGCGCGCCAAACTCGGCGGCCGCTACCTGACCTCGGATCACATTGCCGGCCGATTGAGCCCGGACTGGTCCGTCAAGCTCGGGCTCCGCGCCGGAATTCCGATTCCCGTGGGGGCGTTCGATGCGCACTGGGACGCACTCGGCGCCGGCGTGACCGAGGGCGACGTCGTGAACGTGGTCGGCACGTCCACGTGCATCATCGCCGTTGCCCGCGATACCGGCTGCATTCCGGGATTGTGCGGCGTGGTGCCGGGCTCCGTGGACCCCGGCCTGGTGGGAATCGAGGCGGGTCTCTCGGCCGTGGGCGATATTTTCGAGGCGATCGCGAACCGCGCCGGCAGCCGCGTCCGCGATCTGGCCGCGGGGCTCGACGCGTACCGGCCCGGCCAGACCGGCCTGCTGCGCCTCACGTGGGACAATGGCGATCGAACCGTGTTGGTGAACGCGCGGCTGGGCGGCGTCACGCTCGGCTGGAACCTGCACCACACCGCTGCCGACGAATTGTTCGCGGCCATCGAGGGCACGGCGTTCCACACGCGGGTGATTCTCGAGCGCATGGCCGAGTACGGCGTGCCAATCGAGCGGGTGATTCAGGGCGGCGGCATTCCGCAGAAGAATGCGGTGCTGAATCAGGTATACGCGAACGTGATGAACAAGCCGATGCTCGTGCCGGAGCGGCCGATCACGAGTCTGGGTTCGGCGCTGTTCGCGTTTCTGGCGGCGGGCGTGTTCCCGTCGATCGTCGAGGCGCAGCGCGCGCTCTGTCCACCGTTCCGCGAGGTGAAGCCCGATCCGGCGGCCCGCGCCACGTACGACCGACTGTATGCCATGTGGCACGACCTCTACTTCGCGATGGGCACGCCGGGCTCGGCGCCGATCGCGATGGGCGACGTGCTGCCGGCGTTGCGCGAAATCGCGGCCGCGGAAAAAGCATCAAGAATGGAAGGTTCTTCCGGATGAAACGGATGCTCCCGATACGGAAAACGGCGAACAGATCGTGAGGGCTTCACGGGAAGTCCGGATCCTCGGGCGGGCCGAGTCTTCCCTTGAACCCCCTCGGGCAGTATCCGACGCATCCGCGCAATCCGGAGCATCCGGCCAAGAGCCTTCGTTCTGGATGCTCGCCCACCCAAGTTATTTCTTCTGCCCGTAGTACGCGTCGGGGCCGTGCTTGCGCAGGAAGTGCTTGTCGTGCAGTGAGGCATCGATGGCCTGTGCGTCGGCGTCGAGCGTGACCGTGTGGTACGCCATCCGTGCCACCTCCTCGAGCACCGCCGCCGTCTGCACGGCTGCCTCGACGTTCGGGCCCCAGCAGAAGCTGGCATGACTGGCCACGAGCACGGCCGGCAGACGCAACGGATCGATGTCCACGAAGCGGCGGACGATCGCCATGCCCGTGTTCGTCTCGTATTCCGACACGATCTCGTCGGCAGACAGGTCCTCGGTCAGCGGAACCGGCCCGTGAAAGTAGTCGGCGTGGGTGGTACCGAAGCACGGGATCTCGCGACGCGCCTGGGCCCACGCCGTTGCGAAGTGAGAGTGCGTGTGCACCACCCCGCCGATGCCGTCGAACGCCCGATACAGCACGAGGTGCGTGGCGAGATCGGACGAGGGGCGGAGCTTGCCGTTCACGACGTTTCCACTGAGATCGGTGATCACGAGGTCCGCGGCGGTCATCGCGTCGTACGCGACACCGCTGGGCTTGATGACCACGAGCCCGCGGTCGCGGTCAATGGCGCTGGCGTTGCCAAACGTGAAGGGCGCGAGGCCGAGTGCGCCGAGGGCACGGTTGGCGTCGAGGACGGCGTTGCGGAGAGAGGGAAGCATCGAATCGTGAAAGGGGTGCGTGGTGGAAGTTGACGCCGGTGGGAATGGGCGCAAGCGGTGGGCTACGTGTCCACCTCCGGTGCCACGCGCATCCACCGCGCGATCACCGTGGCCACCGCCAGGTCCACCGACACGTTGGTCACCGTGCGGAGCGCGTCGGGAATGGCGTCCACGGCAAGCAGAATGCCGATCCCTTGGGGGGGAATGCCGGCCACCAGGAACACCGGGAGCTGCGTCCATGCGCCGTTGGGAACCCCCGGCACGCCGAAGCTGGTGAGCACCGAGGTGGCGATGACCGGGAGCATCCGCGTCGCGCCGAGATGGATGCCGTACACCCGGGCGATGAAGATCGCGCCGCCCACCGAGGCGATCGGTGCCGCCACCTTGAGCATGGCCGTCGCAAGCGGAAGCACGAGCCCGCTCGCCTCCGGCGGGAGTGCCAGGTCGTCTTCGGCGGCGCGCATGAGCGACGGGAGACTGGCCAGCGACGACCGCGACCCGAACGCGATGGCCTGCGGGGCCGCGAGCGCGCGTGCGAACCGGCGCAGTGGGGTACCCCCGAGCGTGCCCGCGAGCGCATACGCACCGGCCGTCACCACCAGGCAGAGCAGCGCCACCACCAGCATGTAGCCGCCCAGCGACCGCAGGACGTCCAACCCGATATGCGCGGCCACGGGAAGCACGAGCGCGAACACGCCGATCGGGCCCACGCGGAGCACCCACTGGACGATCACGAGAAGCGCGTCGGACACGGCGCGGCAGAGCCGGACGATCGCCCCGCGATGTTCCGCGTCGATGCGCGTGGTCGCGAAGCCGAACAGCAGCGAGAACACGATCAGCCCGAGCATGGCGCCGTCGGCCGCGGCCTTCACCGGATTCTGTGGGACGATGCTCACGAGGAGCGACGCGAAGGTGGGTTGCGCGGCGGCCGCACCGGCGGCCGCCGGCGGCGTGGGAAGGGCGCCTGCCGGCACGAGCGCCGACAGCAGCACCGGTGCGAGCAGCGCGCAGAGGATGGCGCTGGCCGCGACCACCCCCACGAACATGCCGAACGTCGCGGTCGCCCCGCGCGCCGCGTTCTTGCGCTCGGCCGATGCCGCCGCCGCGACGATCACGTTGGCGACCACGAGGGGCACCACGGTCATCAGAATCGCGTTGATCCAGATCGTTCCGATCGGCGCGGCGATGGCCATGACCTGGTCGGCGACGCCACCCGGGACAGCGGCCGCGAAGAGTCCGGCGATTGTGCCGAGCACCACGGCGATCACCATCTGCACGGACAGCTTTTTCATGCGGAGTCGGAGTTAGAAGGCGGCGCCGAACGCGATCTCGATCACGGGCGTCTGCCGCAGGGATCGCGTGCCGAAGGTAACCGTCACGGGGCCCGGCGCCAGCATGCTGCCTATGGTCAGGCCGCCGCCCGTGATGTACCCGCTGTGGCCGGCTGACGCAGGCCAGCGGTCGAAGACGTTGCCGGCGTTGCCCTGCACCGTCACGAACAGGTTGTCGCGGAGCTCGACGCGCGCTCCACCCTGGACCGCGGCCACGACGGTGCCCTGCGCAGACTGCGGGCTGAGCCCGAGGAAGGGAATGAACTGCGAGGCCCACACCGTCGAGGGTGCGCTGCCCCCCAAGAAGAAGCGGTCGTGCAACGGGAGATCGGTACCCGCCGCGTAGCCGACGTCCACCCGGCCGAGCAGGGCCACGCTGGATCCCGCGGGGAGCACCCCCTGCGCGCCGACGTACTCCCGCACGAACTCGCGGGAGTCGAGCGCGCGTTCGGCCTGGAGTAGCACTTTCCCGCCCGCCGTGGGCGCGAACAACCGATTGTAGGTGTCCAGGGCAAGCTCGCCACCGAACGTGGTATACGAGAGCGGACGGAGTGCGAATAGACTGTCGGCGCCGCGTACCCCGTCGGTGGACCGTCCGTACGTCAGTTCCGCGCCGATGTATCCCGCGTGTCCGAGCACGCGCGCGATCTGCGCCGACACTTCCGAGACGTCGAGCATCGGGGCACCCGGGGCGCCGGCCGGGCGCACATGCGGCAGCGCCGTCCGCGTGAATGTGGCCCGGTAGGTTTGCAGAAAGGTGGCCTCGGGACCGGCTCCGAGGAGAAACCGGCCGTCGTACTGCAACTCGTCGCCCAACCGTGCCGTGAGCATCGCCCTGGAACCGGGGGTGAGCCAGTCGTTGACCGTTGCGCCGACGAGCAGCGCCGCGCCGCGCGGCGTGTCGTAGCGGACGCCCACGCCCACCACGTCGCGGTTGCCTTCGGTGAGATCGAGCAGGAGGTCGTCACCCCCGGCGCGGTGAACGACGCGGAAGCTCACCTCGTCGAACCGGCCCGTGGAATACACCCGCTCCACCGCCGCGGCGATATCGGCTTCGGTCGCCCACGTGCTGTCCTGCAGGCCGACGGCGCTGCGGACCAGCGCGTCGGCGCCGGCGCTCACCTGCGTCCAGCTCAACTGCAAAATGAAGACCGAATCGGGACGAGGGAGCGGAGGCCTGGGCGGGATCACGCCGCGGACGTCGTGCTCCGAATCGGCAATCGCGACGAGAGCCGCGCGTTGGGCGAGTGCCGCAGCCCGCCCGCGTGCAATCCACTCCGCTGCCTGGCCGAAGTCGAGCGACGGAATTCCGTTCACGTCGGGATCGATCACCACGTTGCAGAGCGGACGCTCGACGCGATTCACCGCCTGGACGCGAAACGACACCGTCTGATCCATCACGTCGATGAGCGAATGCAGGCTGTCGGCGGGCGATGGGCGTTCGGAGACGTCCACGCAGATCAGGAGATCCGCGCCCATCGCCCGTGCGTCCTGGGCTGGGATGTTGCGGACCACCGCGCCGTCCACGACCGGCGTTCCGTCCGGAAGCAGCACGGGCGCGAACGCTCCGGGCACCGCGGCGCTGGCCTCGATTGCCTGCGCCAGTGACCCATGGCGCAGCAGGATCGCCTGCCCCGTGTTGAGGTTCGTGACCAGCGCGCCGAACGCCGTGGGGAGGCTGTCGAAATCGGTGATGCCGTGCACCGGCCACGTGTAGCGCTCCAGATGCTCGGCGATTGCCTGCCGCGGCACGACGGATTCCGGAAGCACGATGCGCGCATGTTCCAGCGGAAAGGTGAGCATGTACCGTTCGTTCGCCGCCCGCTCGGCGGGGCTCTGCTGGCGCCGGTCGGTGGGGCGGTGGAACAGATCGTTCCAGTCTTCACGCGTGACCAGGCTGTCGAGTTCCGTGGGGGTGTAACCGGCGGAGTACAGCCCGCCGATGATGGCGCCCATGCTCGTGCCGGTAACGATGTCCACGTGGATGCCGAGCTGCTGCAGTACCTGGAGCACGCCGATGTGCGCGAACCCCTTGGCACTGCCGCCACTCAGCACCAGCCCGACGCGTGGATGCGGGATATCGGGGAGCGGCGTAGCCGTCTGCGCGGCACTCTCCCGTGCGCACAACGCGAGGAGTGCCGACGCGCTTACGCAACGAAGGGTACGGCGGAGATGCACGGCGGACGGGTTACCGGTGTAAGCTGAAGCTTCGGTAGGAGGCCGGCCGGCCGCAAGCGGTTCCCGCGTTCAGGAATCGTCAGGTCGAGCGGAGGAGGTCCACCGGGTCGGCGCGGGTGGCGCGACGCGTCGGGGCGATGCAGGCGGCGAGGGAAGCGGCGATCACGACCGTCTCCGCTGCGGCGAGGGCAAGCGCGCCCAGCCCGCCCGCGGCCTGAAAGGCTCCGAACCCGATGACCAGCGACGCCGTCGCACCCACGGCGGTGCCGCCCAGCACCATTTCCATGGCGTCGCGCACGACGATGCGCAGGAGGTCAGGCGTCTGCGCGCCGAGGGCGGTCCGCATGGCGAACTCGCGCGTGCGGAGCCCGACGGCATGGTTCAGCACGCCGTAGATGCCCACCGCTGAGAGCAGGAGTGCAAACGCGCCGAGCGCGACGAAGAGCAGCGTCGTGAGCCGGTAGATGCGCAGCCCTTCTTCATATTCGGCCCTTGGCGACCGGAATTCCGAGACGATTCCGCCCGCCGGCACCGCGGCCCGAGCGACGTGATAGACGGCAGCGGCCATCTGCCTGGGCGGTCCCGACGTGCGAACGTCGAGGCTCGCGGCCTGGCAGCCGAAGTGTCGCGCCACGGTGAGCAGCGGGGTGTCGTCGCGTGTCGAGTCGGCGTTGCTCACGCGCGGCGCCACCACGCCGACCACCCGCACCCAGGGCGCGTTGGACGCGGCCGGTCCGAGCTTGATCAGTCGTCCCACCGGCGACGAGAGGGGCCACAGCTTCGCGGCCAGCGCCCGGTCCACGATGGCCGCACCCGTGCCGTGCACGTCCCCCGGTTCGAAGTCCCGGCCGGCGACGATCGGGAACTCGAACACGCGGAAGTATTGCGATGTGGTCAGAGTATATCCGATGGACGTCCCCCGCCCCAACGGCAGCTCGATCGGGGTCCCGGGCTCGTCCGACGTCACGATGTTTCGCGTCGGATACGCCGTGCGCGACGCCGCGGCGTACCGGACGCCCGGAATGGCCGTGATCCGAGCGGTCATGTCCTGCCAGAGTTGCTCGTGAGCCGCCACGGAGTCGCACGATTGGCGCGGCATCACGTACCCACCGAGCATGTGGTCGGCGTCATATGAGAATTGGAAACTCGTCTCTTTGTGCAGGATGCCGAGCCAGAACATGGCCACGATCATCACCATCAGGGCGGTCGCGATCTCACCCACAACCACCAGCCGGTACAACCGGCTCTTCCGGCCGGTGCTCGACGATCCGCCATCCTTCATCGCGTCGTTGACGTTGGCCCGCGCCGCGTGCAGGGCCGGAGCGAGACCAGCCACGAGGATGGTCGCCGCCGTGACGAGAATTCCGATCGCAACGATGCGCCAGCTCACGTGTGGCGTGGTGAAGCCCAACTCCTGGATCATCGTGGGGACGTGGCCCTCGGCAAGCTGCACGCCCCAGACGGAGAGTAATACTCCCCACGTGCCACCCAGGCCGGCGAGTAGCGCGCACTCGACGAGCACGTGCCGCACGATGGCCCCGCGGTTCGCGCCCAGTGCCATCCGCACCGCCAACTCCCGTCGCCGGGCGAGTCCGCGGGCAAGCATGAGATTAGCGAGGTTGAGGCAGGCCA
The DNA here is from genome assembly GCA_035533015.1 of Gemmatimonadaceae bacterium. Taxonomy (NCBI): domain Bacteria; kingdom Pseudomonadati; phylum Gemmatimonadota; class Gemmatimonadia; order Gemmatimonadales; family Gemmatimonadaceae; species Gemmatimonadaceae bacterium. The sequence continues at coordinate 281,041 of DATLUQ010000051.1, read as the reverse complement.
CGACCAGCACGAGCGTCGTGACGATCGCCGCCAGGACCGCGCCGTCGGCGGGCCGGCCCTTGCCGGGCATCAGCGATTCCAGGCGGTAGTCGAAGTCCAGGCGTTTGCCGTCGTACCGCGAGGCCATCTGGGCGGCGAGCGCGTCCAGTTGTCCCTTCACCCGGGCTTTCGTGTCGCCGGGCTTGAGGCGAACCACGGCGTGGATCAGCGCCGGCCCGTCGGCCGAATGCTCTTGGACCTTCGGCATCGGAAGCCAGAGGTCGGCGCTCACCGGACGATACATCGAGGGCGGCATGACGCCGACCACGGAATAGGTCCGCCCGTCGTACGTGACGTGGAGTGTCGCGAGGTCGCGCGTGCCACCCAGGTCGTCCTGCCACAACTGGTAACCGACCACGACGGCATCCGCGTCAGCGGGGTCATCCCGAGTGGTGTTGAACGTCCGGCCGGCGATCGGTTTGACGCCGAGCACGTTGAACAGACGCGTGCCCGCAATGATGGCCTGTGTCTGGACGAGATGCCCGTTGGCCTCTGCGACGCCGCTGCTGAAGGTGAAGGGGACGATGCTCGCGTAGAGATCGGTACGCTCGCGCGCCCCGAGGTACATCGGTCGTTGGATCCACTGGTGGCTCCGAGTCATACCGTACGGGATGAGCTCGAACAACTGCCCGGGCTTGGCATACGGGACGTACGGGTGGAGAATCGCATCCATCATCGCGAGCATCGTCGTGTTGAGCCCGATGGCGAGGCCGAGCGAGAGCACGGCGATCGCGACGAAGCCGGGAGACCGACGGAGCGAGCGCAGCGCGGCCAGAAGGTCGTGGTGGCCGGCGAAGAGGCGTTCGAGCAGGGGCGTTCGCCGGCGGGTGAACCGGCTCACGTCGCCCTCAACAATTCCACCGGATCGGCCCGCGTCGCCCGAATCGCCGGTCCGAGCGCCGCCATCAGCGACACCACCACCAGGATCCCTTCGGCGGTCACCAGCGCCGTCGCATCCAACGGGCTCACGCTGTACAACAAGCCCTTGATGCTCGCCGCACTCCACATCGCGGCGAATCCGCCCACCGCGGTGCCGCCAATCACCAGGAGAAGCGCCTCGTCGATCACCAGCCGCAGCACGTCGCGCGGCTGGGCGCCGAGCGCGATGCGCATCGCGAACTCGCGGGTGCGCTGAGCGCCCGTGTACGCGAGCGTCCCGTAGACGCCGATCGTGGACAGCAGCAGCGCGAACACACCAATCATCCGGAAGATGAAGGCGATCGCCTCCCGCTGCCGCACCTCCATGCCGAAGTCCTGGGTCCAGGATTGGAAGTGGGGCCCTCCGGTCCCGGGGATCGCGCTCCGCAGGTATCGCAGCACGCCGAGCATCGCCGCCCCCTCGTCGGAATCGGTGCGAAGGACGAGCCGGCGGTCCGCTCTCAATCGGCCAGCTCCGGCCACGTAGATCGTCGGCAGCGGTCCCATGTCCGGGTCGTGTTCGAACCTGAGACTCACGGTGCGCGCCACCCCGATCACGCGGACCCACTGCGCGGTGCTTGGTTCCGAACCGAGCTTCACCATATGCCCGATGGGCGACAGGTGGGGCCAGAGCGCCGCGGCTGTGCTGTCGTCCACGATCGCCACGCCGGCCGAATTCGCATCGCCGGGCTCGAAGTCGCGCCCGCGCACCAGCCGCACACCGAGGAGCGACAGGAGCCCCGGCGACGCCACGGTGTAGCTGCGCATGAACAATTGCTTCGGTTCGCTCCCGCCCACGTCCGAGGTGAGAATCTCCCCGATGGGCGACGTACCGTCCATCCAGGCCGCCGCGCTGACCCCCCGCACCCGGCCCACGCCTCCCAGCACCCCGAAATAGCGGGCGTCCCGCTGGGTCGAATCGTGCACGGCGGGCCATGGATCGCTGATGTTCGCGAACACGACTCGGCTCGGGTCATAACCGAAATCATATCCCCGGACCGCGGATACCGCCCGCAGGAGGAGCGCCGCCCCCATCAGCACGACCAGCGACATCGCCACCTCCGCCACGACGAGCCACCGGTACAGGCGGCCACTCCGGTGCGTAGTCGCGCCGGCGCCGTTCTTCATCGCGCCGTTCACATTGGTGGCCCGAGCACGCAGCACCGCCGCCCATGCGATGAGGAGCACCGTGCCGGCCGACACGAGGATCGCGAACAGCAGCACGCGCCAGCTCAGGTGGGGCGCCAGGCCGCTCAGACCGTTCACGTCGGCCCCCACCTTGTATTCGATGTAATGCATGCCCCAGAGCGACAACAGCACCCCCATCGCTCCTCCGGCCAGCACGAGCACCGCCGCCTCGCCGACCACGACCCGCGCAATGTCCCGCCCCGACGCCCCGATGGCCATGCGCACCGCGATGTCGCGCTGCCGGCTGATCACCCGCGCCACCATCAGATTGGCCACGTTGGCGCAGGCGATGAGGAGAACCACGAACGCAGCCGCCGCGATCGCCTCGTGGATTTCGGTCACCCGGCCCGGCTGCGGGAGCATCGCCTGGACGCCATAGCGGAATGGGTTCCCTCCGTAGACGCCGTACTCCTCTCGGAACGGCTGAGCGATGACCGCGAGCTCGCGTTCCATCTGCGGTTCGCTCACGCCCGGCTTGGTCCGCACCAGCGCGGTCACCCACGGCACGCCCTCCCCCTGGTCCTCGGCCGCGCGCGGTATGGGAAGCCAGATGAGCGTGTTGGTCTCGCCGTAGCCGCTCGCATCCATCTCCGGCGGAAGCACGCCGACCACGGGATAGGTGTCGTCGCCCACGGTCACAGTGAGGGACGTGAGCGGCATGGCGCCGCCGAACACCCGCCGCCAGGTCCCGTATCCGATCACGGCCCCGGCGACCGACGGATGGTCGGCGGCGGCGGACCGGAAGCTCCGGCCAACGACCGGCGACACCCCGAGCACGTCGAAGTAATTCGCGCTGACGAGACGGATCTGGGCCCAGACCGGCTGGCCGTGCGCGATGACCGTGGTCCACTCCGGTGCCGCGACGGCGAACGACTGGAACAGATCGCGATGAGCGCGGAGTGCGACGTACATCTCCCGCAGGTGGCTCCGCCGGTCCAGATCCACGCCGATGCCCTGTAACTGAAACGCATGGACCGGATCGGCTGCCACCACCGGTGGATGCCGAACGGCATCCACGATCGCGTACGTCGTAGTCGTGAGCCCGATGGCGAGCGCCAGCGACGATACCGCCACCATCGTGAACACGGGACTCTTGGCCAGCGCGCGAAACATCGCGCGGTCGGGAAGGAGCGTCATCACGTCCCCCATGGGTCCGGCGCATCGGCGCCGGAGAGCACTGTATCGCTACAACAATACAGTACGGTTCCATCCGCGGACCGTCAAGAAGTCTTCACCCCGTTCACTCCTTTAGCGGACTCCTAACAGGCAGACTCTCCCTGCCGAGCCGCGTCACGGCCCGACCGGTCAACTCCCAGCGTTGAGCCTGCAGTCAGCGGGGCCCGCCGTTCGTCAGTGCACGATCCCCAACGTCCTCATCCAATCCTGGATACCGGGATAGCTTGGATCTAGCTGGTACACCTGCGCCGCCGCCGCCTGCGCTCCCTGCAGATCGCGCATCAATGCCAGCGTCAGCGACAGCTGGTACACCACCTGCGGACTGCGCGGATCGAGCGCCGCCGCTTCGCGAAGATAGAGCGCCGCATCCTGAAGATCCTTGTGCTGCGCGGCGTCGGTTCCGAGGGCGAACGCGGTGTACGGCGACGGCCGGATGGCATAGGCGCGCTTGAGCAGCGGGATCGCATCCGCCGGCCGCTTCATCTCCATCAGCGCGCGACCGGCCAACTCATACGGGAACGCCTGCGTGGGCATGTCGCGAACGAGCCCCCGATATTCGGCGAGCGCCGAATCGGGGAACCCCGCCTTCTCATAGTATTGCCCCACTTCGACCTTGGCTTGCCGCCACGGAAGCCCCGCCGACGCCAGGAATGCCAGACTGTCCACGACCCCCGTCGGATGATACGTGCCGCGGTAGTCCTGGTCCTGCGCCACCGGCACGAACGGCCATCGCGTGGTGAGCGTCTTCACGGTGTGGGCCACGATCCGGTCGTCGAACGGCGTGATGTCCATTCCCGCCACGTAGTCGGCCCACGGCTTCATGCGATCGAGCTGCACCGCGTGCCCCACGAAGTGCGCGCTGTCCAGCCACTGCAGGAACTCGTGCGCGATGAGCGCCTGGCCGGCCTGATTGGGGTGCACGTGCTCGAGAATCAGGTTGTGGCCGATGATCCCCTCCGGCGACTCCGCCCGGAACGCTGCCGCCACGGGTACGAATGTGGCGTGCTCCTCGCGCGCCACGGACCGGATGACGTCGTTGAACGCGCTCGGCGCGCGGAACCTGATCACGTCGAGGTCGCGGGCCCGGACAAACAGACGCCGTGCATCCACCGTGTCGTGCCGAGCATCCGCAGCCTGCGCCGAGTCGTACACCGCATCCGCGCCGCCGGGCACCGCGTTCGCCGGCGAGGCGAACGGGTGCATGTCGTGGTCGTCGCTCACCTGGCTTCCGATGAACGCCGGAATGCCCGCGCGCCGGAACTTGCCAAGGATCCGTTCGAGGTTCCCCCGTAATTGGCGCACGCCCGCCTGATAGGCCGCGCCGCCCAGCGTGATCTCCTGATCGCGGGCGACGGTTTCCATGAAGCTCGCCGCCTGCCCGTTCCCCGCGGGTTGTTTCGCGAACGCCCGACGGACCCGCGCGATGCCGTCCCTCAAGAGCATGAACGTGCGAAAGCGCTCGAGCCACAGGTACGCGCGTACCAGCGCCGGCGACGAGCCCACGGTTTCCGTGGAGCCCACGCCCAGCGCGCCGTAATACTCGTTGTGCCCCAGGAACACGACCACCGCGTCGGGATGCTGTGCGATCACGGCATCGGTCTGATCGAGCACAGCGTAGCTGTTGGTGGCCGGAATCGCGAGGTTGATCACCTCCACGGAGTCGCCGGGCATGACGTCGCGCAGCACGTCCTGCAGCAGGTGGGAGAAGGTGCCCGTGGGCGGCCACGGAAACCCGGCGGCGGTGGATTCACCGAGCACGAACATCCGGAATGCGTGCGCCGGTTTGTGCGCCGCGAACGGCTCGACGATCGGGCTGGGGGGATGCTGCTCGATGCTGAAGTAGCGCCTGGCCAGCGCCGGGTTCGGCAGCAGATAGTCACCCATCTGGCTCGGCGCCTTCACGAACACCGGGATCGCCCCACCGGGCCACGCCGCGCGCAACACCAACTCGACCGCGCCCAGGAAGAGGAAGGGCGAGAGCGCGGTGATCGTCAAAAAGATCCAGTAACGCGCGCGCGTCATCAGAAGATCGAGTAGATGAACGGGGCCAGGGCCGACCCCTGCACGAGCAACAGCAGCGCGCTGGCCAGAATCAGGATCAGGATGATCGGCAGCAGCCAGAGCTTCTTCCGCTGTCGCATGAAGGCCCAGAGTTGTCGCAGGATGTTCAATGAGGCCATCGGGGTCTCCGGGTCAGAACTGACGCTCGAGCGCGCGGTGCCGCTCCTCGACATCGCGCGGCGCGCGCGGCGTCCAGTAGGTCGACGCCGATGGATCGCGGGCGAGGGGGCTGCGGCCGAACGTCCGGCGCACATAGGCGATGGGCGTCAACGCTATAAAATAGACGATCCCGAGCGCGATCGGCGCGGTCACCCGCGAGAGGATGCGGCCGAACCCCATCCACACGCGCTCCACTGGGCCCAGGTGCGACGGCACGGCCACCCCCGCCACCAGCAGTACGAACCCGAGGCCGAACGCCACCTCGGCGCCAAGCGTGCGCTGGCGCCAGGCCAGGAGCACCGACAGCACCGAGAACGCCGCGGCGAGCGTGAACGCGAACTTCATTCCCTGCGCGCGGGTCAATCGAGTTGGAGCGGGCGATGCCATTGGGCAGGATCCTGAACGGGTTGATCGCGCTTGAGTAACACGAACGGGGGCAAGACGAGCGCATCGAGGTCGGTGCGCATGAAACAGTCGTAGGCATCAGCCGGCGTGCAGACGATGGGTTCCCCCCGCACGTTGAACGACGTATTGACCAGCAGCGGACACCCGGTGCGGTCGGCGAACGCGCGCAGCACGGCGTGGAGTCCCGGACTGCGCCCGGCGGTCACGGTCTGGATCCGCGCGGTGTAGTCCAGGTGCGTGACCGCGGGAACGTCGGAGCGCGGCTGATTGAGCCGCTCGATTCCCCACCGGGTGTCGCCCTTCGCCATTGGGATGCGCCGGTCGGTGCGCACCGGTTCGACGAACAACATGTACGGGGACTCGCCGTCCACCTCGAAGTACTCCGCGGCCCGCTCGGCAAGCACGCTCGGGGCGAACGGGCGGAACCCCTCGCGGAACTTCACTTTGAGGTTGATGCGCGCTTGCATCCGGGGATCGCGCGCGTCGGCCAGGATGCTGCGCGCGCCCAGGGCGCGCGGACCGAACTCCATGGCGCCGTCGAACCAGCCGATCACCTGCCCGGCCGCCAGCAGGTCGGCCGCACGGTCCACCGCGCCCTGGCGATCGAGGCGCTGCCACGTGGCGCCGAGCGCGGCCAGGTCCCGCTGGATATCGTCGGCGCCGTACACGGGGCCGAGTAGCGCGCCGCGCATGCCGTCATGTACGCCGTCCACGGCCCGCGGCGCGTCCAGGTACTGATGCCACGCGACGAACGCGGCGCCGAGCGCGCCGCCAGCGTCGCCCGCAGCCGGCTGCACCCATACGCGATCGAAGATCCTGGCGCGCCGGAGCTTGCCGTTGGCCACGGCGTTGAGCGCCACTCCGCCCGCCAGGCAGAGATTCGTCTCTCCGGTGTCGCGCCGCGCGGCGCGGGCCATGCGCAGCACGATCTCCTCGCACACCTCCTGCACCGACCTGGCGAGATCCATCTCGCGCTGCGTGAGCGCCGACTCCGGCGTCCGCGGCGGTCCGTCGACCAACGCCGAGAAGGCGTCGTTCGTCATCGTGAGTCCGTTCACGTAGTTGAAATACCGCTGGTTGAGCGTGAACGACCCGTCGTCGCGCAGGTCGATCAACTCGCGGTAGATCGTATCCACGTACCGGGGTTCGCCGTAGGGGGCGAGCCCCATGAGCTTGTACTCCCCGGAGTTGACCTTGAACCCGGCGTGATACGTGAACGCAGAATAGAGCAGGCCCAGCGAGTCGGGCCAATGCAGTTCCTGACGCAACTCGAGGTCGGCGTCGTGTCCCGCGCCGATGGACGCCGTGGCCCACTCGCCCACCCCATCGATGGTGAGAATGGCGGCGCGGTCGAACGGCGACGGATAGAACGCGCTGGCGGCGTGCGACTCGTGGTGTTCGGTGAACAGGACGCGTCCCTCGTAGTCGTCGAGGCCGCGGCGGATGGTGCGTTCGATGTCGAGCCGGTCGCGCGCCCAGAGCGGCGCCCCGTGGCGGAACGAGGCGAACCCAGCAGGTGCGGTCCAGAGAAAGGTCTCGAACACGCGGTCGAGCTTGAGCAGCGGCTTGTCATAGAACGCGACGGCCTCGAGGTCGCCTGCGCCGACGCCGGCGGCGCTCAGGCAGAAGGCGATCGCCCGCGCCGGAAACGCTTCGTCCCCCTTCTGGCGCGTGAAGCGCTCTTCCTGCGCCGCGGCGACGATCACCCCGTCGCGCAGGATGCACGCGGCGCTATCGTGGTAGAACGCGGAGATGCCCAGGACGAAACGCGGCATGGACCGGGTGCGGGGAGGAGCGCGGGCGGGGGCGGGGGCGGGCCACCGGGGGCGGGACGCCCGACGCAAGGACCCCGGGGCCGCCGTGGAACGTCACGCATAATAGAGCCGCCCCTGCCGCGTCGATAGGCCACGCGAGTGAGGATCAGCAATGGCGAATCGGCTCGCTTGAACCCTCTCCGTGCCCCGGCTAGGTTACGGATCTATCCGCGCGCGTAGCTCAGCTGGATAGAGCGTCGGCCTCCGGAGCCGAAGGTCACAGGTTCGAATCCTGTCGCGCGCGTCACTCCTATCCCATCGCACTGCGGCGCCCGGCGGGTCCCGGGCGCATCCGCGCCGCGGAACGCTCGAGCGGACCACCCCGTCGATTCCGTATCGACGCCGACCCTCCCACTCTCCCCAGCGGTCCGCCGTTCGCCGTCAGCCGCCGTCATGTCATCGCCGCCTTCCTCCCCGGCTCTCGTCAGCATCGCCGAACTCAAGCGCAAGACGCTCCCCGCCCTCCTCGAGATGGCGGAGGAGCTCGAGCTCGCCGATGTGGAGACCCTGCCGCGTCACGACCTGACGTTCCGGATCGAGCAGGCGCTGTTGGCCGGCGGGGCGCTGCTCACCGGACAGGGCGTATTGGAAGTGCTGCCTGAGGGGTACGGCTTCCTGCGCAGCCAGGATTACAATTACCTGGCGGGACCCGACGACATCTACGTGTCGCCGTCGCAGGTCAAGCGATTCGGCCTCCTGACGGGCGACACGGTCCACGGCCAGGTGCGCCCGCCCAAGGAATGGGAGCGCTATCTGGCTCTGCTCAAGGTCGAGTCGGTCAACGGCGACGACCCGGACCTGGCCAAGGAGCGGGTGCCGTTCGACAACCTGCGGCCGCGCTATCCCGAAGGACGGCTGCGCCTGGAGGTGAAGAGCGGCAACCTCAGCATGCGCGTGATGGACCTCATCGCACCCATCGGCAAGGGACAGCGCGGACTCATCGTGTCGCCGCCGCGCGCCGGCAAGACGCTCCTCCTCCAGGAGATCGCCAACGCCATCGCCGAGAACTACCCCGACGTCATCCTCATCGTGCTGCTCATCGACGAGCGCCCCGAAGAGGTCACCGACATGAAGTTCACGGTGCGCGGCGAGGTGATCAGTTCCACGTTCGACGAGGCGCCGCAGCGCCACGTCCAGGTGGCCGACATGGTGATCGAGAAAGCCCGGCGCCTCGTGGAGAGCAAGAAGGACGTGGTGATCCTGCTCGACTCGATCACCCGCCTCGGTCGCGCGCACAACGCCGTCATGCCGCACTCGGGTAAGATCATGTCGGGCGGCGTGGACGTGAACGCGCTGGAGAAGCCCAAGAAATTCTTTGGTGCCGCCCGCAACATCGAGAACGGCGGGTCGCTCACGATCATCGGCACCGCCCTCATCGAGACCGGCTCACGCATGGACGAGGTGATCTTCGAGGAGTTCAAGGGCACAGGCAACATGGAACTCATCCTCGACCGCAAGATCGCCGAGCGACGCATCTACCCCGCCATCGACATCAACCGCTCGGGCACGCGCAAGGAAGAATTGCTGTTCACGACGGAAGAACTGAACCGCGTGACGCTGCTGCGAACGTTCCTCGGCGACATGCCGGAACCCGAGGCGATCGAATTTCTGCTCAAGCAGATGTCGCGCTCCAAGAACAACAAGGAATTCTTCGTGCAGATGGCGCAGGGCGGCTGACGGTGGCCGCCACGGACCGGGGCCGGTGGCTGGCCGTGGACTGGGGCGAGCGGCGCATCGGACTCGCGATCAGCGATCCGACCGGCACGATCGCGTCGCCCGCCGGGCATATCGTGCGCCGCGCCGGCAAGCGCCCGCCGATCGCCGAGCTCATCCGGCGCGGCCAGGCACTGGAAGCCCGTGGCTTCGTGCTCGGCCTGCCGCTCGACGGAGATGGCAACGACACGCCGCGCGCCGTCGAAGTGCGCCGCGTGGGTGACGAATTGGAGAAGCGCACCGGCCTGCCCGTGCGCCTCCTGGACGAACGATTCACCACGGCCGCCGCGCTCCGCGCGGTGCACGAAATGGGCGGCTCCACCCGCGGCCGCAAGGGTGACGTGGACGCCCTGGCTGCCACCGTGCTGCTGCAGCACGCCCTGCGCCATGACGCATAGACGCCTCGCCCACACCGCGGCCGCCCTCGCCGCCGGTCTCGCGCTCGCCGCCTGCGCCACCAACGACGCCTCGACGGCGCGCGTGACCGTGCCCACCGGTGCGTCGGTGCGCGTGGCCGCCGACTCGCTCGCCAACGCCGGCGTGATCCGCTCGGCGCGCTGGTTCCGCGCCTACGCCTGGGTGCTCGGCGGCGACCGGCGCATCAAGGCCGGCACCTACGAACTGCGCCGCGGCGACAGCTGGGGCACCGTGCTCGACATGCTGCGCGCCGGCCGCGGCCTGGTGGCCACCGTGATCATCCCCGAAGGCTTCTCGCTCGCCCAGATCGAACCGCTGCTCGCCGAGAAGCTCGGCACGCCGGAAGACTCCGTGCGCGCCGCCGTGCGCGACACCGCGCTGCTCGCGCGGCTCGACCTGCCCACGCCGACGATCGAGGGGTACCTCTTTCCCGACACATACACGTTCTCAGAAGGCACCACGGCGCGCCAAGCCGTGACCATCATGGAGCGCCGCTTCGAGCACGAGTGGAAGCCGGCGTGGACCGCCCGTCTCGACACGCTCGGCATGTCGCGCAACGACGTGATGACGCTGGCGTCGATCGTGGAGAAGGAAGCCAAGCTGCCCGAGGAGCGCCCGGTGATCGCCGCCGTGTACATGAACCGGCTGCGCGCTGGAATGTTGCTGCAAGCAGATCCCACGGTGCAGTACGTCCTGCCCGAACACGAGAACCGCCTGCTCTACAAGGACCTCAGGGTGAAGTCGCCGTACAACACCTACCGGCACCTCGGCCTGCCGCCGGGACCGATCGCGTCCCCCGGCAGCGCGAGTATCCTCGCCGCGCTCTACCCGGCCCACGTACCCTACAAGTACTTCGTCGCGGCGCCGGATGGCCACCACGAGTTCCGCGTGGACTACAGGGCACACGAAGCGGCCGTGATCGAGATGCGCCGTGAGCGTGACGCGCAGGCCAAGAAGTCCAAGTCGGGCCGCGACACGAGCGCCGCGCGCGCGCCGGGCAGGAAATCGGGTTGACTGTCATGGCCAGCGAATTCGCCGTCGTCTCCCCCAAGGGCGTCCGCCGGTGGGACCGCGGTCATCCCTGGATCTATCGCAGCGACGTCGTCGCCCGGCCCGACGCGCCGGCCGGTGTGCTGGCGGTCCGCGACCAACGCGGCAAGCCGCTGGGTTGGGCGCTGTGGAGTCCCAGATCGGAGATTTCGTTGCGGCTGCTGTCGCGCGATCCTGAGGCGCCGATCGACGCCGGCTGGTGGCGCAAACGCATCGGAGCCGCGATCGAACGGCGGGGGCCGCTGCGCGACTCCGCCAATGCCTACCGGCTGATCCACGCCGAGGGCGACGGCCTGCCGTCGCTCGTCTGCGACCGGTACGACCGCTGGCTCGTGGTGCAGTTCATGAGTGCCGGGCTCGAATCGGCCCGCGCCGACGTGATCGAGGCGCTACGCGTCGTGGTCGCGCCCGACGGCATTCTGGCGCGCAACGACGCTTCGTTGCGCGACAAGGAGGGTCTGCCGCGCGCCGTGGAACTGCTCTACGGCGACGTGCCGCGAGAGATCGAGGTCAGGGAGAACCACGTACGGTACCTGGCCGCGCCGTGGGACGGCCAGAAGACCGGGGCGTTCCTCGATCAACGTGAAAACCGGGCCTCCATCGGTGCCCTGGCACGGGGCCGCGCGCTCGACTGCTTCAGCTACCACGGCTCGTTCGCGCTCCACCTCGCCGGGAGGGCGGAGCGTGTGCTCGCCCTCGACAGCTCGGCCGCCGCGCTCACCCGGGCTCGCCAGAACGCGGCGCTGAACGGATTCACGAACATCGAGTTTCTCGAAGCCAATGCGTTCGATTATCTGAGGACGGCCGAGCGCGGGCACCAGCGATTCGACACGATCGTGCTCGACCCGCCGGCATTCGCCAAGACCAAAGCCGCGTTGGCGGCCGGCATCCGGGGATACAAGGAAGTGAACCTGCGCGCCATGCGCCTGCTCGCGCCGGGCGGGGCGCTATTCACCGCGAGCTGCAGCTTCCACCTGACCAAGCCACGCTTCCTGGAGATGCTCGAAGCCGCGGCGGCTGACTCGGGTCGTCGGCTCGCACTGCGCGAGGTAGTGGGGCAGCCGCTCGACCACCCGGAGATCCTCACCATCCCGGAAACCGGCTACATCAAGGGCGCGATCGTCGAGGCGATGGACTGAACCACGTCAACGACGCTGGCATCCGGGACAGAAATAGGTGGAACGCCCGCCCTGCACGACGCGGCGGATCGCCGTTCCGCAGCGGCGGCATGCCAGGCTCTCGCGGTCGTACACGTTGAGCCGGGCCGCGCCGACCCCGGTACGCCGGGCGCCGGTGGCGCGCGCGATCACGGTGCGAATGGCTGCAATGAGCACCGCCAGCCGCCTCGGCGACAGCGACGACGCGCGCGCCCGGGGACTGATCCGGGCACGCCAGAGCGCTTCCGCCGCGTAGATGTTGCCGAGGCCCGCGATCACGCGCTGGTCGAGCAGTACCGGTTTGATCGGGCCACGCCGCGTGGCCAGTCGCGTGCGCAGGTATCGGGGGGTGAGCGCAACGTCCGCCGGCTCCACGCCCAGGTCCAGCACGAGCGGCGATCCGGCCGCGTGCACATCGAGCGTGGCCAGCGCCCGCGCGTCTTCGAGCACGAGCCGCCGTCCGTCGTCCAGCGTGAAAACCGCGCGGGCAAAGCGGGGCAGCGGCCGGGTAGCCGGCTCCACCAGCCAGTCTCCCGTCATGCGAAAGTGCGCGTGGAGCACCCGGCCGTCGGCCAACCGGATCAATTGATGCTTGCCCCGGCGCTTCACGTCGGCGATGCGGGCGCCCGAAAGTCCGCGTGCGACGGCGGGGTCGATTCGCCGCGTCAGGCTCGGGTGCAGCAGGTCGGCGCGCACGATCGTCCGCCCGCGCAACGCGCGGCGCACCATGCGGACAGCGCGTTCGACTTCGGGAAGTTCGGGCATCGGGCACGGCGGCGGTTGACGGGAGGCCGGTGACCCGGCAAGATGCGCGCGTGCCCAACGGTACTCGATCGCCCGACACCCCGCCACACGGCAGCGACGCGCGCAGCGCCGCCGTACGGCGCGTGCTGGGCACGGTGCTCGTGCTCAACGCGCTGGTGGCGGCCCTGAAGCTGGCGGTGGGCATACGCACCCACGCGTTGGCGGTGCTCGGCGCGACGCTGGAATCCGGGCTCGACCTCTTCAACAACGTCATCGGCATGACACTGGTGGCGATCGCCGCCCGCGGCCCCGATGAGGACCATCCGTACGGCCACGCGAAGTTCGAGACGATCGGCACGGTCGGCATCGTCGGATTCCTCTCGATCTCGTGTTTCGAACTGCTGCGCGAGGGGGTGATGTCGCTGATACGCGCCCGCGGCGCGCACGCCGTGTCGATGGTCGACGTCGGCGTGATGGTGGTCACGCTCTTCGTGAATGCCGGCATCGTGTGGTACGAGCGCGGGCGGAGTCGGGCGCTGGAGAGCACGTTCCTCGCCGCCGATGCGGCGCACACGTCGAGCGACATCTACGTGACCCTGCTCGCCCTCGCGTCGCTCCTCCTCACGCGAGCCGGCGCCTCGCGGGCCGACGCGATCCTGGGCATCGCCGTCGCGTTGCTCATCGCCCGGACGGGCTGGCAGATCCTGCGGCAGTCGGTGCCGATTCTGGTGGACGCCCGAGGCATGGACGCCGCCAAGCTGCGCCGAATCGCCACCGCCATTCCCGGCATTCGCGACGTCCGCACCGTGCGGTCGCGCTCCACGCCGTCCGGGCAGTTGTTCGTGGAGATGACGATCGTCGTCGACGGCGCGTCGAGCGTGGAATCCGCGCACGCGCTTGCCGACGCCCTGGAGCGGGAGGTGGCCCGCGCAGCCGGTCATGCGGAAGTCGTCGTGCACGTGGAGCCAGTTTAGCGAAAGACCCGCTTGCGCGGCGGCACGGCCTATACAACATTTGTGAGTCCACACCCGGGTGCGCATGGCCTCGCGACCGCAGCGCTCTCTTCGATACGAGTACGACCTGTACGTCGAAGAGGAAATCGAGAACTACAAGGAATCGATACAACGTTCGGCCCTGCTCAGTATCGGGGACGAAGCGGTGTCTCGGCTCGGCTCGGGCGACCAGATCCTGCTCACCGAACTGTTGCTCTGCGACGAGGTGAACCGGATCATCTTCAAGCGGTTGCGGCTGCCCGGCTACGACACCTGGCGCCGCAAGCGGCTCAAGCTGGCCAAGGAGTTGCGACGTCCCGAGCACTGGGGGCTGACGGCCGACCACGCCGCCGTGCGCGCCATGGCGCAGACGTCTGAAGGGCGCGTGCTTGTGGCTGGCGCCACGGAAGAGGGATCGGCGCTCTACTTGGCGGCCAACGGGTGCCAGGTCACGGCAGTGCACCGCGAGACGCAGGCCCTGGAGCGCGTACGCGTGGCCGCGAACGAGGCGGGACTCGCCGAGCGCGTGCGCGCTGTGGCCACCGACCTCACGACCTGGAAACCCGACGCGCCCCTCACCGCCGTCATCTGCGCGCCGGCGGCACTGGCCGGGCTCAACATGAAGGACCGGCGGCGGGTCATCGAAGTTCTGCAATCGGCCACCGCGGAAGGCGGAGTGCACCTGATGCAGACCGTCGCCGCGGGCAAGCGGCGCAAGATGCCGTCGCTCGATGAACTGCGGAAACGCTATCGTGGCTGGCTGGTCACGGTGGATGAGCCCGGCGCGGACGGAAGCGTGAATACCTTCATGGCTCGCAAGGAGATCGCGTAAGCGTATCACATTGACACGCAGCGTCTCGTTGTGTGCGTGTCAAGGAGCGACAGGTCGACGCGAGGCGCGACGGCCGGTCGCTCCTTTGTCGTTCAAGTGCAACGACTTGGCTAATGACCGCGGTTGGCACCCGGTCTGCTATGGATGGCATCGTCCGCGCGGCGATATCTGCCGCGCAACCGGGGCGGGCGGCGACCCGTTCTCGCCGCCCCGTCCCGTGTCATCTGAGTGAGCGGCAGTGGTGATTCTATAATGAAAGCGGAACGCAAGACGACCAAGGAACTGGAGCCGGTGGGCATCGTCATCTCGCAGGGGTGGCAGGAGGAGAAGCCCACGGTGTTCAGCGCCTACGTGTGGGGGCCGGCGCCAGAGGACGGCGTGGGCAAGGGCAAGCCGGTGGCGGCGTAGCCAGCAGGGCCGTCGGCGGGGATGGCTCGAGACCCCGGGCCCAGAACCTCGGCCTCCAGAAGATACGGAAACAAGAAAGCCGGCGCTCGCGCGCCGGCTTTCTTGTTTTCCTGCGAAGAGCGCGAACTACTTTCTCTTCTTACGGCCGCCCTTCTTGGCCGGACGACGCTTCGTCGCCTTCTTGGCGGCCTTGCGGCCTTTCTTGGCGCCCTTACGGGCCTTCTTTGCAGCTGCCATGGTCAAATCTCCAATATTGGAGGTTGATCTACTCGACCGATCCCCCGGTGGATCGGCGAGTCAGCGACCGGAAACCGAAGTCTCCGGCCGCCGCTGCATTCGTCTCCGCGGAGACGAATGAAGCTCGTATCCGTCGCGTGATACCGTGCGGCGGATGAAGGGGAACACTGAGCATACGCTGTTTGATTCGAACGACGACTGGAAACGAAAAACGCCACGTGCGGAGCGGCGCGCGGCGGTGACGATCGAATGGATGGCGCGGTGTCGTGCGTGACACGCGGATTGTGATTCTCGCGCGTCGGATGACGAATGCGGAGCACGGTGGGAGACGGCGAGCCCGCCGCGGACGGTGCTGATCGCGGCCTGCGATTGCTGCAGTTGGAGGAACGCTCGTCGCGATGAATCCACCGAGTACCCTCGAGTGCACGTCAATAGTTACTCCGCGCGAATATAGGAACGCGCCAAGTTGCGCGCAATAGTGAGTTTACGGGTCGCGCCGCGCGCTGCACACGGACTTCCATCATCGAATGCGCGAGGCGAGTTTCCATGCGCGCCACGCAACGTGGCGGAAACCACCCACACGAAAATCAGAAGCGAGGCACGCGTGAGAGCGCTGGTCAAGGAAACTGCGGCTCCCGGATTCACAATGAAGAACGTCCCTGAGCCGACGATCAGAGACGATGAAGTGCTCATCCGCGTGCGGGCCGCGGGTGTCTGCGGCACCGACGTGCACATCTACGAATGGGATGCGTGGGCGCAGGGGCGCTGTAAGCCGCCGTTCACAGTCGGCCACGAATTCGCCGGCGAAGTAGCGCGGGTGGGCAAGCTGGTGACCGACGTGCATGTGGGCGACCGGGTGACGGCGGAGGGGCACATCGTGGACGGGCGCTGCCTGCTGTGCCGCACCGGCAACTCCCACGTCTGCCCGTACACCAAGATCATCGGCGTCGATCGCGACGGGTGCTTTGCCGACTACATCGCGATGCCCGCCACCAACGTCTGGCACCTGGACGACGACGTGTCGTTCGACGTCGGCGGCATCCACGACCCGATGGGCAACGCCTTCCACACCGCGCTCACCGCCGACATCCCGGGCGCCACGGTGCTCATCACCGGCTGCGGCCCGATCGGACTGTTCGCGGTGGGCATCTGCAAGGCGGCCGGCGCGTCGCGCATCATCGCCTCCGACGTCAACGAGACACGGCTCGCACTCGCCCGCCGTATGGGGGCGCACGACGTCGTCCACCCGAACGAAGCGGCGGCCGCCGTGCGCGCCGCCACCGAAGGACTTGGCGTGGACGTCGTGCTCGAGATGTCGGGGGTGCCGTCCGCCATCCACCAGGCGTTCGAGCTGGTGCGGGTGGGGGGACGGGTCCAGATGCTCGGCATCCCGTCCAAGCCGATCGAGATCAATCTCGCCACCGAAGTGATTTTCAAGGGAATCACGATCTACGGAGTCGTGGGCCGCCGGATGTACGATACCTGGCATCAGGTCACGCGGTTCCTGCGCTCCGGAATGTTCGACCCGACGCCGGTGATCACACATCGCTTCCCCCTCGAGCAGTTCGACGAGGCGATCAATGCCATCAAGACCGGCGCCGCCGGCAAGGTGATCTTCGAGATCGCATGACGAACCACCGTATGACCGCAGCACAGGCAGACCACACGGCCACGGATCATGGATCGCGGCCGCGAATCCGCATGCGCCAAACGAGGTGACTGGACCATGTCCGTGAATCAGCGATTCGTGAAGCAACTCAGCGGCGCGATCGACCAGCTCAAGGCCGACCGCGTGTACAAGACGCTCAATCATCTCGAATCACCCCAGGCCGCCCGAGTGCGCATGGAAGGCCGCGGCGAGGTGATCATTCTCTCGTCGAACAACTACCTCGGACTGTGCAACGAGCCGGCCGTGGTGCAGGCCGGGATCGACGGGCTCAGGACGTTCGGTGCCGGCACCGGCAGCGTGCGGTTCATCTGCGGGACGTTCACCGTGCACCGCGACCTCGAAGCGGGGCTGGCGCGGTTCGTGGGGTGCGAGGCATCGATGTCGTACGTGAGCGCCTGGAACGCGAACGAGGGACTCACCGCGACGATCGTCGAGGAGGGAGACTTCGTCGTGAGCGACGCCCTCAACCACGCCTCGATCATCGACTCCATCCGTCTCGCCAAGGCGATTACCAAGTGCACGACCGGCGTGTACAAGCACGGCGATCTGGACGACCTGCGCGCCAAGCTCGAAGGGGCCCGGTCGGCCCGCCGGCGGTTGATCTGGACCGACGGCGTGTTCTCGATGGAGGGTTCCATCGCCAGGCTCCCCGAGCTCGTGCAGATGGCGCGCGACCACGACGCCGTGCTCATCGTCGACGATTCACACGCCACGGGAGTGCTCGGCAAGAACGGCCGCGGCAGCGCCGAGCATTTCGGGTTGCTCGGTGAGATCGACATCATCACATCCACGCTGGGTAAGGCCCTCGGCGGGGCAGCGGGCGGATTCACGGCCGGCCCGGCAGCCCTCACCGATTATCTGATCCAGCGATCGCGCCCGCAGCTCTTCTCGAACGCGCTGCCCCCCACCGTGGCGGCCAGCGCCCTGGCCTCGGTGCGGTTCATCGAGCAGCACCCCGACCGCGTGCAGACGCTGCGCGACAACGCCCGCTACTTCCGCGAGCAGATCATCGAGGCTGGTTTCAAGCCGCTGGCCGGTGAGACCCCGATCATCCCGATCATCGTGGGCGAAACCGCAGCCGCGATTCAGATGTCGGACATGCTCCTCGCCGAGGGGGTGTTCGTGACGGGATTCGGCTTCCCGGTGGTGCCCCAGGGGCAGGCCCGGGTCCGTTGCCAGATCTCGGCGGCCCATACGAAGGCGGATCTGGACCAGGCGATCGAGGCATTCAAGCGAGTCGGGAGGAAGTTGAAGCTGGTGTGAGTCGACGAACGGTGGGATGGTGGCGTGCGTCACGCAGTGAACCGTCCTACCGAGCGGCGACGGGGTTCTGTGACCCCAGCCCCCCGGACCTCGTCCGTGTGACGGGAGACCGCCGTGGGCGGCACTCGGACTTCACCTCGAGGAATCGTATGAAAGCGATCCGTTCACTGGCGGCAGCCGTCGCGGTCTTGACGCTGGTGCCCGTAGGCGCCAAGGCCCAGGCCGTTCGCCCGTTCCAGAACTCCTGGTTCTGGGGGCTGAAAGCGGGCAGTACGCTCATGTCGGCACCTAGCCAGTCCAACGTCACCTCCGCGATGGCCGGTATCGACTGGCTGATCACGCGCGACCGCGGCGGTCTGTACGTGTCGTTCGATCAGTCGTTTCTGTCCCAGTCCGCCGTGCTCGCCGACTCGGCGAATCCCACCGACACGCCGAGCCAGGTGAGCCTGAAGAACATGAGGCGGTTCACGATCCTGCTCATGGCCTACCCCGGATCGAGCCTCCGCTACCACCCGTATGCGGGATTGGGCATGACGTACAACCAAGTGGGCTCGGTCACGCCCGCCACGCCCTACACCTCGGCGGACCAGTCGACGTTGGCCCAGAACATCATCCAGCAGTACGAGTCGGTGTTCGCGCCGGCGGTGATGCTCGGAGTGCAGATGCAGTTCCGCAACTCCGGCCTCTTCGTGCAGGGCATGGGATGGCCGGCCAACCAGAATTTCTTCTTGTACAACAGCCGCTCATTCAACGCCTCGATCGAGATCGGGCTCCGCTACAACTTCGGCAGTTCCATCGAAGACGACCGCTGATCGTACCGCATGACGTGAACACGGGCGTGGATCGATACGGTCCACGCCCGTTCTTCTTCGTCCCCTGGAAGGCTCAGGGCTTGCCGCTCGGTTGGCGGTCGAGCACGATCTCGATCACTCGCAGCATATTGCCGCCCAGGATCTTGGTGATGTCGGTGTCGGTGTACCCCCGGTCGATGAGACCCTGTGCGATGTTCGGCAGGTAGGTCACGTCGAGCATATCGGCGGGAAGCAGGCCGTCCACGCCGTCGAAGTCGCTGCCCAGCCCCACATGGTCCACGCCAGCCACCTGGACGATATGATCGATGTGGTCGAGGAGCACGGACAGCGGCGGGCGCGGCAGAGCATGGATGCGCTGATTCGTGAGGCTGTCATATGCGGAGCGCAACTTGGCGGTGTCGGCTCCGGGCTGGCGCATGGCGGCCTCCGCCTCAGCTGCCGTGGTCTTCCGGACGCTGTCTTCGGCAGCGGCAAACGTGGGATCGATGAACGGTGCATTGAAGTTCACGTCCACCACCCCGTCGTTGCGCGCCACGGCGCGCAACATGTCGTCGGTCATGTTGCGGGGGTGCCCGCCCAACGCCCGAGAACTGGAGTGCGACGCGATCACCGGGTCCTTGCTCGTGGCGATCACATCATAGAACGTCGAATCCGACACATGCGAGATGTCGACGAGCATGCCCAGCCGGTTCATCTCGCGCACGACATCCTTGCCGAAGTCGGTGAGCCCGGCGGTGCTCGTGCCGTTCACGCCGATGGATGAGCCGGCCCAGTCGTTGCCGTTGTTCCAGGTGAGGGTCATGTACCGCGCACCCTGGGCGTAGAGCTGGCGCAGCTTGTCCAGCGAGTTCTCGATGGCGTGGCCGCCCTCGACGCCGATGAAGATGGCGACCTTGCCCTCCTTCTTCGCCCGGCGCACGTCGTCCGAGTTGGTGGCGAAGATCAGGGAATCGGGATGGCGGTCCACGAACGCATGGATCGTGTCCATGTACGCTTCCACCCGAACCCAGGACTGGCCGGGCTTGACCAGGGGGTACTTCGCATCGATGAATGCCGACAGGAACTGCGCGGTGATGCCCGATTCGACGAGCCGCGGCAGATCGGTGTCGCCTTTCGTCTTTCCGTAACCAGGCTGGTGGCGGACGTCGGCGTCGTAGCCGTCGTCGAGCATGCGGCTGGGAAGGTCGTTGTGCGTGTCGATGACCACGGCGTTGCGATAGACCTTGGCGGCGCGGGCGGACACGGGCGGAACGGTGACGGCGGATGACGGCATATGGGAAGACTCCGGCCGGCCGCAGGCCGTGCAGGCGAGGGCGAGGGCGAGGGCGAGGGCGACGATGGCCGCGGGGGCATGGCGGCGCACGGGCTTGGGGGGAAGGGGGATCACGGCGAGTAGCGCCGTCGCGGAAAGTTGGGCGGGGTGCGCGACACGAAGGGATCGCCGGCCACGGCGAAGCGCAAGAGCCAGTCGGCGGCGCGGCGAATGCCGATGCGCGGCGTCACCACCACCTCGCCGTCGGCTACCGGAGCGCTGGCGCGGATAACGAGTGGCGAGCGCTGCAGGGAGCACGCGTTGTGTCGCCCGTCTATGCCCAGCGCGTCGCAGAGCTTGGCCGGCCCATTGGTGAGGTCCACATCCCGCCGGGGATGGCCCCGCCGGTCCCGCATCAGCGCCAGACCCGCCACCGGCGACACGGCGCGGATGAGCACGGCGCTGGGCAGTCCGCGCGCACGCGTGACCGCATTGACGCACCAGTGCATGCCGTAGATGAAGTACACGTACGCCGATCCCGGCGGCCCGTACAGTGGCGCGGTGCGCGCCGTGAGCCCGGCGGCCGCATGGCACGCGGCATCGTGTTCACCGAGGTAGGCCTCGGTCTCCACGATGCGCCCGCTGGCCACGCCGTCGGCGGTCCGGCATTCGAGTATGGCGCCGAGTAGATCGCGTGCGACCAATTCCGTGCCGCGCGCGAAGAAGCGGGCCGGGAGCACGGCCCCATGGCGCGAGCGCCGCGCGGGAAGCGCGGCGCTCGTCGTCATGCCTCGGCCGTCTCGGTCGTCGCGGGCTTCCGGCCGCGCCGAGCACGCGGCTTCTTGGCCGGAGATTCGGCCGCCGTCTCCGGCGCTCCGCTCTCGATCTTGGCGGCTTTGGGTCGACCACGCGTCTTCTTGGCCATCGGCTTCGCCTCTGCGATAGCGGAAGTCGCCACCACGGCGGCCGAAGGCGCCGTTTCCACGACCCCGAAGCTGAGCAGGTTGGGAGGCAGTTCGCCGGTCTTTCCGCCGCGGCCACGAGCGCCGCCGCCACGGGGTCCCAGCCCAAGCCGCAGGCCGGGGACTGCCGGGGGCTTGGCCGGCGTCGCCGTGACCTCGGCCGCCGCCAGCTGTTCAGCCACGGGCGCCGCCGATACGGCGCGCGATACGTCGTAGTCGTCGCCGTGGCGGCGCAGATCGATCATGTCCGCGTCGTGCGCGTCCTGAAGGATGCGCGCGAAGTTGCGCTCGCCCAGGCTCTCGCTGTCGCGGCCGAGCAGCTCGTGTGCGCGTTGGCGCACGGCGCTGGCCTGCACGGTCTCTACACCCGTGGTGAGCGTCTCGACGGCGCGGCGTACAAGGTCGAACGCTTCGTTGCGCGTCAGTCTTTCGCCGACCGTGCCCACGCTCTGGCCGCTCCGGCGCGCGGGGCGCGCGGCCTCGGGGACCGGCTCTACCGTCGCCGCCACTTCGCTGCCCGCACTGAGTTCGAGTTGCGGTGCTTCGGCGCTGCGTCCCCCGCGGCCGCGCCCGCGTCCGCCGCGGCGGCCGCGGCGGCCACCGCGCTCCTCGGCCGGTGCCTCGCTGCGCTCGGCGGCCGGCTGGACGGGGGCGTGACCCGCCTCGCCCGATGGCATACCCACTTCGAGCTGTCCGTTCTCGAGCTTCGTGAGGCTGAGCAGCCCGCGGGCGGCGGCATCCTGCACGAACTTGGAAAACTTGGAGTGGCCGGTGTTCTTCTCGTCGAACGTGTTGTCGATGTCCTGCATCACCTGCTTGAGGCGGTCGGAGCGCATGACGTCGCCATTGCGCTTCATCCGGCCGATGGCCTCGCTGACCAACTCCCATGGATCGTACTTGCGGGACGTCTCCTCTTCGCTGGCTTTCACGAGGCCGGCCAGCGCGTTGTAGCTGTAGTATTCGTCGCAGTTCATCACGAGCAGGTCACTCGACGACTCGCGGATGCCCACGCCGATCACGTACTTGCCGTACTCCTTGAGCTTGATGACGAGACTCGAGAAGTCGGAGTCGCCCGAGAGGAGAATGAAGGTGCCGATCTCGAGGCGCGTGAATACGAGTTCGAGCGCGTCGATCGCCAACCGGATGTCGGTGGCATTCTTCTTGGCAGAGCCGTACGCCGGCGCGAAGATGAGATCGATGGACGCTTCGGTGAGCGGGACGATGTACTGCGGATACCGGCGCCAATCGGCGTAGGCGCGCTGGACGGCCACCTTGCCCTTGATGATGTCGGAGCCGAGCAGGTTGCGGAGTTCGTTCCCGAGGTCGGAGCGAATCCCCATCGTCACATTGTCGAAGTCGATGAGGAGGGCCGCGTTTGGCGCGTGCATCGGCACGGCGGCCATCGGGTGCGCGGAAGCGACCGTGGCTTGCGGGCCGCGGTGGATGAGGGCGCCGTGCGAGCGAGTCGGCTCACGGCGCTGATTACGAGGGTTCATGCCCTTTCCTAAGTCGAGTCCCAGGGACTCGTAGCGGTGGTCGGTTCGACCGCCGAGTGCGCGGGGCAGATCGTCTGCGAAGTTGGAGCGCGGACGATCGTCACCGGGCAGCGCCCGTCGATCGGCACGCGACCCGCCGGGCGCCCACCTGCGGAGCGGCGCTGCGGAGAGTCTCGGTTCGGAGGGCGCGCCCGGAGGCGGCGCTCTCCCGGCAGGCGTACGGCTGCCGTGCTGCCGCCCGGTCCGCAGGACCGCGCCATCGCATCTGTTGCGACGTACGCGGAGGGCCGAGCGCCAAGCATTTAATGTATCGCTGAACTGGTTGGGAGGAAAGTGAGCCCGGGTGGTTGGGGGGTTCGCCCGCCTGTATGTTTGGTTCGAAACCGCCGCGCATGACGCGCGTACGGACGGAGGGTTCGTGACGCGATTTGGGTTTCGCAACCGGCTGTTTGTCATCCTCCTGTCGTTCGCCCTCGTGCCCTCGGCGGTACTGGCGGCCGGCTGGTTCGCGACCAGCCAATACGTGTTCTCTCTGGTCGGGGCCAGCACGGCCTGGGATAGCACGGCCGCCACCGGCGCGCGCGCCTTCCAAGCCATGCGGGGCCTACCTCTCACCCCTGCCCAGGAGGGAGCCATCAACGCCCATGAAAAGCGTCTCCACGACAACCTCGTGCAGTCCAAGCGCGCCGCCTTCGTGTACCAGCGCGCCGTCTACGTGGCCGCCGGGGTGCTCCTCCTGGCGCTGGGTGTGTTGGGGCTGGGCGCGTCGCGGGTGGCCGGGCACCTGAGCCGGCAGCTCAGCCGCCCCCTGCTGGAACTGGTGGGATGGACGGGGCGCATCGGACGCGGAGAACCGCTTCCCGAACGTTCGTCCACGCGTGGGGCGCCGGAGTTCGAGACACTCCGCACGCGGATGCGGACGATGTCCGATGAACTGGCGCTCGGCCGGACGCGCGCGCTCGAAGCGGAGCGGGCATCGGCCCTGCGCGATGCAGCCCGCCAGGCGGCGCACGAACTGAAGAATCCGTTGACTCCCATCCGGTTCGCCGTCGCCCGGCTGAAGCGCGAGGCGCCGTCGGCGCTTGCGGAGACCGTCGAGGTGCTGGCCACGGAAACGGCTCGGTTGGAGGCGTTGGCGAGGAATTTCTCGCAATTCGGCAAACTGCCCGAGGGGCCGCGGTCGCGGGTGGACGTGGGGGAGTTGGTGCGGTACACGGCGCGGGCATCGGTGCCCGAATCGATGCCGCTCACCGTGCACGTGGACGAGGACCTCCCGATGGTGTGGGGACACCACGACGCACTGCAGCGCGCGGTGAGCAACGTGGTGTTGAATGCGGTGGAGGCCTGCCGTGAGGCCGGACATGGCGCGATCGCTGTACAGGTGGGCCGTGCCGAGTGCGACGGGCGGGATGCCGTGTCGCTCGCCGTGACCGACACCGGCCCCGGCATCGCCCCGGAACGGGTGGCGCGAATGTGGGAGCCATACGTGACGTACAAGGCAGGCGGGACGGGCCTCGGTATGGCGATTGCACGCCAGACCGTACTGGCCCACGATGGGAAGGTGTTTGCCGAGAGCGCGCCAGGCGCGGGGACGACCATTCGGTTCGTCCTCCCCGTGGGCGCGGAGGAACCTGGGGCGCAGCCGCCCGCCGCCAACTTGACGAGGGAAGAAGCATGAGATTGGAAGACATGTTCGTTGCCATCGCCGGCGTGGCCCTCACGGCCTATATCTTTCGCGGCATCTTCAGCCTGATCGCGCGGTACCTGGACGCCAGGGCACGGCCGGTCATGGGTTCCGAGACCGAGCAGCGGATCGCGCGGATCGAGCAGGCCGTGGACGCGATCGCGGTGGAGGTCGAACGCATTTCCGAAGGGCAGCGCTTCACCACGCGTCTGTTGTCCGATCGCGCGGCCCCCTCCGTCCATCCTCCGTCCAAACCCGGGGTACCATCATGACGGCGTCCATTCTTGCCCAGCAAGTCATACTGCCTCCCGGCATACCCGACAACGCCATCCCGATCGTCGGCATCGTGTTCGGCACGATCATGATCATGGTGATCGCGACGCCGATCATCCGGGCCGTGATCCGGGCCGTGGAGCGTCGCACCACGCCGCCGACCGCGGAGACCCTGCCACCGGATCTCGACGCACGGCTGGATCGTATCGAACAGGCCGTGGATTCGATCGCCGTGGAAATCGAGCGGGTGGCCGAATCGCAGCGCTTTCTGACCAAGCTCCAGACCGAACAGCGCTCGCTCGGCGCGCCCCAGCAGCCGCCCCGCTGAGGAGCGCGGCCACTGATGCCCAGCGTGCTGATCATCGACGACGAGCCCAACATCAGGCGGATGGTTGGCGCTTTGCTCGCTTCCGAAGGGTTTGAAGTGCGCGAGGCCGCGGATGGCGCCACCGGCGTACTGCGGGCCGCCGAGAGTGAGCCAGACGCGGTGCTCCTCGATCTCATGATTCCCGGGGAGATGGACGGCATGGCCGTGCTGGCCAAGCTGCGCGAGACGACGCCCGACACGCCGGTAGTGATGATGAGCGGTAAGGCCGGGCTCACCGACGCCGTGAAGGCCACCAAGCTCGGCGCTTTCAACTTTCTGGAAAAACCTCTGAGCCCCGAAGGCGTGCTGCTCGCGCTCTCCTCGGCCATCGAACTGCGACGCGCCCGACGCGAAGCCAAGGCGTTGCGCGCCGAGGTGGGACTGGGCGGCGAGATGGTGGGCCGGAGCCAGGCCATGGAGCGCGTGCGTGAGATGATCGCGCGCGTGGCGGCCACCGACGCCCGCGTGCTCATCACGGGTGAATCGGGCACGGGCAAGGAGTTGGTGGCCGCGGCCATCCACGAGGGAAGCCCGCGGCGGGACCGGGCGTTCGTGCGGGTGAATTGCGCCGCCATTCCCCGGGACCTCGTGGAGAGCGAGATGTTCGGCCACGAGAAGGGCGCGTTCACCGGAGCGTCGGACCGCCGCATCGGACGGTTCGAGTTGGCGCACGGCGGCACCCTGCTGCTCGATGAGGTTGGGGATCTGGGACAGGAAGCGCAGGCCAAGTTGCTCCGCGCCATCGAAGCCAAGGAGATCGAGCGCGTGGGCGGCGGGAGCCCCATCCGCGTGGATGTGCGCATCCTGGCGGCGACCAACAAGGATCTCTCGCGCGCCGTGGCCGAGGGCGCGTTTCGCGAGGACTTGCTGTTCCGCCTCAACGTGATCCCGTTGTTCGTGCCGCCGCTGCGTGAACGCCCCGACGACATCCCACTGCTCGTGGCGCACTTCTCGGTGCTCCACCGTGGCCGCACCGGTCATCCGGCACCGCGATGGACCGACGACGCGATCGCGTTGCTCACGCGCTACCGGTGGCCCGGCAACGTGCGCGAGTTGGCCAACGTGGTGGAGCGACTCGCCATTCTGCAGGCCGGACGCCAGGTGACCGCAGCGGACGTGCAGCGCGTGGTGGCCATCGGCCGTGGCGAAGGTGCCGTGGATACGCCGCCGTTTCCCGACCCCGCCCAGCTCACCCGGCCGCTGAGCGACACGCTCGACGAATACGAGCGCACGCTGATCTCGCGGGCGCTGTCGATGGCCGGAGGAAACGTGGCCGAAGCGGCGCGCCGACTGCAGACCGACCGCCCGAATCTGTATCGGCGGATGCGGCGGCTGGGGATCGGGCATGACGCGGGATAGGGGTGCCGCCGTTCCGGCACGGGGGGTGCGTATCGCGGACTCGACCCACGACATTAGGAGCATGCTCATGCGTCGCACCACGCTCACGCTGGCGCTCATCCTTGTTCCGCTCCTATTGCACGCCCAGCAGCGCGACTCCACGCTCCACCGGCGGGCGCTTCCGCGCGACATCGCGCAGCGGGTCGTGCGCCTGTACAACGCGAGCGGCACGCTGCGCGCCCAGGGCCCGTTCGACGTCGATTCCGGCCGGAAGATCGGTGGCGCCCTGGCGGTGCTGGACGGACCGTTGACCATCGCCGGCCACGTGGCCGGCGACGTCGTGGTCATCAACGGGAACGTGACGGTGACCGAGACGGCCCGGATCGACGGCGACCTCTTGGTCGTGGGCGGTGAAGTGGCGGGCCGCGCTCGTGGGTACGTGGGCGGTGAGATTCGCATCTACCGCGACGAGCTGCGCTACGTGCGCCGGGACGACCGCATCGCGGTCGCTGACTCGGGCGGCGAGGAGGACGCGTGGTGGCGACGGTTCGAACCCCGTCGCGACGCGAGTGGCAGCAAGTTCCAGGTGGCGAGCGCCGGCGTCTACAACCGCGTGGAAGGGCTGGCGGTGAATCTCGGGCCGCAGGTGTTCTACGACTTCGGCAACGGAAGCGCACAACTGGACGGGTACGCGGTGCTCCGCACGGCGAGCAGCTTCCGGTCGAGAGCCAACGACGTGGGGCACAACCTGCATGGCGAACTGAAGCTCGGAACCGCCCGCGGCGTCCTGATTGGTGCGGGCGCATACAACCTGGTGGCACCGGTGGAGTCGTGGGGACTGTCGAGCCTCGAGACCGGACTGGCGGCCGCCCTCTTTCGGCGGGACTACCGCGACTATTACGAACAACACGGGGGAGGCCTGACCGCCGGGGTATTCCAGGGTCTCAACAATCGGTTCACCCTGTCGTATGCCGACGAACATTGGACGCCGCGCACCGCCAACAACGCATGGACCCTGTTCCGATCGAACGTCGCGTGGCGCCCCAATCCGGTGGAGGACGCCGCCCACCTGCACCTGCTGGACGCGACACTCGAACTAGACACGCGCACCGACGTGGAGAACCCGTGGGCGGGCTGGTATCTGATGGCCCAACTCGAGCACGGGGTCGGACACATGGATTCGCTCGGCATAACCGACGCGACCCGCGCCTACCCCAACGGCCGAGTGAATTACAACCGCGCGTTCGTGGACGCGCGGCGGTACAACCGCATCTCACGCGGCGCGCAACTCAATCTGCGCGTCGTCGCGGGCGGCTGGATCAGCGGCGATCCGCTGCCGCTCGAGCGCCGGCTGTCCGTGGACGGCTACGCGGCCCTCCCGGGATTCGCATTCCGCAGCCCGCAGGGCGGCGAAGACGTATCTACGTGCACGTACGGCACGATTCCTTCGGGTTACCCCGCGCAGTGCGATCGGATCGCGCTGGCTCAGGCCGAATACCGCAGCGATCTCCATGTGCGCCTGTTCGACTGGGACGAGGACAGTTGGCTCCGCCCGCATTTCCGCGCCGATGGGGCCTGGGTGGTGTTCCTCGACGCGGGGCGCGGATGGCTGGTGGGCGACCGCGGGGGCCCGATGACCTATCGGTCGGGCGAGATGCCCGCGCTGTCGACGTTCCGCAGCGATCTCGGCGCGGGGTTGGACTTTGACGTGTTCGGCATCTACGTGGCCAAGGCGCTCTCGACGGCGGGGCTGCCGGCGCGCGTGTTCGTCCGCTTCCAACATCGCTTCTAGCGCGTGCGCGCCCCCGTCCGGCTCCTCCTCGCGTCCCTGCTGGCGTTCGCCGCGCCGGCCCTCGCGCAGCGCGATGCCGGCGTGCACGTGTCCATCCAACCGGACCACGGATCCTTGGCCCCGATGGTCTCGGCGTCCGGCGTGCTCGATGACCCGCAGTTCCAGGAGCTGATGAAGAACGGGTTTCCCGTCCAGCTGCACTTCCGGCTGGAACTGTGGCGCACCGGCGGACTGTTCAACGAACTGGAGCGGTCCACGTCCTGGGACATGTTCGTGCAGTATGACCCCGACCCGTATCAGTCGGCGTACCGCGTTCTTCGTCGCAACGGCAAATTGCGCGAAGATTTCGGAGCGCTCCCCTCGCTCGCCTCGGCGCAGGCCATCCTCGCGCGTCCGTACCGCGTGTCGCTGGCGCCGGCCCGGGCCGGCACGAAGTACTACTACAACGTGGTGCTCGATGTCGAGTCGCTGAGCGCCAGCGATCTGAGCGAACTGCAGCGCTGGCTGCACGGCGACCTGCAACCCGCGGTACGGGGACGGGCCAATCCGCTGTCGGCGTTGAAGAATGGCATCGGACGCCTGTTGTCGCGCGTGCTCGGCGGCGCCAAGCGCAGTTACGAGGCCACGTCCCCCACCTTCGTCGCGCCCCGCCGGTAGCGCCTAGGCGCCTCACGCCGGCAGACTGGCCCCGCGGTGCTCGAGCCGCTCGAGTTGGTGCAGCACGGCATCGCCGTAGAAGGTACGGATGTAATGCGCCTGGATCGGCGTGAGCCGCCGCACGGCCCAGCTCAGATGCACGAAATGCGGCTCCATGGGGCGGGTGTGCGGATGCATGCCGATTTCTTCCGGCATGCGATTGCCCTTGCGTGTGTTGCAGGGGCTGCACGCCGCCACCACGTTGGTCCACTCGTTCGTGCCGCCTCGCGACAACGGAATGAGGTGGTCCCGGGTGAGCGATTCGCGCGGCTTGAGTTCAGTCACGTGCCGACCGCAGTACTGGCACCGGTAGTGATCGCGCGCGAACAGGAACGTGTTGGTCACCTGCCGGCGGAAGCGCCGTGGCACGTGGATGAACTTGGTGAGACGAATGACGACCGGGCGCGGCATCGTCAGCCGTTCGGACCGCACAACGCGGTCGGTCTCGGCCTCGACGATCTCGGCCTTGCCGTCGATCACCAACCGCAGCGCCCGTTTGAGCGGCACCATGGTGAGCGGTTCGAACGAGGCGTTGAGCGCCAGACAGCCGACGATCACCCGTGCCTCCCGGACCGGGCGCGACCCCCCAGCCGGCACCGCCGCCTACACATGCGCCACCCCCGCAACGGCGGGCTCCGGCACCATGGTCAGCCAGCCGTGCCGGTCGGAAATCCGCCCGTGCACGGTGTCGAGATAGTCCTGCTGCAGCATTGCCGTGATCGGCCCCCGCTTGCCGTCGGCGATCGGCACGCGGTCGACGCTGCGGATGGGTGTGACCTCCACCGCCGTGCCGCAGAAGAACAGCTCGTCGGCCACGTACAGGAACTCGCGCGGCAGCAGCTGCTCGCGCACCTCGATGCCTCGATCGTGCGCGAACTGCAGAAGCGCGTCGCGGGTGATCCCCGGCAGGATCGCGGCGCCGAGCGGCGCCGTGTAGAGCACGCCGTCGCGCACCGCGAACAGGTTCTCGCCGCTCCCCTCCGACACGAACCCGAAGGAGTCGAGCATGATGCCTTCGGCGTAGTTGTCGGCCTTGGCCTCCATCTTGGACAGCTGGGAATTCAGGTAGTTTCCGCCGGCCTTTGCCATCGTCGGGAACGTGTCGGGCGCCGCCCGGCGCCAGCTCGACACGCGGGTATCCACGCCGGTCTCGAGCCCGTCCTGACCGAGGTACGGGCCCCAGTGCCATGCGATGATGAATACCTCGGTTGGCGCTGTGTTGGAGTGCACGCCCATCTGTTCGCCCGTCCTGATGACCACGGGTCGGATGTAGCACTCCCGGAGGTCGTTGGCCGCGACGGTATCGAGGCACGCCTGCACCAACTCGTCCAACGAGTACTTGATGGGGATCCGATAGATCTTGCAGGAGTCGATGAGCCGCCGCATGTGCTCGCGGGCACGGAACACGGCCCCGCCGCCCGGCGTCTCGTAGGCGCGCATCCCCTCGAAGACGCTCGATCCGTACTGGACGACGTGGCTGATCACGTGGATCGTCGCGTCCTCCCAGTTCACGAGTCGACCGTCGCGCCAGATCTTGGACGTGCGGCCGCTCTTCGGCTGCGCCATGGGCTTGCTCCTTGAAAGCAGGGTATTATCAATCTTAAGTGGGGAGCCGCGCCCCCCGCCAGCGGATGTTCCCCGCTACTCGCGCCCAGCCTGCCATTGCTGCAGCAGGTTGGCGGTGTGCTGGACACGGCCGGCCAGCGCCGGGTCGCCGTGCGCCACGGCCCCGTTCTGCACGAGGACCTTGCCCGCGACGGCCACGAGCGATGCCGGCACCCCATTCAACGCGAACACGATCGCGCTCTCGACGTCGTGCGTTGGCCCGAACCGCCCGTCGAGTGGGAAGGCCGCCAGGTCCGCCGCCTTGCCCGGCTCCAGCGACCCCACCTCGGCGTCGAGGCCGAGGGCGCGGGCACCGTCGATCGTGGCCAGCCGCAGGGCCCGCGCCGCCGGCATCACGTCGGGGCGCCGCACGCGCGCACGCTGCTGCAACGCGGCCAGCCGGGCCTCGCCGAGGATGTCCATGCGATTGTTGGCGGCCACCGAATCGGACCCCAGCCCCACCGAGACGCCGGCGCTGAGGAAGTCCGTGAGCGGGGCCACACCATGACCCAGCTTGGCATTGGACGCTGGACAGTGGGCCACGGAACTCCCCGACGCGGCGATCGCGTGCACATCCACGGCATCGGCGTGCACGCAATGGATGAGGAGCGGTTGAGCGTCGAGCACGCGGAGGCCGCGCAGCAATTGGATGGGACTGCGAGCGCGTCCCTCGACGCGGATGCCGCGCTTGATGAGTGCGTCGGCGAACTCCCCCCGTCCCTCGACCACCAACTGCTGTTCGGCTTCGCTCTCCGCGATGTGAATGGCCATCGGCAATCCGGCCTGGCTGGCGTACCGCGCCACCGCAGCGAACAGCCGGTCGCTGACCGTATACGGAGCGTGCGGGGACACGCCGACGCTCACCAGCGGCGTTTGCCGTCTCTGCAGTGCGGCCACCCTGGCTTTGAGTTCCTCCAGGACCTCATCGCACGCCACGGGCGCGGGCCCGAACACCTCCTGGTACACGATGCCGCGCACGCCGCGTTCGAGCATCGCGTCGAACGCCGCCCCCGACTCGCAGGTGTCGCCGTACGTGGTGATCCCAGCGGCCAGGCCTTCGTCGATCCCGAACCGCGCCCCGTCCACCAGCATGTCGCGGGTCAGGACTTCGCGGCGGGCGAGGGTGAGACGGAGGATCCACGACCGGAAGTCGAGGTCCTCCAGGAACCCGCGCATCGACGTCAGCTCGAGATGGCAATGAGCATTTACTAATCCCGGCAGGAGAGCGGCGTCGCCCAGGTCCACGTCGTCGCCCGCCGGCGCGCCGGCGCGCCGGCCGACGTACACGATGCGGCCGTCGGCCACGGCCACCGTGCCGTCGCGCACGGGTGGCATGGTGATCGGGAGCACCCACGCCGCGTGGTACCGCCTCACCACAGTCGGCCGCCGCCGCCCGGCTTCCGTTTGGGTGGGATGTAGAACGGATTCGTCGTGTCCGGGATGGTCAGCTTCCGGGGCACCAATACCGCGGGCGTCGTATCGGGCTTGAGCACGATGCCGTGGGCGGTATGTACGTCGCACGGCCGCGTGGGTTCCGTGCCCGCGATGTAGACCTCGGACATGACGTCGGCCGGCGGGCAATACTGAGTGCGCAGCATGTTGGTGGTGAAGTCGATGTCCCGCGACACGATCCCTTCGGGCCGCGGCCAATCGGGCGGGGCCGGTTTGCGACGATACACCTCGTTCATGAACGCCGTCCAGGCAGGCGCCGCGAGCAGCCCACCCTGGGCGTTCGCCTTGATCTTGGCCGGTTTGTCGAGCCCGATCCAGAGCCCCGCCACCAGATCCGACGTGTAGCCGATGAACCAGACGTCCGCACCGTCGTTGGTCGTGCCCGTCTTGCCGCCGGCCGGCAAGTGGAAGTACTGCCCCACCGACCCCGCCGCCGACCCCTGGGTCACGACGTCCTTCATCATGTCCACCATGATCCACGCCTGTTGCGGCGTGAGGATGGTCGTGAGCTGCGGCGCCTGCTGCCAGAGCACTTTGCCCGCGGCGTTTTCGACGCGCGTGATGCCGATCGGCGCGGCGCGGGTGCCCAGCGTGGCGAAGGTGCTATAGGCAGCGATCAACTCAAGGGGATAGACGTCGGCGGCCCCGATGTGGATGGAGGGATAGGGCGGGATCGGCGTCGTGATGCCGAATTTTCGCGCCTCGTCGATCACGTTCTGTTCGCCAAGCTCCATGCCGATGCGGATGGCCGGCACATTGCGCGACTGGTAGAACGCGCGCCGCATGGTCATGCGACCTTCGAATTTGAGGTCGAAGTTCTGCGGCGTCCAATCCGTCCCGTCCACCTGCGGCACGGCGAGCGGCTCGTCATCCACCAGATACGAGGGCGGCATCCCCGCCTGCACGGCCGTGGAATACACGATCGGCTTGAACGTCGACCCCGGCTGGCGCAGCGCTTGGGTGGCGCGATTGAACTTGGAATCGTCGAAATCGCGCCCGCCGACCATGGCGAGCACCGCCCCGGTGCGCGGATCCATGGCCACGAACGCCCCCTGCAGATACGGCGAGTTCGCGTCGGTCCGCGCCTCCCCCTCGCCCGCGCGCGCCAGGTACTGCTCGAACGTGGGATGCCGGTACGGCCCGTAGCGCCCCGCCTCGATCGCCCGCAGCTGCGTTTCCAGTGCGCGTTCGGCGGCCGACTGGAGTTCCAGGTCAAGGGTGGTGTAGACCTTGAGCCCCTGCTCGTAGAGGCGCTGGCCGAACCGGGCATCGAGTTGCTGCCGCACCCACTCGATGAAGTAGGGAGCGATGTCCCCCGATTCGGCTCGCCCGGCCAGATCGAGCGGATAGGCCCGCGCCATGCTGGCGTCGGCGGCGTCCACGAGCCCATCCTGTTGCATCAACTCGATGATGGTATTGCGCCGCTGCACCGCCCGATCGGGAAAACGCCTCGGGTCATATCGGCTCGGCGCCTTGGGCAGGGCGGCGAGCGTCGCCGCTTCGGCAAGGTTCAGGTCGCGCACCGACTTGCCGAAGTACCGCTGCGAGGCGGTCTCCACACCGTGGGCGCCGTTGCCCAGGTAGATCTGGTTCAGGTACAACTCCAGGATCTTGTCCTTGGAGTAGTGGCGTTCGATGGCCAGCGCGACCTTGGTCTCCTTGAGCTTGCGGATGAGCGACTTCTCGCGGGTGATCCGTTCGGGAAACACGTTGCGCGCCAGTTGCATCGTGATCGTGGAGAAGCCCTGCGCGTAACCGCCGCTCCGCAGGTTGCGCAGCCCGGCCCCCACCATGCGGATGAAGTCGATGCCGTGGTGCGAGTAGAATCGCTTGTCCTCGGTGGCGAGGAAGGCATCCCGCACGACCATCGGAATATCGGCCAATTTGACGAGCGTGCGGCGCTCCAATCCCAGTTCG
Organism: Gemmatimonadaceae bacterium; assembly: GCA_035533015.1. NCBI lineage: Bacteria > Pseudomonadati > Gemmatimonadota > Gemmatimonadia > Gemmatimonadales > Gemmatimonadaceae > Gemmatimonadaceae bacterium. The sequence goes on along the minus strand of DATLUQ010000051.1, from coordinate 247,153 downwards.
GTGATGAACTGGCCGTCGGCGGCGTACACCTTGGACGTCTGGCGCGGTGTGTAGGCCTCGAGCACGCTCACCGACGGGCAGCGGCCGGCGTCGCACACCAGCGCCCAGCTGGACGTCGCGACCCCGGCCGCGAAGCACGTCGCGAACACGCCGGCGATCAGGGCGCGGCGGGTCAGCACCGGGTGCCGTTTGCGGAAGCGTTGAAGTGGCAGCTGCACGATGGGCAGGAAGCTAACGGCTGGGCGCGCCGCGCACCAACGCGGCGCGTGTGACTTTGTCTCTATACGCCTCTATAATTGGGGATGCCTTCGCACCCCCTGCTCGACGAGCTCCAGTGGCGCGGGCTCCTCTACCAGCACACCGACGGTCTGGCCGACGCGTTGCACGCGGGCGTCGTCTCCGGCTACGCGGGGTTTGACCCCACGGCGGCCAGCCTCCACGTGGGCAATCTGATCCCCGTGATGGGGCTCGTGCACCTGCAGCGAGCCGGCCACCGGCCGGTGGTACTCGTGGGCGGGGGCACCGGCCTCATCGGCGACCCCAGCGGCCGGTCGACCGAACGGCAGCTCGCGTCGGCGGCCGAGGTCGAGGCGAATGCCCGCGCCATCCGAGACCAGCTGGCGCGGTTCATGGATTTCGAGGGCCGGCACGCCGCGATCATGCGCAACAACGCCGACTGGCTCACCAAGCTCGGCGCCATCGAGTTCATGCGCGACGTGGGCAAGCATTTCACGGTGAACTACATGCTCCAGAAGGAGTCGGTGAAGACCCGCCTCGAGGGCGGCATCTCGTACACCGAGTTCTCGTACATGCTGCTCCAGGCTTACGACTTCCTGGAGTTGTGGCGCCGCGACGGCGTCACCCTGCAGCTCGGCGGCAGCGACCAGTGGGGAAACATCACGGCCGGCATCGAACTCATTCACCGCGCGGAGGGCACCGGCGCACACGGGCACGCCCTCACCCTGCCGCTCGTGACCACCGCCGGCGGCGCCAAGTTCGGCAAGAGCGAGACGGGCGCCGTGTGGCTCGACGCCCGCCTCACCTCTCCCTACCGTTTCTACCAGTACTGGATCAACACCGACGACCGCGACGCGGGGAAATACCTGCGCTACTTCACCCTGCTGTCGCGCGACGAGATCGAGGCGTTCGATCGCGCCGTGGCCGAGCATCCGGAACAGCGGAACGCGCAGCGCGCGCTGGCACGCGAGATGACACGCCGCCTGCATGGCGAGGCGGCGCTCGCCGCCGCTGAAGAGGTGTCGGGGTTCTATTTCGGCGGGCTGGATCCGGCGTCGCTATCGGCGGGTGCGCTGGCGCAGTTGAGCACCGACGCGCCCTTCACCCAGGTGCGGGAGGCCGACGTGGCGGGCGAGACGCCCGGGCAGCTCGACGTGTGCAAGCTGCTCACCGCGGCAGGCATCGCCAGCTCCAACGGCGCCGCGCGGCGGTTGCTCGAGCAGGGCGGCGTATCAGTGAACAAGCGCAAACTGGCCGCGTCGGAGCGCTATGTCGACACGATCGGCGTGCTGCTGACCGGCCGCCACGTGATCCTGGGCAAGGGCAAGCGTGAGTACGCGCTGGTGCGCATCCTGGTCTGACCACCGGTTAGTGGGCGCCGATCACGTCGAGCGCGCGCGTGACGTCGTCGTCGCTGTTGAAGGCGTGGATGGCCAGGCGCATGGCGCCCTCGCGCTGCGAGTGCGCGATGCCGGCCTCGCGCAGCCGCTGGCTCGTGGCCTCCGGGTCGGGAGGGGCCACGCACACGATACCGGCGCGATGGGCCGGATCGGCGGGCGTCACCAACCCCATGTCCGGGCGGCGACCGGCCCACGCCACCACGCGGTCGGCCAGCCGCCGCACGTGGGCGGCGACCGCCTCGGGGCCCAACTCGAGCAGCAACTCGAGACTCGCATTCATGCCCGCAAAATCCTGAAACGGGACGGTGACGAACTCGAACCGACGCGCGTCGTCGCGCCAGGTCATGTCGTAGTCGAGCAAATTGCGGAAGTCATCGGAGCCCTTTACCGCCATCCAGCTCACGAACGGAGGGTCGAGGTGCGGCACGAGGTCCTGTCGCACATAGGTGAACCCGGCCCCCCACGGCGAGAGCAGCCACTTCTGGGCGCCACACGCGAGAATCGCCGGCTGTACCTCGCGCACATCCAACGGAACCACGCCCAGCCCCTGGATGGCATCCACCACCAGGTGCACGCCGCGCTCGCGGCAGCGGCGGCCCAGCGCCGCCAGATCCACGCGGTAGCCCGTGGCGAACCCGACCCACGAGACCGCCACGACTTTCACGGCCGGATCGTCGACCGCATCTATAAGTCTCTGCTCATCACACACGCCGTCGCGTAGCGGGATCACCCGCACCGTGGCCCCTCGCTTCGGCGCCAGCGCCAGCCACGGATACATATTGGCCGGGAACTCACCGTCGGGCACCACCACGACGTCGCCGGGCCCAAGCGGCAGCGCCGCGGCGGCCATGTTGATGCCGTAGCTCGTGTTCACGGCGAGCGCGATCTCCTCCTGGGTGGAGTGGATCAGCCGCGCGACCAGCGCGCGGGACCGGGCCAGCGTCTCGAACAGGAGCGGGTCCGGCATCCGATGCGGCTCGTGCCGCAGATCGGTGAAGGCCCCGACCGCCCGCACGGTGCGCCGCGGCAGCGGCCCTGTGGAGGCGCTGTTCAGGAACACCGCGCCCGCCGCATCCATCCACGGAAATTCCTGGGCGCGCAGCGCCGCGACGTCGTAGCTCATGTCTGGGGAACCTCCGCCGCGCGGCCCGCCGTCGCGAGGCCTCGCGGATCGAGGGCGTCGCGCAGGGCGTCGCCCAACAGGTTGAATGCCAGCACGGTGATGGCGATCGCCACCCCCGGCGCTACCGACGTCCAGGGCGCATGGCTGAGCTGTGCCAGGTCGCGACCGTCGGCGATCATGGCGCCCCAACTCGGCGTCGGCGGCTGCACGCCCAGCCCGAGAAACGACAGTGACGACTCGGCCATGATCGCGGCCGCGATGCCCAATGTGGCCGCGATCACCACCGGCGCGATCACGTTCGGGAGCACGTGGCGCACGATCACCCGCCCGTCGGGCGCACCCAGCGCCCGCGACGCCTGCACGAACTCCAGTTCGCGCACCACCAGCACCTGCCCGCGCACCAACCGCGCCATCGCCGCCCACCCTACGAAACCGATGGTGAGAAACACGATCGCCAACGACGGCTGCAGCGCCGCCACCAGCGCGATCAGCAGGAGCAGCGTCGGAAAGGCCAGTGTCACGTCGGCCAGCCGCATCACCATCTCATCCACCCACCGGCCGTAGTAGCCGGCGGCGAGCCCCAGCGCGAGCCCCAGCGACAGGGCAATGACCTGCGACCCCACGCCCACGGAGAGCGAGATGCGCGCCCCGTACACGAGCCGGGCCCATACGTCGCGCCCCTGCACGTCGGTACCCAGCCAGTGCGAGCCGCTCGGCGGCAGCAGTTGCGCGCGCAGATCGATCGCCAGCGGGTCGTGTCGGGCCACCAACGGCGCCGCAACGGCAGCGAACGCGAGGAGCGCGATCACGCCCACCGCGAACCAGGCACGCGGATCACGACGCAGGACGGCGCGCGGACGCGTGCTCACGATGGGTCGCCCAGTGCGGCTGGCGTGCCGGGCCGCTGGTGCTTCCAGCGGCGGTGATGCCAGAAGTATTGCTCCGGGACGCGGCGTACCCACCGCTCGAGCACGGCCGTATAGGCCGCCACCATGGCGTCGACGTCGGCGTCACGGTCGCCCGTGCGCACCGTGTGCACCGGCTCGAAGCTGATCGCGAACCGTCCGCTCGGCTGGCGGATGGCCGCACCGAACACCATCGGCGTGTCCAGACGCAGGGCGAACACCGCCGGACCACGCGGAGTCTTGGCCATGCGTCCGAAAAAGGGCACCCAGGTGGACGCGAGTCCCACGGCACCCTGGTCGAACAGGAACGCCACGGCCCGTCCGGCCCGCAGCGCGCGCGGCACCTGCCGCACCGCGTCGGCGTCGTGCACCACGTGCATTCCGATACGCTCGCGCGTGCGCGTGAGATAGGCGTCGAACAACGGGTTCTGCATGCCGCGGGCCACCGCATCGAGCGGCACGCCGCGGGCGGCAAGATATGCCCCGCCCAGCTCCCAGTTCCCGATGTGGCCGGTGAGCAGGATGAGGCCACGCCCATGCGCGCGCGCCGCGTCGACCGCCGCCCAATTGTCGACGCGCTCGAACAGGCCAAGCACCTGCTCGCGGGAATACGATGGCAGCACGGCCGTTTCGATGAACGTGCGCCCGAGGCTCTCGTACGCGCCCCGCGCCACGGCGGCCACGCGCGCCGCGTTCCATTCGGGAAATGCCGCCCGGAGCTGGCGCTCCACCACGGGACGGCGCATGCCGAGTGGCCGGTAGCCGAGCGCGCCGAGCCGGGCACCCACGGCGCTGGCGCGCCGGAACCCCAGCAGATCGAGCGTACCCACGGCACCCCGCAGCGCGGCATACTGGGCGCGGTGCGACAGGGTAGGCTGGCGGATCGCCGCGTCGGTCATTCGTCGGCGGCGACGACCAGGCCGACCGGCGTGGACGCGCGTTCGTCGCGGAACTGCAGCGAGTGGAGGCGGTGGTACGCGCCCTGCAGGGCCAGCAGTTCCGCGTGCGTGCCGCGCTCCACGATGCGTCCGCGGTCGAGTACCAGGATCTGGCTGGCGTGGGTGATCGTCGACAGCCGATGCGCGATGACGAATACCGTACGGCCGGCGAGCAGGCGGTCGATCGCTTCCTGCACCAACCGCTCGGACTCGGTATCCAGCGCCGAGGTCGCTTCGTCGAGAATCAGGACGGGCGGGTCGGTGAGCAGCGCGCGCGCGATCGCGATGCGCTGCCGCTGACCACCGGAGAGCCGCGTTCCGCGCTCGCCGAGGACCGTGGCGTACCCCTGTGGCAGCTCGGTGATGAAACCGTGGGCGTTGGCGGCTCGGGCCGCCGCCTCGACCTCGGCATCGGTGTAACGGTCCCCGGCGCCGTAGGCGATGTTGCGCCGCACCGTATCGTTGAACAGCACGGTATCCTGGCTCACGATGCCCGTCAGCGTGCGCAGCGACCGGAGCGTGATCGCGCGCGTGTCCGCGCCGTCGAGCAGGATGCGTCCACTCCCCGGCTCGTAGAAGCGCGGGATGAGGTCCACGAGTGTGCTCTTTCCCGCCCCACTTGGCCCCACGAGCGCGACAATCGCGCCCTTGTGCGCCGAGAAGCTGATGTCGGTGAGCACCGGCTCGTGGTCGTAGGCGAACGTGACGTGCTCGAACGTGATGCGGTCGCGGAACTCGAGCACCTGTACGGTGCCCTTGTCGGTCGCCAGTTCGGTGGGTTGGTCGAGCACGCCGAACAGGCGCTCGGCGGCTGCCATGGACTGCTGCGCCGTGGTCGGCATCTGCGACAGTTGCTTGAGCGGCGGGAGCAGCTGCATCACCATGATCATGAAGGTGATGAGCGTTGCGCCGTCGATCGACGGACTGGGCGCCAGGGCTGCCCTGGCGCCGATCCAGAGAATGACCACGGCCACGCACGTACCGATGACCTCGGTGAGCGGTTGCGACAGCACCGCCGTACGTGCGACCCGCACCATGCCGGTGGCGTACCGATGGTTGGCCTCGGTGAACCGCATGTCCTCATATGGCTCGGCGCCGAACGATTTGACGAGCCGGATGCCGCTCACGACTTCCTGGAGCACGCTCGTGATCTCGCCGTAGTCGTTCCGCAGCCGGCGGTAGGAGTGGCGCAGCTTCCGGAGGATCGGTTGCAGCGCCAGGGTGAGCAGCGGGGCGACCACCAGCGACAGCACCGTGAGTTTCACGGAGATCGCGAGGAGGAACACCACCATGGCAACGATCGTCGCTGCGTTCTGGATGCTCTTGGTGACGATCTCCGTGATCAGCGCCTTGGTCTGCTCGGTGTCGGAGAGAACCTTGGAGATCACCTGCCCCGTTTTCGTCCGCTGGAAGTATCCGAGGGGCAGCCGCTGCAGGTGATTGAACACCCGATCGCGGAGGTCACGGGTGACCAGCTCCTGCAGCGATGCCCCCCACTGCCCGGCCAGCCACACGAACCCGTTCTTCACGACGACCACCACGACGATCACGGCCATCATCGCTTCCAGCGACGACAGCGGCCGGCTGGGATCGAGGAACGCACCGAGCAGCCAATTCTGCAGTGGCGCCAACCGGCTCGTCGGCAGGATGTACTGCGGTTTGCCGAAGATCGCGTTCAGGAATGGGATCAGCAGCGTGAGTGAGAACGCGCTCAGCGCCGCCGCGACCACGCTGGCCCCGATAGTTCCCGCCATGCGCCACCAGTGCGGGCGCAAGAAACCGAGGAGTCGCCGGTACAGGGACATCAGCGGCGCGGCGTGAGCAGGGACACCGGCAGGATGCACTCTTCGGGCGTCACGCCGCCGTGTAGGAACGAGCCGCGGTAGCGGCTCTGGTACTCGCGAAGCTTGGTGGGATACACGAAGAAGCAGTCGCCGGTGGCGAGCAGCGTGTTGGCCCCGAGGCCGCGCCGAGGCAACTTGAGCGCGTCCTCGCGCCGGAAGAGCAGCGCCTGTTCCGGATGCTCGGCGCGCAGATCCTCGCCGAATTTGTAGCGCAGGTGTGGCGTCGCGTCTCGCTTGGCGAACACCGTGGCCGGCGTGTTGCAGTGGATGGATCCGTGATCGCTGGTCAGCAGCACCTTGAGCCCACGGCGCGCCGCCTCTTTGAGCACGGCGAGAAGTGGCGACCGGAGGAACCACTGGTGCGTGAGTTGGCGCAGCGCAATCTCGTCGCGGGCCACTTCATAGAGGATCGCCGACTCGGACCGGCCATGCGTGAGCAGGTCGATGAAGTTGAACACGAAGGCGCTGATCCCGTCCGGCCCGACGGCGTTCGACAGCCGGCGTTCCAGGTCGTTGGCGTCGAGCGTCGTGTTGATCTTCTCGTAGCGCACCGGCACGGGCTTGTGCAGGTCGTTCAGGTGCGCCTCGAGCAACTCGCGCTCGTGCGCATTGAGCGACTCGTCGTCACGCTCGCCCCACCACTGCGGAAACCGGGCCTCGATCTCAACAGGAAACAGCCCGCTGAACAACGCATTCCGCGCGAACGGCGTCGCCGTCGGGAGCACCGAGAAGTAGTGGGTCGTCTCGACCTCGAACAACTGGGCGATGATCGGCTCGATCACCTTCCACTGATCCAACCGCAGGCAGTCCACGACCACATAGAGCACGCCGCGATCGCGCTCCAGTACCGGCAGCACGAACTCCGAGACGATGTCGATGCTCAGCGGCGGGCGGTCGCCGTCTAGCTGGGTCAGCCAGTCGGGATAGGCGCGCTGCATATAATGCGCGAACTCACGCCTGAAGTCGGGATACAGCCCGCGCAGCGAATCGTAGAGCCCGGCCTCCCCGGCCGCGGCAAGATCCAGATCCCACTGCGTGAGTTCCAGGTACCGGTCGATCCAGCCCCTCCAGTCGAGCACGCGCAACGACTCCGTCTGCAGCTCGCGGAATCGGTCCACGAACCGGCGGGCGAGAGCCTGGTGCCTGATGCGCGGTCCCTCGACGAGCCGCGTGACCAGCGCATACACCTGCCGCGGCGTCACCGGCTTGACCAGGTATTCGGTCATGTCGGCGCCGAGCGCTTCGTTGAGCGTCTCGTCCTCTTCGCTCTTGGTGACCATCACGATGGCCACGTTGGGATCGATTTCGCGGAGCTCGCGGTAGGCCTCGATGCCGCGCTTGCCCGGCATCTGCTCATCAAGCAAGACAAGATCGAATGTCCGGCGCCGCACCATCTCCGCGGCGTCGTCTGCGTTGCTCGCCGTCTCAACGTGAAACCCTTTGTCCCGCAAGAACATGCGGTGCGGTTCCAGCAGCTCCGCCTCGTCGTCCACCCAGAGGACGGATTTCGCCTGGTGCGCCATGTGTGCGGAATGTAGCCGTCCGAAAATGAGCGAGCAACGGAGTCATCATCGTCGCTGGCAATGCCGGTGATCACGCCGCAGATTGACCCCGTGCTCGCCGCCCTTCCCCCTTACGCCGTCATCCCGCCGGCCTTTCCCTATCCCGCGCTCGCCGCCCTGGCCGGGCGTGCACCGCTCGGCGGGGCGCGCGAAGCAATCCTGGCCTGTTTCATGGGGGCGCGTCTGGCCCGCGATGCCATGGACACAACGGGTGGCGCGGTTCCACCGTCGTTGCGTCAGGCCCGCGCCCAGGGGGCGCGGGCCTGGCTCAACGCGCTGGCCGTGCCGGCTGGCGTCAGGGCGACGGTGGCCAAACTCATTGACGCGAGCACCACGGACGACCCCGCGAGTATGCGAGCCCCGCTCATGTCGGTGATCGCCGTCACCGCGAGTTACCTCGATTCGGCATCACGTTCAGAACTGGATCGTCTGGCGCAAGCTCTTGCGGGATAACGCTATGCTGCTTGCTCGCCTCGCCGAGTGACCCTTACCGTCTCGCATGGCTCTGAGCACGGACATTTCACCCATCTCGCAATTGATGTCGCGCGTCGACGCCACGGCCGACGGCGCTCCGGCGCTCGACACGGTGCCGAGCGGCTTTCCGAGCATCGACCGGATGCTGGGAGGCGGGTTCCGCCGCGGTGATCTGCTGGTGCTAGGGGGCGACGTCGCGAGCGGCAAGTCCGCGCTCGCGTTGGCGATCGCCCTGCGCGCCGCGCAGCAGGGCACGAGCACGGTGTTGTTCAACGGCGAGATGACATCGCAGCGCGTCATGGAACGCGCGCTTGCGATCGAAGGCCGCGTACGGATCGACGATCTGCGCCAGGGCGCGCTGGACGAGCGCAGCCGCGCCGCGGTCGGCGCCGCGGCCGTACGGCTTCGCGATGCGCTGCCGGCTCTCGATCCGCTTCCGGCGGGCGGCGCCGCCGCGCTCGCCGCCGCCCTCGAGTCCCGCCCCGAAGCCGAGCTGGTAGTGGTGGACCCGCTCGAGTCACTTGTCATGGGCGCTCGCGATCGCGACGAGGACATGGCTCAGGCGGTGCTCGACCTCAAAGCGCTCGCGCTCCGGCTGAATATCGCCCTACTCACGACCGCACAACTTCCGGGCCTCGTCCCGCGCGAAGACCGGCGCCCCCATCTCGACGACTTCGGCGCTCTGGGCGCGGTCAAGCATCACGCGGACGTGGTCCTGGCGCTCTTCCGCGAAGCGATGTACGACCCGCGGCGCGAGATCGAAGGCGCCACCGAACTTCTGGTGCGCAAGAACCGTAACGGCGGTACCGGGTACATCGACCTGTACTTCTACGCGCAGTGGATGCGGTTCGAAGACATGTTGGATCCCGATCGGTAGGCAGCCAGCCGCATGGTGAGTCGTCGGTCCCTCTTCGCGTTGTTCCTCATCGGCACGCTGGCGGGCTGTGCCACGATGGCGCCGCTGGGACCGGAGGGCATAGCGCGTCTCGAGCACAACCGTGCCGGGAATCCGAACAGTGCCCCAGCCAACCGCGCGCTCGGCATCGCGTACTACGAGGTCCACCAGTACGCGCAGTCCCGGCAGGCACTTGAGCGGGCAGCCACACTCGACCCCGAAGACGGCACGACACAGCTCTTTCTCGGTATGACTGCCGAGGCACAGAACGATCTACCCGCTGCCCGCGCGGCATACTCGTCGTACGTGCAATACGGCCGCACGCCGCGGTTGCGGCACTTGCTCGAGGACCACCTCGCGGCGCTCCGCTACAAGGAGCTGGCGCTCGCCGCCAGACAGCAGGTGGCCCACGAGACGGCGTTGGCGTCGGTGCCGGGACCGCCGACCACGGTGGCGGTGCTGCCCCTGTCGTTCACCGGCAGTGACACGACGCTGCGTCCGCTGGGCCGCGGCCTTGCCGAACTGCTCACCACCGACCTCGCGCGATCGTCCAGGCTCACCGTGGTCGAGCGCGAGCGTGTGCAGGCGCTGATCGACGAGGTCGACCTGCAGCAATCGAGAACGACCGACACATCGTCGCGAGTGCGCACCGGCAGAATCCTGCGCGCGGGTAGCCTCGTGGCCGGCGGCATTCAACAAACGGGCAGCGACATCCGCGTGGACGCACCGATCCTGAACGTGAACAGCGATCAGGTCATCGCCTCGCCAACGGATCGCCGGCCACTCGACCAGCTGTTCACCGTGGAGCAGGACATCGCCTTCGGCATCTTCAAGGCGCTGGGGATCACGCTCACCACCGCCGAACGCGACGCCATCGAGCGGCGTCCCACCAAGTCGCTGGCCGCGTTTCTCGCCTTCAGCGAGGGGCTGACGTACCAGGACGAGGGGCAGTTCGACGACGCGAGCCGGCTGTTCGACCAGGCGCTGCGACTGGATCCGGGCTTCGGCGCGGCGTCGGAGCACGCCCGACGGGCGCGGGCGGCGGCGCAGGGCGCGCAGGTCACGTCGTCCACCGTGGAGGCGGGCCTGCGCGGCACGGGTGAAGGGCGCATCGTCGACGGCGCCTCGCAGGGCCTGGTCGTGAGCGACGCGACCAGCGGGCTCGCGAATACCGCGGTCGCCACGGCCAGCGACCTCAATCCTTCCATGGCCAGCGCGGCCACGAGCGGCGGCGGCATGACCACCACCCAGATCCCGCAGAAGAGCAACCCCGCGGCCACGGGCACGGGAACCGACAACATCGCCAACAACACGGCGATCATCACGATCGTCATTCTCATCCCACACGTGTGAGGACCCGGGCCTTGCGGCCGATCCTCCCCTTGCCCGTGCTTCTCGCGCTCGCTCTGCTGGGCACCGCGACGGTGTTGCCGGCTCAATCCGTAGTCGACGCCAGTGCGCGGGTGGGGCCGCAGTTCATGACGTACGACATCAAGTCGCCCATTGGTCAGAAGATCTCGGAGTACGCGCTGCCGGTGTACGTCTTGATTCCGGCGACCGGGTCGCTGTCGTTCGATGTCGGCGCGGCGTGGGCCCGCGTCACGGTGGCGAGCGCCAATGGCAACGGCAGCCCGGAAACGAGCGAGCTGTCGGGACTCACGGACACGCAGATACGGGCCAACTACTCCATCGGCACCGATTTCATCGTGCTCACCGCGGGCTTGAATCTGCCCACCGGCACGTCGACGGTTCTCCCCGACCAGCTGGCGGCGGCGACGCGTATCGCCAGCGACTTCCTGCTGTTTCCAATTACCGGGTTCGGCACGGGAGCCGGCGGCACCGGCGGCGTTGCCCTAGCGCGGCACCTGGGCGACTGGAACGTGGGCGTCGGCGCAGCCGTCCGGCACTCGGTGGCGTACGATCCGTTCGAGGACACCACTGGCGCCAAACTGCACTTCCAACCGGGCGACGAATACCGCGCGCGCGTGGGAGTGGATCGGCCGTACGGCACCGGACGCATCTCCTTCGGGCTCACGTATTCCAGGTTCGGCAACGATCGGGCCGGCGAATCGGTGTATAACACCGGCGATCGCTACGTGGCGCAGGCCTCGGTCACCAATTCCGTGAGCAATGCCGACATTGTAGTGGCGGGCTGGGACCTGTTTCGCGCCGCCGGCGCGCTTGCCAACCAGACGCGTACCGGGCGGGAGAACATCGCCGACGTCGGCGTGGCTGTCGGCTTCCACACGGCCAGCGGATGGAGCATCGAGCCGAGCCTCGAAGGACGCATATGGACGCAAGCGGCTGCGTCCATCTCCGCCAGCTACATGGGCACCGCGGGCGTGCGGCTCAACTACAACGCCGGCGGCTACGCGATCACCCCGTTCGTGGGTTACACGGCCGGCAGCGTTGGCGGCGTAACCGCAACGTCACCGGCCAGCGCCATCGCCGCCGCCTCGAGCATGACGGGGCTACGCGCCATGCTCACCATCCAGTTCGGCGGCTTCTAGACCCGACCAGTTCGGCCCCTCGATCACGCGCTGGGGCGTCTCCGGACCGTGTGGTTTTCACCTCGTGCTGGGCGCCGCGGCGTTGGCCGCCCCGCCGGCGCGGGCTATATTGGCAATCAGTCCTCTCTCGTCGCTCTTTCCACCTGCGAGTTGCCGATGGCCGGCCACAGTAAATGGAAGCAGATCAAGCACTACAAGGCGGCCACCGACGCCAAGCGTGGGGCGCTGTTCACGAAGCTCATCCGTGAAATCACCATCGCGGCCAAGCAGGGGGGCGGCGATCCGGGCGGAAACGCGCGGCTTCGCACGGCGATCGAAACCGCGCGCCAGAACTCCATGCCCAAGGAGAACATCGAGCGGGCCGTGAAGAAGGGCACGGGCGAACTCGAGGGCGTGGACTACCAGGAACTGATGTACGAGGGCTACGGGCCGGGCGGCGTCGCGATCATGATCTCCGCCCTCACCGACAACCCCACGCGCACCGTGGCCGACGTCCGGCACAAGATGTCGCGCGGCGGCGGGAACATCGGCTCCCAGAACTCGGTGGCCTGGATGTTCGCCAAGAAGGGCCAGCTCACCATTGACGCGACGAAATACGGTGAGGACAAGGCGCTCGAGGCCGCCCTCGACGCTGGCGCGGAGGACTTCGCGCGCGACGGGGACGTGTACGTCGTGACCACCGAGCCAACGGCATTCCACGGCGTGAAGGAAGCCGTCGAGGCCAGAGGCATCGAGGTCGCCGAGTCGGAGCCCGTGGTGATGGTGCCCCAGAACACGGTGAAGGTCGAGGGCAGGACCGCCGAGCAGTTGCTCAAGCTCCTCGAAGAACTCGAAGACATGGACGACGTGCAGAAGGTCTGGGCCAACTTCGACATCGACGTCGCCGACCTGGCGAACGCGGGATAATGGTCGTCCTCGGCATCGACCCCGGCACGGCGCAGACCGGCTACGGGGTCGTGCGCGGCGACGGCACGCGTCCCCCAACGCTCGTGGAGTGCGGCGTGTTGCGCACGAAGGCCAGGGATCCCCTGCCGGCCAGGCTGCGCGAGATCTACGAAGGGATCATCGAGTTGCTGGACCGGCACCACCCCGATGCGATGGCCGTGGAAGATGTGTTCTACGCCCGCAACGTGCGCACCACGATCGTGCTTGGCCACGCGCGGGGGGTCGTGCTCCTGGCCGGCGAGCAGCGCGCCGTGGCGATCCACGAATTCCCGCCCGCCGAGATCAAGAAGGCCGTCGTGGGACGAGGCGGCGCCACCAAGGAACAGGTGCAATTCATGGTGACCCGTCTGCTGCGACTGGCGGCGCCGCCTCAGCCCAACGATGCCGCCGATGGCGTGGCGGCCGCCCTGGCGTGCATCATGGGCGCCCGCGTGGCGAGCCTCACGGCGCTGTCGGACGCGCGTTCGTGATCGCCCAGCTCAGGGGCACGTTGGCCGCCAAAGCGCTCGACCGCATCACCGTGATGACCCCGGGCGGGGTCGGCTACGAGTTGCTCATTCCGCTGGCCGTGTTCGAGACGTTGCCCAAGCTCGGCGACCCCGTGCAGTTGCACACGCAACTCGTGGTGCGCGACGACGGCTGGCTGCTGTTCGGCTTCGGCTCGCCATTCGAGCGGCGGGTATTCCAGCTGCTGCTCACCGCCAATGGCGTGGGGCCAGCTCTCGCCCTCGCGCTGGTATCGCACCTGACCGCCGAACGCCTGGTGCACGCGCTGCGTGACAAGGACACGTCGACGCTGCAGAGCGTGCCGCGCGTCGGTCGCAAGAAGGCCGAGCGCATCGTGCTCGATCTGGCGGACAAGCTGGACGACCTCGAGGTGGACGACACGGCACCCCGCCCTGCGGGCGCCGCTTCGGAGGACGCCATCCGCGCGCTCGTTTCGCTGGGCTACGCCCCGGGCGACGCCGACAAGGCCGTGCGCGCCGCACTCGAGGATGGCGGCCGCGGAATGCCGGCCCACGATCTGATCCGCCGCGCCCTGGCCTCCGTGGCCGAGCGCTAGCCTCCAACACTCTTTCCCGGAGCCCCCAGGTGCGAGCAGCCCAGCGCACGGCGACGTTCACGGAGTCGGTCATCCGCGAGATGACGCGCGTCGCCAATCTGTACGGAGCGGTGAACCTCTCCCAGGGCTTTCCCGACTTCCCGATGCCGGCATCGATGAAGGACGCGGCGTGCGCCGCGATCCGCGGCGACATCAACCAGTACGCCATCACGTGGGGCAGCCCACCCTTACGGTTGGCGATCGCCGAGAAGTACCGCCGCTGGTACAGCATGGACCTGGACACGGAGCGCGAGATCACGGTGACCTGCGGCGCCACCGAAGCGATGGCCGGTGTGTTCATGGCGCTCATCGATCCGGGCGACGAAGTGGTCGTCATCGAGCCGTACTACGAGAACTACGGGCCCGATGCGATCCTGGCCGGCGCCAAGCCGGTGTTCGTGCCCCTCGAGCGTCCTGACTGGACACTCGACCCCGACCGTCTGCGCGCGGCCTTCAGCCCGCGCACCAAGGCGATCGTCGTCAATACGCCGCACAACCCGACGGGGCGCGTGTTGACGCGCGCCGAGATGGACCTGATCGCCGAGTTGTGCATCGAATACGACGCCTGGGCGATCACCGACGAGATCTACGAACACATCCGCTACGCGGGCGATCACCACGTGTTGGCGACGTGGCCCGGCATGCGCGAACGCACGATCACGATCTCGGGCCTGTCCAAGACGTTCAGCTGCACCGGCTGGCGGTTGGGGTACGCGATCGCGCCCCCCGAGCAGACGAGCGCCATTCGCAAGGTGCACGACTTCCTCACCGTGGGGGCGCCGGCGCCGCTCCAGGCGGCAGGGGCGGTCGGGATGCGCTTCGATGCGCAGTACTTCAACCACATGGCGCAGGAATACCGCGAGCGGCGTGACCTGATCGTACCGGCACTGCGCGAGTCGGGGTTCAAATTCACCGTGCCCGAGGGGGCGTACTACATTCTCGCCGAGTTCTCCGACATCAGCGGCGACGACGACGTCACGTTCGCCAAGTGGATGGCCAAGGAGATCGGCGTGGCAACGGTGCCGGGGTCGAGTTTCTACCACGACCCAGCCGACGGTCGGAACCTCGTGCGGTTCGCGTTCTGCAAGAAGCTGGAGACGTTGGAGCGGGCGGTCGAACGGCTGGGGCGGATGAAGGAATGGAAGGAGGCCTGACAGCCTGCATACTCCCGTGCCGAGCCCTCACGGATTCGGGTTCCATTCGGTATATTGCCTGGCAGCACACCCCGGTGTCAGCAGGCGCCGGCGGGACTACTTTCTCCTACCGCATGTCACGCGCCGAAATCACCACGCCCGACGCGCTCCCCGAGGAATCCGTCGTCGAACTGTCGCTGCGCCCGCAGCGGCTCGCCGAGTTCATCGGTCAGACGAAGGTCAAGGAGAGCCTGCGCATCTGGATCGACGCCGCGCTCGCGCGGCGCGAGCCCCTGGACCACGCGCTGTTCTTCGGCCCACCTGGCCTGGGCAAGACGACGCTGGCCGAGTTGATCGCGCGCGAACTAGGGGTGAACGTGCGCACGACTTCTGGCCCGGCGCTCGAGAAGCCCGGGGATCTCGTCGGCACGCTCACGAACCTGCGCGCCGGCGACATCCTGTTCATCGACGAGATCCACCGCCTGCGTCCGATCATCGAGGAATTCCTCTATCCGGCGATGGAGGACTTCAAGATCGACATCCGCCTTTCCGAAGGGCCCAAGGCGCAGACGATCACGATGCCGATCGAGCGGTTCACGCTCGTCGGTGCCACGACGCGGTTCGGCATGCTCACGCCGCCCATGCGCGCCCGGTTCGGCATCATCGAACGGCTGAACTTCTACCCCCCCGAGGATCTCGAGCAGATCGTGTTCCGGTCGGCCGACGTGCTCCGGGTGGCGATCGATGCCGACGGCGCCCGTGAGATCGCCCGTCGCTCGCGCGGCACGCCGCGCGTGGCCAACCGGCTCCTGCGCCGGGTGCGCGACTACGCCCAGGTGCGCGCTGACGGCGCGATCACGCGCGAAGTCGCCGGCGAGCTGCTGCGCATGATCGACGTGGACGAGTTCGGGCTCGACGACATGGATGCCCGTATCCTCAAGACGATCATCGAGAAGTTCGATGGTGGACCGGTGGGACTGGGCAGCGTCGGCACCGCGGTGGGTGAGGACGAGAACACGATCGAGGAAGTGTACGAGCCGTTCCTGGTGCAGAACGGATTCCTGCAGCTCACGTCTCGCGGCCGTGTGGCAACGCCCAAGGCGTATGCGCATTTCGGATACGCGAGGCCTGCCGGGGAGCAGAGAAACCTGCTCTGACACCCGGACGGCGGCGACCGTGCGCTGTTTACCTTCCTCAATGCCTCCCGGCACGCGAACCTCGGACTACGACTTTCCGCTCGCCCCCGGGCTCATCGCGCAATCGGCGATCGAGCCGCGCGATGCGTCGCGCCTGATGATCGTGGACCGCGCGGCCGGTACGATCGCGCACGGCCTGTTCTCCGACCTGGCCTCGCTGGTCCCGGCCGGCGACCTACTGGTGCTCAATACCACGCGTGTGCTGCGGGCTCGCCTGCTCGGCACCCGCGACTCCGGGGCACCGGCCGAGGTCCTGCTTCTCAAACCAGTGGGCGACGGCGCGTGGGAGGCGATGGTGTCACCTGGCGGGAAGCTCAAGCCCGGGCGCACGGTGCACGTGGCGCCGGGATTCGACGTGGAGATCGTGTCGGTCACCGACCGCCGCACGCGCGTCGTGCGGTTGATCGTCGACGGGAGCGCCGACGAGGCGATCGAGCGACACGGGCATGTGCCGCTCCCTCCGTACATCGACCGCGCCGATCTGCCCGCCGACGCCGAACGCTACCAGACGGTGTACGCCCGCCAGCCCGGCTCCGTAGCCGCGCCCACGGCCGGCCTGCACTTCACGCCGCGGCTGCTCGACGCGCTCGCCGCCAAGGGGGCCCGGCGGGCCGACGTGGTGCTGCACGTGGGCGCTGGCACCTTCAAGCCGGTCGAGGTGGAGGATCCGGCCCAGCATACGATGCACGAGGAGTGGTATGCGGTACC
This sequence comes from Gemmatimonadaceae bacterium, assembly GCA_035533015.1. Lineage (NCBI taxonomy): Bacteria > Pseudomonadati > Gemmatimonadota > Gemmatimonadia > Gemmatimonadales > Gemmatimonadaceae > Gemmatimonadaceae bacterium. The sequence continues at coordinate 230,181 of DATLUQ010000051.1, read as the reverse complement.
GCCGGAGACCACCGCCGCCGTGGCCGACACGCGCGCCGCGGGCGGCAAGCTGTGGGCGGTGGGCACGACGTCCGTGCGCACGCTCGAGAGTGCGGCCCTTGTCGACGGCACCCTCGCGGCCGGCAGCGCCGAAACGCGCATCTTCATCCGCCCCCCATACACTTTCCGGGTCGTGGACCACCTGATCACCAACTTCCACCTGCCCCGCTCCACTCTCCTCATGCTCGTCGCGGCATTCGCCGGCTACGACCTTACGATGCATGCCTACGCCGAAGCGGTAGCCCGCGAGTACCGCTTCTATTCGTACGGTGACGCGATGGTCATTCTTTAATAATGTCAGATCCGTTCGGGTTTGCGATGGTCGCCCAACTCGGCGCAGCCCGCGCCGGCGCATTCACCACGCCGCACGGAGTCGTGGAGACGCCGGCGTTCATGGCGGTGGGGACCCTGGCCACCGTCAAAGCGCTCGACCCTGACGACCTGAGGGCCATGGGCGCGCAGATGATTCTCGCCAACGCCTACCACCTGCACCTGCGGCCGGGCGACGAGCTGGTGCGGCAGTTGGGCGGTCTCCACCGCTTCATGCAGTGGAACGGCCCCATCCTCACCGACTCCGGTGGCTTCCAGGTCTTCTCGCTCGCTGCGCTGCGCACGGTGGACGAGGACGGCGTGGACTTCCAGAGCCACCTCGACGGCTCGCGCAGGCGCTTCACCCCCGAATCGGTCATGGAGATCGAGCGGAACCTGGGCGGCGACGTCGTGATGCAATTCGACCACGTGATCCCGGGCCGGAGTGACGCCACCGCCGCGCGCGACGCGAGCGAACGTAGCGTCCGCTGGCTGGCCCGCTGCCGTGCCGCGTTCAACGCCCTCGACCGCGAGCGGCCCCAGGCCCTGTTTCCCATCGTGCAGGGAGGCATCCACGTCGCACTCCGCCGCGAGGCGGCGCGGGCCATCCAGGACCTCGACGACTGGAAGGGGTTCGGCATCGGGGGCCTGTCGGTGGGCGAGGACAAGCCGGACATGTATGCCACCCTCGACGTGGTGAACGAGGAACTGCGCGCCGACCGCCCGCGCTACCTCATGGGCGTGGGCTTTCCCGAGGACCTCGTGGAAGCGGTGCGGCGCGGCGTCGACCTGTTCGACTGCGTGGCGCCGACGCGCATGGGGCGCAATGGCGCCGTATTCACCCGGGAGGGGCGTCTCAACATCAAGCGGGCCGAGTACCGGGCGGATGAACGACCGCTGGACGAGGCGTGCGAGTGCACGGCGTGCCGCCGCTTCAGCCGCGCCTACCTGCGGCATCTGTTCCTGGCCGACGAACTGCTCGGCTTGCGCCTCCTGTCCCTGCATAATGTACATTTCCTCGTCTCGCTGATGCGGCAGGCGCGCGACGCCATCCGCGGCGGCACCTTCGACGGCTGGAGCCAGCAGTGGCTGGACCGCTACCACTCACGCACGGGCACCTCGGCATGACACTCCCTTTTGCGGCACTGCTGGCGATGGCCCCCGCCCAGGGCGGGCAGAGTTCGCTGATTCCGTTCATGGTCCAGCTGGCGCTCATCGTCGCCATCTTCTACTTCCTGCTCATCCGGCCGCAGCAGAAACAGCGGCGCCAGCACGAGCAGGCGCTGGCCAGCTTGAAGAAGGGAGACGAGGTCGTCACCGCGGGCGGCGTGGTGGGCGAGGTGGTGCACATCAAGGAGTCGCTCAAGCCGGACGGCACGAACGGCCCGTCCGCAGAAGACCGTATCACGATCAAGTCGGGCGAGACGCGATTGATCGTCGAGCGGGGTCGGATCGCGCGCATCATCGCCGGGGCGGCCGGCACCACCGGCGGATGAGCCTGCTCGACATCCGGGTCCTCGGCGACCCGATCCTGCGCGAAGAGACGGTGCCGGTTGGCGAAGTCACCGACGAGTTGCGCCGCCTGATCGACGACATGTACGAGACGATGTACGCCGCCAAGGGGATCGGGCTGGCGGCGCCGCAGGTGGGGCGCCGCGAGCGCCTCACCGTGATCGATCTCGAGGACGCACCCTACGTGCTGATCAACCCCGAGATCGTCGAGCGGGCCGGATCGGCCAAGGCGGAGGAAGGCTGCCTCTCCATTCCCGACGTCTACGGCGACGTGGAGCGCGCGTCGCACGTGGTGGTCCGCGCGACCGGCCGTGACGGCAAGCCGTTCGAGATTGCGGCCACCGACCTGCTCTCCCGCTGCATACAGCACGAGATCGACCATCTGCACGGACGGCTGTTCATCGATTATCTGAGTGTGCTCAAGCGCCGGAGCGCCCTCGCCAAGTGGACCAAGGAGAAGGAGAAGTACCCCGGGCTGATCCGGCGGATCACGCCGGCCGACGCCGCGGCGCACCACCACCGCGACGAGGAACTCTGAGTGCGAGTGCTCTTCTGGGGCACGCCCGAGTTCGCCACGCCGCCGCTGCGCGCGCTGATCGGCGAGGGATTCGACGTGGTCGGCGTGGTGACGCAGCCTGACCGCCCGGTGGGGCGCTCGCGCTCGCGGCTCGAAGCGCCACCGGTGAAACAGATCGCAGAGCGCGAGAACATCCCCGTGCTCCAGCCAGCGCGCCCGCAAGGCGAGGCCTTCCGCGCGCAGATCGCGGCCCTCGAACCCGAGGTCTCGGTGATCGTGGCCTACGGACACATCCTGCCCGCCGAGATCATCGATCTACCCACGCACGGCACGCTCAACATCCACGCGTCGCTGCTTCCGGCGCTGCGCGGCGCGGCCCCGATCCAGGCCGCGATCCGCGACGGACTCACCGAGACCGGCGTCTCGATCATGCGGATGGTGCCGGCGCTCGACGCGGGGCCCGTACTGCTCCGCGCCGCCACACCGATCTACGATGACGAGACGGCGGGTGAACTCTCGCTGCGCCTGTCCGAGATGGGAGCCGCCGCGCTCATCGAGGCGTTGGCGCTCATCGAACTGGGCGCTTCGCGCGAGGACCCACAAGACGCCGCCGCCGCCACGTATGCACCCAAGATCGTGCGCGAGATGACGCGCGTGGACTGGCGCGCGCCGGCCACCACGGTGTCACGCGTGATCCGCGCGTACGACCCGCGCCCCGGCGCCTTCACCACGCTCGACGGCGCCGAGGTCAAGCTGTTCGGCGCCCGGCCCGCCGTCGAAGCGCATGGCACGCCGGGTGAGGTCGTAGCCGTGAACGATGACGGCCTGGTGGTAGCGTGTGGCGACGGCGGCACCAGGCTCACCACCGTGCAACCGGCGGGCAAGCGGCGCATGGCCCCCGCCGAATGGCAGCGCGGACGCGGCATCGCGGTCGGCCGGCGATTCGACGCCATGCCCGCCGAGTGACGGCGCACGGCGATTCCGAACGCGCCGCGGCGAGCTATCTTTCGAGCGGCGCGGCCCCGGCTGCCGCGCGCCGGTTCTCTCTCGCGACGCACCTTATGGCAGGTCAGGACATCCACGCACACGGCAGTACCACGCTCGCCCGCCCGATGCCGGTCACCGATGCGCGATTGGTCGCCGCGGGGGTGTGCGCCGACCTCCGCCGCGGCGAACTGCTCGACGCTACCTTCGACCGCCGCTCCGCGCCGCTCGACGCCCGCGACCGCCGATGGACACGCGAACTGGTGTACGGCATGCTCCGCATGCGGGGCCGGCTCGATGCGCTGCTCGGCGACCGCGTGCGCGGCGGACTCGGCCGCATCGACCCCGAGTTGCTCGACTTGCTGCGGCTCGGCGCGTACCAGTTGCTCGAGATGGGGAGCGTCCCCGCCTACGCCGCCATCGCCCAGACCGTGGAACTCGCCAAGTCGCGCGCCGGTGAGGGCGCTGGCAAACTCGCCAACGCCGTCCTCCGGCGGCTCGACCGCGAGCGCGATGTGCTCATCTTGCCCGTACCCGCCGACCCGATCGATGCCCTGGCCACCGAGTTCTCTCACCCGCGCTGGCTCGTGGCGCGGTGGGTGGAGCGGTGGGGCGAACCCGACACGCGGCGGCTGCTCGCCGCGAACAACGCCGAGCCGCCGATCGTGGTACGCCCGATCCACACGACGCGCGACGAACTCGCCGCGTTGCTCGAGGCAGCTGGTGTCCGCGTGGAAGCCGCGCCCCTGGTGGCCGACAGCCTCGTACTCGCCGGCCCGGTGTCGGCGCTCACCGAAATCGGCGCGTTCAAGCGGGGGCTCTTCCACGTGCAGGATCCGGCATCCACGCTGGTCACGGAATACGCCGCCGTGCCCGCGGGCGCGACAGTGGCCGACCTGTGCGCGGCACCGGGCGGCAAGTCCGTGGAGCTGGCGCGAACGGCGGGCGCCGTGTGCTCCAGCGACGTATCGCTGCACCGGCTCAAGCGGCTGCGCGAGAATCTGGCGCGTCTCGGTCTGGCCAACGTCCATGTCTACGCGGCCGATGCGCGCGTGCCCGCGGTGCGCGCGGTGGACTTCGTGCTCCTCGACGCGCCCTGTACCGGCACCGGGACCATGCGCCGCCACCCCGACGCGCGCTGGCGGCTCAGACCGTCCGACCTCGCCGTGATGACGGCACTGCAGGAGATGCTGCTCGCTTCGGCGGCCCGGATCGTGAAACCGGGCGGCATGCTCGTGTACAGCACCTGCTCGCTCGAACCCGAGGAGAACGACGCACAGGTGGATCGGTTCCTTGCGGCACGCACCGATTGGAGCGTGGAGCCGCCGGCCGCGGGGACCGTGGCTGCCGATCTACTCGACGGGGGCCGACTTCGCGTGCTCCCGCAGCGCCACGGCGCCGACGGGGCGTTTGCGGTGCGGCTGCGAAGGCGGGCATGAAGGTGCGTGCCGGATGGCGGCGCGCGTGGCCCTACCTGGCCGCCTCGGCAGGCGGGTTCGCCCTGGCGTGGGCGCTGGTGGCAGTGTTCCTCTTCCCGCCCGGTGCGCCACCCGCCGAGGCCACCGTTCCCAACGTCATCGGACTCAGTTTCGACGTTGCAAGCGGGCGCCTACAACAGGCCGGCTTCAAGGCCCAGCGCGGCGAGCTGCGGTTCCAGGACGCAACGCCCCGCCTGAGCGTGATCGGCATGACGCCCGACCAGGGCAGCCGCGAACCGCTGGGCAGTGCGGTGGTGCTCGATCTGAGCAACGGCCCGCGTATGGGCGTGGTGCCGAACGTCGTCGGGATGGTGCAGACGCCGGCCGATTCGACGCTCAGCGCGGCGGGGTTCACGACCGACCCCGACACCGTGACGCAGGCCAGCGACCAGCCCGTGGGAACAATCATCGGGACGCGCCCTGCGGGCGGGACGCGCGCCGCGATCCCCTCGGCCGTAACCCTGATCGTGAGCGCCGGGCCGGCCACGATCCCCGTGCCCGATCTCACCGGACACACGATCATCGAGGCCCGCGTGCTGCTGGAGCAGTTGGGGCTGGCGCTCGGCGACGTTACGATTCTCAACAGCGGGGGCGCGGGCGCGCAAGCGGCCGTGGTGCAACAGGACCCCGCGGCGGGCACTCTCGTGCCGGTGGGCGCCCGCGTCACCGTGAGCGTTTCCGGAGGCAGTGCGCCATGACTGTCCGCATCGTGCCCTCTTTGCTCGCCGCCGACTTCGCGCGACTGCCCGACGAAGTGGCCCGGTGCGTGCAGGGAGGCGCCGACTGGCTCCATGTCGACGTGATGGACGGGCGATTCGTACCCAACATCACCTTCGGCGTGAAGATCGTGGAGACCGTGCGCCGTCTCACCACGCTGCCGCTCGACGTGCATCTCATGGCGGTGGAGCCGGAGCGGCTCTTTCCGGCATTCGCCGCCGCCGGCGCGAGTGGGCTCACCCTCCACGCCGAGGTGGCTCCGCACCTGCAGCGCCAACTGGCACATATCAGGGAACTTGGGTGCCGAGCCGGCGTGGCGCTCAATCCTTCCACCCCTCTGTCGGCGGTGGAAGACGTGCTCGACGACGCCGACCTCTTGTTGATCATGACGGTGAACCCGGGGTTCGGCGGCCAGGCGTTCATTCCCCACTCGCTGGACAAGGTGCGGCGCGCGCGCCGAATGCTCGACGAAGCACGGTGTCCGGCGCTACTCGAGGTGGACGGCGGCATCGCGCGCGACACCATCGGCAACGTGTGGCGGGCCGGCGCCGACACGTTCGTGGCGGGCCACGCCATCTTCTCGGCCCGTGACCCGGTCGCCGAGATCGGCGCGCTGCGACGCGCGTGTGAGGTACAGGTATGACCGTGCGACAGCAGTGGGGGGTGATTCTCGCCGTGATCGTAGCGCTGGGGGCTGGCTCGTACGCATTCCAGCGCGCGTTCGGTGGAGGCGTGCAGCAGGTGGGCGTCGGTGCCAAGGCGCCGCCGTTCAGCGCCCAGACCATCGACGGCACCCATCAGACCAAGCGGTTGGCCGACTATGCGGGCCACGTCGTCATCCTCAACGTCTGGGCCACCTGGTGCGGACCGTGTAAGGCGGAGATGCCGACGCTCGAACGGCTGCAGGAGATGTACGGCTCGCGCGGGCTCAAGATCGTCGCCGTGAGCATCGACGAGACCGCCTCGGACGACTCCATCCGGACGTATGCCCGTAACATGGGACTCACGTTTGAAATCCTGCACGACCCCCAGTATCGCATCGAGCAGAGCTACCAGGTGGTCGGGTATCCGGAATCGTACGTGATCGATGGCAACGGAGTGATCCGCAAGGTGTGGCTCGGCGCCGCGGATTGGACGTCGCAAGGCAACATCGCGTTGGTCCGACAGCTGCTGGGACTCGGCGGCTCGGCGTCCAGCACCGGCGCGACCGCCAGCCCCGGTGCCGGCGCGGTGGCGACGCGTTGATGCAGGCATGAACGCCGCGCGATCCCGCTGGCGCCGTCGCCTGGTCGGCGCGTTCACCGAGCGGCTCGGGCTCAAAGCCTTGGCCGTGGCCTTCGCGGTCGTGCTCTGGTTCATCGCCACGTCAAAGGAGCCCACCGAAGAAATCGTCCCCGTGCGCCTGTCCGTGATGCTCGACAGCGCGACGGTGCTGCGTGATCCGCCGCCCGACGTCCGCGCCCTGGTGGCCGGAGAGGGCAAGGAAATCTTTGCGCTGTTCTCCAGTCCGCCGGTGATTCGCCGCACGATGCCCCGGGGTGCTGACTCGGCCACCCTGGTGCTCACCCCGGACGACGTGCAGCTGCCGCCTGGCGCGGCGGTACTCGTGCGCGATGTCCAGCCGCGCGTGGTGGTCGTGCACGTCGTGCCACGACCAGCGGCCCCCGCGAGCGTGGGGGGCTCGGCGCGACAGCCCACCGGCCAGCGCAAGCCCACATGACGTCCGTGTTGGGCATCGAGACCTCGTGCGACGAGACGTCGGCCGCCGTGGTCAGCGGCGCCGCGGACGAGGTGACGCTCCACTCGCTCGTCATCCTGTCGCAGGATGTGCATCGGGTGTTCGGGGGCGTGGTGCCCGAGATCGCGTCGCGCGCCCACCTCTCCAGCATCCAGCCCGTCGTGGAGCGCGCGCTGGCCGACGCCGGGCTGGAACCCGCCGCCGTGGACGCGGTGGCGGTGACGCACGGGCCGGGCCTCGTGGGCGCGCTGCTCGTGGGAGTGAGCTTCGGCAAGGCCCTCGCGTACGCGCTGGGCGTCCCGCTGCTCGGCGTGCACCACATGGAGGGGCACCTGTTCGCCACCTCGATCGAGGATCCGGACGCCGTCCCTCCGTTCACAGCGCTGCTCGTCTCAGGCGGGCACACGCTGCTGCTCGACGTCGAGGCGTGGGGGCGCTACCGCCTGCTCGGCGGCACACGCGACGATGCCGCGGGCGAGGCGTTCGACAAGGTGGCCAAGCTGCTGGGGCTGCCCTATCCGGGCGGCCCGCACGTGGAGCGCCTGGCCAACAGCGCCGACGCCGGCCCGCTGCGGTTCTCACGGCCGATGCTTCGCCGCAACCAGCGGCCCGGAGACCCCGACTACTACGATTTTTCGTTCAGCGGCCTGAAGACGGCGGTGCTGAACGCCGTGCACGCGTCGCCAGGCGACGCCGGTCGGGGGCCGATCGCGCGGGCCTTCCAGGATGCGCTCGTCGACACGTTGGTGGAGAAGACGACGCGCGCGGTGAACGCATTCGGCCGTGAGCGGGTGGTCCTGGGTGGCGGCGTGGCTGGCAACCGGACGCTCGTGGCCGCGATGCGGGAGCGCCTCGCGCCCCACGGCGTATCGGTGTATGCTCCGGGGGCGCGGCTGGCCACCGACAACGCCGCCATGATCGCCCGTGCCGGACTCTTCCATTTCGAGCGTGGGGAGCGCGCCGGCCTCGACCTCAACGCGTTCGCCTCTCTCTCTCTTCCGGGCCTCGTCGCCGCATGACCACACCGATCATCCATCATCCGTTCGTCCTCCAGCTCGGCCCCCTGTCGCTCACCGGATTCGGCATCGCGGTCGTGGCGGCGTTCGCCGTGGCCCAGCACGTTTCAGAGCAGGAACTGGACCGCCGCGGGCACGACCCGCGCGCCATCGGCGATATGATCCTCGCCGCCGTGATCGGCGGCCTGCTCGGCGCCAAACTCTACTACGTCATCATCCTCAAGAACTACAACGCGCTGTTCACGCGCGGCGGGTTCGTGTTCTGGGGCGGACTGGTCGGCGGCATGCTGGCCGTGATGGCCGTGATCCGGTGGAAGAAGATCCCGATGATGCGGATCTTCGACGTGGGCGGCCCGGCGGTGGCGGCGGCCTACGCCGTGGGCCGCACCGGATGCTGGGCAGTGGGCGACGACTACGGCCGCCCGTTCAGCGGATTCGGGGCGGTGATGTTCCCCAACGGCCAGCCCCCCACGACGGTGGCCGCGATGGCGGCCGAGTTCCATACGAAATTTCCGGCGGGGCTCGCCCCGTCCACGGTCGTGTCGGTGTATCCCACCGAACTCTACGAGGTGGCGCTGGCCACGATCATGTTTCTGATTCTCTGGCGGCTGCGCGACCACAAACACGCCGAGGGCTGGCTGTTCGGCGTCTATTGCGTGCTGGCCGGGTTTGAGCGTTTCATCATAGAGTTCTTCCGCGCCAAGGACGACCGGTTCCTCGGCTCGCTGACCTACGCGCAGGGCATCGCGCTGGTATTCGTGGCGATGGGGTTCGTCTGGATGTACCTGCGGCGGCGCGTGGAGCCCGGCAAGCCGGGGATCTACGCCGCCCAGCGCGGGTGACCACCGCCGGGGGCGGTCAATCGGCCGCCCCCGGCGCCGCTTTGCGGAGCACCCGCTCTTCCAGCGCGGCGAGCCGCGCGTGCAGAGCCGCGTTCTCCTCGCGCAGCGTTGCGACCTCGGCGCCGAGGACCGTCACGGGCGCCGCCGAATCGGGGATCGTGGGTAACGCCACCGACCGCTTGGGCCAGAACGTCTTGGCCACCGCGAACACGAACAGCGCGAGCAGCAAGAGCTGGGCGAGCACCGTCTCCCACGTCGGATAGAGGCCCAACGCCTCCACGTGCGGGAACCCCGGAATGACGCTCATCGACATCGCGTTGCCCTCCTGCAGCTCACGGATACCTTTGCCCATGAACACAAATGCCATATAGTAGAGCAGTACGCTGGTCACGGTGAAGAACGGCCGCAGCGGAATGCGCACGCCGTAGCGATAGAACAGCGTGAAGATGACGGCCAGCGCGACGAACCCGGCCACGATGCCTAACGAGAGCGGCACCGCCAGGTGCGGGCCTTCGCTGAATAGCGCCTGGTAGAACAGCGCGGTCTCGGCCCCCTCGCGGTACACCGCGAGGAACGCCACGAACGCCAGCGCGCGCCCACCGCCGTGTTGCAGCGCATCGGTGACCTTGTCGCGAATGAACTGCTGCCACTTGGCCGCCTCCACGCGGGAGATCAGCCAGTAACTCACCGAGAACAACACGGCGACCGCGATCAGCAGGGTCACGCCCTCGATGATCTCGCTGCTTGCCGGTACGGCACTCAGGATCGTCTTCAGCGCTACCGCCGTGGCCGCGCTGGCGGCCAGGCCGAGTCCGACCCCTGTCCAGATGGAACGCAGCCGCTCGCGATGCCCCGTCTTGAGCAGGAAGGCCACCACGGCCCCGATCACGAGAATGGCTTCGAGCCCCTCGCGCAGGATGATCAGGAACGACTGCCAGAATGCTTCGGTGGCGCTGCCGGCCGGGTGGGTGAGTTCCACGACGGCCGAGAGATTCGCCTCGATGACATCGCGCGCATCCTCGGCGCCGGCGACGTCGTTCGCGCGCACCGCCGCCTTGAAGTCGCCGAATGACTTTTCCATCCGGGCCACGAGCCCCGGGTTCTTCGCACGGGCCGGACCTTCGAGCGGTTCGAACGCCAGATAGGCGTCGAACGCCCTGTCCCCCGCTTCCGCGGCCCGGCCGAGCTGCACCGAAGCCAGCGCCTGCTTGAGCAGCCCCGTGACGTTGCGTGCCGCGCCCGCCGCGCCCGTGTCGGATGCCGCACCCACGGCGCCAGCCCCGGGGTTCCGCACTGGGAGCGTGCGCAGGTACGCCACGACGCTCCGCACCTGCGCGTCGGTCATCCCGTCGGCCGGGGGCATCGCCGTACCTGCCAGCCCCTCGCGCACCACACGCGCCAGGCTGTCGTCGGTGCGTCCCGCCTGCCACTCCAGAGTGCCGATCTCCGGCGGAAGCTTGGACAGGCTGTGGGCATACGACCCGTCGCCCGCCCCGGTCGCACCGTGGCACTGCGCGCATCGCTGCATGTACAGCCCCTCGCCCTCAGCCACCTGCGCGGATGTACTGCGCAGCGAAATGACGTACGACACCACGTTCCACCGCTGCTGCGGCGTGAGATCACTCGCGAAGCCGAGCATCGGCGTGCCAGAAACGCCCACCGAGGAGATGCGGTACATGATCGCCGGCGTCACGCTCGCGGCGACGGTCGGATCCCCGATCGGCACCGGCTTGGGATTGAGCAGCGCCGCCTGGGGACCGTCGCCGCGGCCCGCCGTCCCGTGGCACTGCGCGCACGTGGCGTCGTAGATCCGCCTGCCGTCGCCCGGATCCAGTGCCGCGGCCGGCAGTTCGAGCGCCCCCTCGCTGCCAAGCGAGGTCGCAAACCGCCGCTCAAGCCCGCCGAGCACGCTGGGCGCTTGGCGGCGCTGCGCCGCCGTGATGATGGAATCGAGCAGCGGACGCGAAGCGTTCGCACGATCCCCGGTGAGCCGGTCGGAGATCCGCTTCGCATCGTCCAGAAAGCCCAGAGCCTCCTGGTATTCGGACGGCGCGATGAGCCGACCCTGTTCGTCTATGCCCTTGCCGTACTCCTCGACGGCCACGCTGACGATGTTGGCCATCCGACGCGCGGGTTGCTCCTGCGCGGCGAGCCGCGGCACGGCGAACCCCAGCGCTGCCAGGGCCAAGCAGGCCACCCGTCCGAGTGTCATTGCCGAGAAAAGGTATCGGCATTGCACTTCCGGTTCCAGGCTATCGCGAAGCGTCGCACACGTCATTCTCCGGACCGGACCGCGCTGGCCGCGCCGCGCTCGTGTAGCAGCCCCCAACATCGATCGGCGGCAGCGAACAACTCCTGCAACGCGGATTTCCAGTGACGCCAGCTCGCCACGCGTGCGTCGGCGGGAGGATTCGCGGCATTCGTGCCGGCGCGGCGCAACTGCTCTATGGCCCGGCGCAGAGGTTCGGTCGCGTCTTCGGCACGGGCCGCCAGAGCACGACGAGCGGCCGGACGCTTGTCGGCGCTGTGCTCGATCAACGCTTCCAGATAGCCGTCCAGGGCACGAGTCAACCGGTCGGCATCGAACGCCGCGACGACGTCGGCCCGCGCCACCGATTCCTCGGCGCGCCGGCGCGCGTCGAGCAGCGGGGCGAAGAACTCCCGCTGCCCCGCGGCGTCGGAACTGGCGCGCGAGGAGCCCAGCGAGTGGAGCGCCCGCGTCAATTCGGGGAGTGTGCTGCAAGCCGCCACGAGCGCCGCGTCGAGAGCGGCCGCGCGATCACAAACCATGCCCACCACATCGCCGCGCGCCGGCGTGATCGTCACGCGGGCGCCATCGTGGGCCACTTCGCGTACGTCGTCCACATGAATGGTGCGGGCCTCGCGCCCATCGGCGCGGGTGAGCACGATGAGGCCGCCGTTCGCGCGCACGAACACGGTGAAGTCCGGCGCCCCGGCAATCCGGGCCTCAAACACCGTGTCGGGCTCAGCCATCGGTGGGTTCCGACCGCGCCGCGCCGGCGATCATGCGGAGAGAATCGCGTCGACCACGGCGGCCGTATCGCGGAAGTTCGCCACCACGGCCGCGGGCTGGTACGCACCCAGTTCGGCCACCGAGTAGCGTCCGGTGGCCACCCCCATGGCGCGCGCGCCCACGCCGAGCCCGCAGGTGAGGTCGGCCGGCGTATCGCCGATCACGACCATCGCCTGGCCCGGGAGTTCGCACCCCAACATGGCGCCGGCGCGGGCGCGGGCAATGGCGGGGAGTTCTGCGCGTACTGCATGGTCCGAGCCGAACGCGCCGACGCGGAATCGCGCCGGAGCGATACCCACCGCGCCGAGCTTCACGTGGGCGCCCGCCTCGACGTTTCCCGTGAGAAGTCCGAGGGTCACGCCGTTCGTCGCCTCGAGGGCGTCAAGCAGTTCGGCCACGCCAGGATAGATCGCCGCCGCGTGGCCCGGGCGCCCGATCTCGTCGCGCAGCAATTCGACGTAGCGCGTGAACACGTGGTCCAAGCGCGCCTCGACCACATCGCGGTCGATGCCGGCCAGCGCCATCAGCTCGTGAACGATCTGAGGATCGGTCTTGCCGTCGAACCAGTGCTGCTCGGGGCCGGCCGTGCCGAATGATTCCACGAGCGCGCGCTGGATGGCGCGGCGCCCCGCGCCGTCGCTGTTCAACAGCGTACCGTCGATATCGAAGAGAACGAGTTTCACGCGCGGGTCAGGAGCAGGCCGGCCATGATGCAGATAGCCCCCATCACCTGCCAGGGCGTGGGCGATTCGCCAAGCAGGATCGCCGCCACGATCAGGGCGAACAGCGGTTGCAGGTTCGAATACATGGCCGTGCGCGTGGGTCCGATCACGCGTACGCCCCGATACCAGAAGAGATACGCCACCACCAGCGCGCCCAACCCGCTGTACAGGATCGCGGCCACCGCGCCGGGGGATACGGTGCTCCATGTCATGCGGGCAAGCTCCGGCGCCGCCACGACCTCGAGCATCAGGGCACCGCCGATCATCGTGTACGCCGACAGCGTGACGCCATCGATGCGCCGCGCGTACGGGGTCAGCAGCACCGTGTACAGTGCCCAGCTCACCGAGCCGGCAAGCACCAGCAGGTCACCCGCCACCGAGGCCCCTTTGACCACCATCCGCGCGCCGCTGTACACCACGAAGCCGATGCCGACCATGGACAGCACGATGCCGACGAAAGCGCGCACCGCCACGCGTTCCACGCCCAGCATCTGGCCGATCAACGCGATCAACGCCGGGGACGCCGCGACGACCAGAGCCGCGTCGCCGGCCCGCGTGATCGCCACGCCCTCGATGAACAGCAGTTGGTACACCCCGTTCCCGAGCACGCCGAGCAGGAGCAGGGCCACGATGTCGCGCCGCGCCACCGGCGCCCGCCGCGGTACGAACGCGACCAGCGACAGCGCCACCGCGGCCAGCAGCACGCGCGACCCGTTGAAGGCGAGCGGCGAGAGCTGGGTGGTGCCGTATTTCACGACGCTGAAATTGACGCCCCAGATGAGCGCCATCAGCACCAGCGAGATGTCGGTGAGCCAGACCGTCGCGGAACCGACCGCATGTTCGGCCCGGGGCGCCGCCTGCGCGTCAGGGGAAGGCATCCACGAAACGTAGACGCACCCCGCCCGACAGTCTATGTTTTTCTCATGCATGTTGCCTTCGCGCTCTTCGCCGACGCCGCCAACGTCTCGCAGGAAGGAAAGCTGAACATCCTCGGCGTGTTCGACGCCCTCCACGTGGGGTCGTCTCCCGCCGTGCACCCGCGCGCGCACCTCGTGGTGCACATCAAAGGCAACTCCCTCGACACGGGGAATCACACCGTGACGCTGCGCTGGCTCAATCCCAAGCGGGCCGAACTCTGGAGCAGCGCCGGCGACTTGAGCGTGGGACCGCTTCCCTCCGGAGTGGCCGAGATGGACGTACCGCTCATCGCACAGATCGACCTGCCGATCGACGGCGCGGGCTCGTACGCCATGGCCATCGCGCTCGACCACGAGCCGACCACCGAGGTTCCGGTGCAGGTGCGCGTGGGCGCGCCGATCGCCGCGGCCTCTGGCCTCGTGAGCTGAGACCCGCTACACGACCCTCCGCACGAAGCGGAACTGGTCGACCAGCGTCTTGACGTAGCCGTCGCGCGCGTCGGCCAACCGCTCCACGGCAAAGCCACCCCGCCCCACGGCCACGTGCGCCATCCGGCCGCTCCCCACGCCGAGCCCGACGTGCGTGATGCGCCCGTCGTCGCGATCCGAAAAGAACGCGAGTTCGCTCACCTGCAGCGCAGCCAGCTTGCGCTCCACGGGTTCCCCCACCTGAGCCTGCTGCCAGGCGTCGCGTGGCAGCGGGACGCCGTGTAGCGCGAAGATCGACTGCACGAAGCCCGAACAGTCGGCGCCCCACGGCGTGATGCCGCCCCACTGATAACTCGTACCCTCGAAAAATTCGGTGGCCGAGCGCGCGATGGCTGCGGCCGTGCCGGGAAAGCGCGTCGCGAACGCGGTCTCTTCCAGAATTTCGCCCGATTGCACGGTCTCCTCGGGCCCGAGGAAGGCGCCCAGCGGCAGCGACCGCCGCCCGCCCCCGGAAATGCCGGTCACGCAGCCCAGCGACACGCGCCGTCCGCCGTGGCTCTGACGGGCGGTGCGCTCGGGCGCGCTCGCAATGTAGCCCGTGTGCACCCATCCTTCGTACGCGTCGCCGCCCCGCACCCGAAGCCAGTCGCCCTGCACTTCGACCACATCGAGCGCATGGCCTGCCAGCCGCTGCGACACCTGCGGGCTCGATGCCCTGGGCTCTGCCAGCAGCGGCGCGATCGCCGACCGAACCATGACGCGGCCCGTGATGGTCATGGCGTGTCGGCGAGTCCGGGAAGGCCCGACGCCCCCACAGCCAGGCGCACACCGCGCTCGATCGCCTCCTCGAGCGCGGCGATGGCGAGCGCTTCCACGTGCAGCGCGTCGGCCGGCGTTCCCTCGCGCGCGCCCAGTGCGAACACGATGTCACCGTCGAACGACGAACCAGCGGGACGGATCCGATGGAAGAGGGCGGCGCCTGCGGCGCGCGCGAGTTGATTGAGCTGCACCCGGTCGAGCGCGGCGTTGGTGGCCACGACGGCGAGGGTGGTATTGCGGCCGCGCTGCTCGGCGGCCAGGGCCGCGATGTGATGCGGGTTCTCGACCAGCAGGCGCGCGGCGTGGAGGAATCCACCCGCGTCGTCGCGTGCGCCGGCCAGCACGTGGCCGTCGGCGTCGTGGACGTCGCCGAATGCGTTGACCACCGCCACCGCGCCTACGGCCACGCCGGCCGACTCGCGTAGGGCGCATCCCACGCCCCCCTTCATGGCCCGCCCGATTCCGGCTGCCTTGCCCACGGTCGCTCCAGTGCCAGCGCCCACGCTTCCCTCGGCCACGCCAGTGGACGCCGCCGTATCGGCGGCGCGGTAGGCCATATCGGGCGTGGGCCGTTGGTCGAATCGCCCCAGAGGCCGCAGATCGAAGATCACCGCGGCCGGCACGATAGGCACCACCCCGCCGCCGATCGGAAAGCCGCGGCAGCGCTCCTCCATCCAGCGCATGACACCCGCCGCGGCGTCGAGCCCGTAGGCCGAGCCGCCGGCAAGCAGCACCGCATCCACGCGGTCGGCAAGCGCGTCGGCACCGAGGGCGGGGAGTTCACGGGACCCCGTGGCGCGGCCGAAGATCGCGACGCCCCCCCGAAAGGAAGCGTCGATGCCGCGCACCACGGTGCACCCCGTGCCCGCGTCGGGATCGCCGGCGTGTCCCACTGCAACCCCCACCCGGGAAAAGTCCACGGCCATTCAGCGCGCCGTGTTCGGGGTGGACGGCGCGGCCGCCTGTTTGGCTTCGCACGCGCGGCAGCGTACGACCCCGCGGAGGTTGCAGACCACACAGATGAACGTACCGCAGTCGACGCACGGGTACCCTTCGGACGCACGCTCTTCGTTGCCGCACGCCCGGCAAGTCATCGCATCGATTTCCTTGATTTCCTGGGTCATCTCACTCCTCCGTAAGACATCGGCTGCCGCACCTCGCTGCCGTATTCCTTGATCTTCTTGATGAGCGTGGCGCGCGAGATTCCCAACTCCTTGGCGGCTCGGGTGCGGTTGCCGTCATGCGCGCGGAGCGTGCGGTCGATGTGCTGTCGCTCCACCTCCGCCAGGGTGCGCGGGATGTGGTGCTCCACGCCCACCCCCGATGCGTCGCGCACCTCGGCGGCGAGGTGCATCGGAGCGATGGCCGGCGCGCCGCGCCCGATGATGAACGCCCGCTCGAGCACGTTGCGCATCTCGCGGACGTTCCCGGGCCACGAGTACTTTAACATATGCTCAAGGGCCTCGTCGTCCAGTTCGGTGGGGCCCTCGGGCAGGTTCACGCGCAATTCGTCCAGCAGGTGCCCGATCAGATCCACCAGGTCCTCCCGGGCGCGGGCGCGCAGCGGGGGAAGATTGATCGGCATCACGCTCAGGCGGTAGTAGAGGTCCTCGCGGAACCGGCCCGCCGTGACCTCGGCCACCAGGTCGCGACTCGTGGCCGCGATGAGACGCACGTCCACCTGCACCTCGCGCGTGCCGCCCTGGCGGCGGAAACTCTTGCCTTCGAGCACGCGCAGTAGCTTGGGCTGGAGGTGCGCGTCGAGATCGCCGATCTCGTCGAGGAACAGCGTGCCGCCGCTCGCGGCCTCGAGCAGCCCGGGCCGGTACACGTCGCCCTCCGGCGATGGGCCCTGCTCCACGCCGAACAGTTCGGAATCGAGCGACGCCGCGGTGAGGGCGGCGCAGTTCACCTCCACGAATCGCTGTGCGGCACGGGGGCTCTGCCGGTGCATCACGTCGGCGACACGCCCCTTGCCGGTGCCCACCTCGCCCACCAGGAGCACCGTCGTGCGGTCGCTCCGCGCCAACAACTCGATCTGCCCGGCGAGTTCGCGCATCGGAGGTGACGACCCGAGCAGGGTGCGGGCCGGAAACGCGCCCCGCCGCTCGCCCAAATACAGATTCATCTGCCGGAGATGCGCCTTCTCGAATGCCCGCTCGGCGGCCGCGCCCAGGTGCGCCAACTCGATCGGCTTGGTGAGGAAGCTCTCGGCGCCAGCCTGCATCGCCTGCACGGCCAGCGACACATCGCCATGCCCGGTGATCATGATCACGACCGGGTGCTCCTCCTTCACGCGCTCGAGTACGTCGAACCCCGAGATATCGGGCAGCCGCAGGTCGAGCAGTACCAGATCCGGACGCCGCTGCCGGATGAGCGACACCGCTTCCTCCCCCGTATACGCCTTCAACACCTCATGCCCGTTGCGTTCGAAGAACGCCCCGAGAAACGAGGTGATGTCGCGTTCGTCGTCAACGATCAGGACGGAAGGCATGCCGAATCATAAGGGTGGCGTGAGCGATCGGTCCCGGCTCGACCCGGCCGGGGCTTACAGAGAATGGACACACACGGCCCCGGCGGCAACCCTCCATTATCCCGGACGCGGCACCAGTACGCGTCCCGCCCCGGCGAGCACGCGCACGTCCAGCTCGCCGGGCGGGAGAAGCTCGCCGTCGGCTTGGGCCCGACGCCGCGGGGTGGTGGCGACGCGTACGTGCCGCCCGCGGTAGAACCGGGTGAGGCCGTCGTCGGGAAATCGCCCGCGCAACATGCGCCACGCCACCCGCAGGGCCTGCGGCACCGTGCGCGCCGCGTATACCGCCACGTCGATCGCGCCGTCGTCGGGTGCTGCCCCGGGGGCGAGCGTGATCAACCCGTTCAATACCGACTCGACGTTGGCCACGAGCACCGACAGCGCCTCGACCTCGTGCACCGTGTCGTCCACCGTGATGCGGGCCCGGAAGCTCTCGCCGCGTGCGGCGGCCCCGATCGCCACGCGCGCCCCGGCCAGGATATACGCGGTCAAGCCGAGTCGACGCTTGAGCACCGCGGATGCGGTTTCGATCATCGCGACGTCGATGCCGATTCCGGCGGCCACCGCGAAATGCCCCCCCGTCCCAAGTTCGGCGACATCGATGGTGCGCGTGGCGCCCGCGCAGAGCGCGCGAACGGCACGCCCTGGACGGAGCGGGATGCCGAACGCGCGCACGAACAGGTTACCCGTGCCGCCAGCCAGCGCGCCCAGCGGCGTGCCCCCGCCAGCCAACCCGCCCAGCGCTTCCATGATCGTGCCGTCACCGCCCAGCGTGAATAGCGCGTCGTAGGTCTGTCCGATGTCCCTGGCCAGGGCGCCGGCATCGCCCGGCCCCGCGGTGAACCGCGTGTCGCACGACACGCCGCAGGCCGCGAACGCGCGCTGGACGCGACGCAGGTCGCGCACCCCGTGACGCGAGCCGGGATTGACGACCAGCAAGACCCGGCGGATCACCAGCGCCAGGTTTTCGAGAGGGAGAATCCCCACTGCTGCGGCGTCGGCACGAGGCCGCGTTGGGTCCGGCCGCACAGCAGGGCGCTGGACGGGGGCTCGAGCCCGGCCTCCACGGACAGTGTGCCGGTGAAGCGGTACTGCAGCTTGCTCTCCAGCTGCTCAACGAACGAGTTCACGCCGGAGGTCCCTCCCCCTGGTTGGTTCGCGTTCAACTGGCACAAGCCCGTGCTGATGCTGAAGAACAGGTTGTTGGTGATCTGCTTGTCGCCACCCAGTCGCGCGCCGGCAAAGAAGTCGCGCGCCGTACTGCCCGTCGTCTGGCCCTTGGTGTCCGTCGCGTCCGTCGCCCCGGGTTGGAACTGCAGGATATCGAATGTGGACCCGAGCTGACCGCGCAGCGTGCGGGCGAGTACGCTGCTCGCCGTCGGCAGGAGCACCTGCGCCGCCGTGCGGAGGTAGCTCTGATTCGCTCCCAATTCGAAGCTCGGTACGCCGCAGCACAGATAGCTCACGAGGTCGGACTGCGGAATCTCGTAACTCTCGCCACTTTCCAGATCGAGCGACGGCCCCGGATACAGGAAGCCGCTGAGCTTGGCGCGCACGCTGATGTCGGGGCGGTTGTACTGCCGCACCTTGTAGAGTGCGCTGACTTCGATGCGCGGGTTCAAGTCGGGTGTCCCGTAGAACGTGATCGTCCCCGTTTCCACCTGGAACTCGCGTTGAAACGGACCGAATGAGAGGGTGTAGGTGCCCCGTTCGGCCGTCAGCGTCCCATCGAGTGCCAACCGATAGGTCATGCTGTCGCCCGGATTGCGACCGGAAAACGGGGACCCCGCGTCGGTGGCCCGCACCGGCACTCGCGTCACGTTCAGCGACCCACCGAGCTTGATGTTCGCCTCCTGTGACCTCAGCCAGACCTCGTCCCCGAGCGTCACCCGCACCCCCGTGATCGCCATGTCCTGCAACAGGGCCGATGGCGGGCTCGGCAGCTTGATGCGGGAATTCAGGTCGGCGGTGTCGACGATGCCCGCCAGATCGCGGTAGCTGAGAATCACCAACTGCTTGTTGGCCACGTCGTGGTCGGGAATGTAGATCGTGCCGCGCACGAGGTTCACCGACCCGGTGAGCGTCGATCCCGTCCTGCGCCCGCGCAGCGTGATGCCGTCGCCCACCGTGGAAACGTCGAGCCGGGCGAGCGAGCGCTTGTCCATGGTCCGGAAATCGTGGGCCACCAGCCGCAGATTGAACAGCGGATTGCTGCGGTCGGCGAAGTCCACGAAGCCGCGCACCGACACGCTGTCGGCCGGCGACGACGGACTCCACGCCCGCAGTTGCCGGATGGCCAGGCTGTCCCGTTCCTGCGACACCGCGAGATCGGCGGTGAGATCGTGCAGCGTGATGCCCAGGTCGTCCATCGTCAGCTCGCCGCCGGTCATCAGCACCCGGCCGCCGAGCGTGGGATGCTTCCATGTGCCACCCACGTCGAGCGCCACAAACACCCGTCCCTTGGCGTGGGTCACTGCGGGCACGAACGCCTCGATGATCGCAAAGTCCGCGCTGTCGGCGCGGATCGTGCCGCGCAACGAGTCCGGCAGCAGCCGCGGGGCGCCGGACAGCGTCAGTTCCATGGGCAGCGAGGCCGTGGCCTGGAGCGCCGGGGCGCCGTCGCGGAACACGGTCACCGCGGCGCCGGTGCGTCCGTCGAGGTACGACGCGTGTGCGCCGACGCGCTGCAATTGCATCTCGCCGTAGTGCAGGTCGCTGAGCTCGGCATCGGCGGTTGCGCGCGGTTGATCGCGCGTGCCCGTCACGTCCACGCGGAGCGAACCCCAGCCCGACAGGGTGTCGGCGATCTGGAGCAGCGTCCCCGCATCGCGCGCCGGAACGCTGTCGGCCCACACCCGCGCCGAGACGGCACCGTG
This sequence comes from Gemmatimonadaceae bacterium, assembly GCA_035533015.1. Classification (NCBI taxonomy): domain Bacteria; kingdom Pseudomonadati; phylum Gemmatimonadota; class Gemmatimonadia; order Gemmatimonadales; family Gemmatimonadaceae; species Gemmatimonadaceae bacterium. Next base: position 209,699 of record DATLUQ010000051.1, on the reverse strand, counting down.
CTCGGGCACGAACCCCGCCACCGTGAACGCGCCCCCGCGACCGTTGATCAATCGCAGGGTGTCGACCGCCGTGAGCGCCGGTTCGATGCGGATGGCCGCCGGCGCCGCCAACGTCCAGGCATCGCTTCCCAGATTTAGCCCCACCGACTGCACCGTCACCGTCCACCGGCTGCTGTCGCGCGCCACGGCGCCGGCGGCGGCGAAGGTCGGACCGTTGTCGCTCAACGCGCCCAGCTGGAACGTACCGCTCGTGCGCGTGGAGAGTTGCAGCTCGGCCCCGATCGTATCGACGCGCACGCCCCCCAGCACCAGCGTGTCGAGTTCGAACCCCACGGTGCCACGCGGAATTCCGAGGATGTTGTCCAGCGCTACGACGCCCCGCGCCGAGGCGCCGCGATCCTCGTTCCGATAAAGCGAACTGCCGAAGATCTGGCCGCGCACATTGAGCGAGTCGAGGTTTCCGGTCAGCATGCCCGTGATCGACAGCGCACCAGCCAGCGAATCGGGCGTGCCCGTCGTGAGCGCCGTCCGCGTCTCGAGAAACGGGCGCAGGCCGCCCAACGAATCCACGGTCGCATCAAAGCGTAGCGAATCCGCAATTCCGGCGTGGAGGCCGAGCGCCCCATCGGCCGTCACCGTCGCCGCCGAGGTCTCGAGGCGCATCGAGTCCACCCGCATGCGGCCGTCGCCGAACTGCAACCGCGCCCGCGAGGCGAACACGTGCACCCGGTCGAACTCCGACCGCTCCATCGATACGCTGGCGGACCCGGTGAGGTTGGCCAACGAGTCGCCCCGCATGTCGATGGTGTAGTTCCCGGTCAACGAGCCCGACGGCACGTTGTCCCGATCGAGCAGCTGCGCTGGATCGACGCTGGACACCCGCCCGCTCCCCTGCGCGCCCAGCTCGGGGGGATAGGCGTCCACGCGTCCGTCGAACGTGATGCCGCCCGCCGGTCCGCGGAGCGACGCCGTGAGCATCAGGTCGTTGGCCGTACCCTGGGCGTGGATCGTCCCGCTGAACATCCCCTTGAAGGGCAGTTTGGGATACGAGCGCTGGAGGCCGGTGAACGACAGCGAATCCGCGAACAGCGAGGCATCGTACGTCATGGACGTATCGCCATACGTGATGCGTCCGCTGCCCAGGATACGGGACGGTGGCGCCAGCGGCACGCGTTGCGTCACGTCGGCATCGGAGAACCGCACGTCCATCCACGACGAATCGAGCGTCGCCACCCCGGACAGCGTTCCGGCAAGCGCCGGGAAGTCCGGATACAGGTATTCGATCGTGCGGAGATCGATGGTCGTCGCCTCCACCCGGAAATGGTGGAAGACGGTGAACGCCGGCTGGAGGATGTCCAGCTCACCGCGGCCGCTCACCTCGGACGACGCACCGGGCACGTGCGCGTCCTGGAATACCAGGTGCGATGTGTCCACCACGAAGTGCGTGAGTGGCCCTCCGCGCGCTACCACCGTCCCCCGCAATTGGCCCTGCCAGTCCACCGGGAATGCCCGACCGTTGAGCGTGCGCAGGAGATCGAAATCCACCGGGTCGGCCAGCAGATCGACGTCCTTCACCTGGAGCACCGGCCCGCCCACGGCGAACGTCATCGCTCCGCGCAGGCGCGATTTCGTACTTCGCACATCCAGTTTCGTGAGCCGGTAGTCCATCACGTGCAGGTTGCGCTCATTGACGATGTCGAGCACCATCGAGCCACCGCCGGTGCGCGGCAGTGTGGGATAGACCCACGCCACGTCGGCGAGCGATACCGAGTCGCCGATGATGTGGAGGTTGTAGCGGATCGGGAGATCGCTACCCCATACGACCTTGCCCGCCGCCGATCCGGTGGAACCCGGGAGGTCGAAGTGTGCCACGTCGGTCCAGACCGAGTCGCCGAGGTTGCGCACTGTCCCGCGCACGTTGCGGAACGAGAAGGGCGGATCGCTCTCATCCGCGGTGAGGGAAGCGATCTGGAACACGCGGCCGACGCTGTCGGGGTTGGCCAGCCGCGCGCGGGGCACGAGCGCGTCGATGTGAGTCCAGCGCCGGGTAATCGCGAACCCTTCGCTCCGCCGCCGGATCTCCGTGTTCTTGTTGACCAGTGCTGCGGCCACGGCGCTGTCGCGCTTCGCCCCGTGCAGGGAATCATCCGGGTGCCACGGTAGCGTGAGCACGAACGTCGCGTCGTGCAGCCGTACCGAGTCCATGACCACGTAATCGCCGTACTGCGGTCCCGTGGCCTTCGGTCCCGTGCGTCCGCTGCGGAAGATGCGCTGGAAGTTCCAGTCATAATTCTCGTGCTGGCGCAGGTAGACCGTGGGATGCTGCACGTCCACGTGATTGAACAACAACCGCTTGTCGAGGAGGTCGCGGGGATCGTACTCCACGGTCAAGGGTCCGCTCGCCACGAACAGCGAATCCTCGGCGTCGCGGATCTCGAGCGAGTCGACGGTGACGCCCGTGAGGTAGCTGCCGGTCACTCGGCCCAGATACACCTTGCCGTGGACGGACGATGCCAACTGCCGCTGGATCAGCTGGCGCACCTTGTCCTGCCCCCAGCCGCTCTGCGTGAGGACGAACACGGCCACCGCGGCCACCACGGTGAGCGTCACCACGAGCCCCAGACTCACGAGCAGCACGATGCGGCGGCGGGAGACCACTAGAACTCCGGCCCGATCGAGAAGGTGAGCGTCAACCGGCGGAGGAACGCGCCCGATCGCGCCGGCGCGAAGTTCGCCGGGCAGGCCTGGCTGTCCTGGCTGTAGGTGCTGATGCCACCGCTGGACGCGAGGTGCACGGGAATCGTGTTACCAGGACTGACGCAGTAGAGCGGCGCGACGCTGGTCTCGCCGTTCACGCTCGCGTCGTAGTAGATCGGCCCGCGGGGCTGCGGATAGGGATTGTACCCCACGTTCACCTGAAGCGGTCCCACGGGCGTGAACACGCGGATGCCGATGCCCGGCGTCCATTTGATCTGCGACAACGCCAGCGCGGTGCCAGGCGTGCCCCGCGTCCACACCTCACCACCGTCGGTGAAGAACGTCCACTGGAGCAGGTCCGGGAAGAAGGCGTCGGGCACCCGGTATTCGAAGTTCACCACGACCAGCGCGTTGCCGCCAACGGGCACCACCCGGTAGGGCGTGACCCCATTGGGCGAACGGAAATAGCGCGTGCTGTCGTTGACGATCACCGAATCGATGCCCTGGGCGATGTACAACAGCGACCCCATCTCGTTCTGGTAGAACCCGCGCACGCTGTTCGCCCCGCCCGCGTAGAGCCGCTCCTCGGGCGGGATGTACTGCGTCGGATCGGACAGCGAGAGACTGGGGCCGACCACGAGGCCGCCGCGCAGGCGCGCCGCGAACACCCCGATACGCCCCAGGGGATGGAACCACGAGAGGTCGGCGGTGCCCTTGTTGAACGTCAGATCGGACGCCGACCCCATGAACCGCGACGAACTGCGCAGTTCGGTGCGCAGCACGAACCCGTCGCTCGGGTTGAACGGGTTGTCGGTGCGGACCAGCGTGTACTGCCCGCCGGTCACCGCCAGCGGCTGCTCGACCAGCGAGATCTGATCCTGCGACTGCGTGTCGCACCGATTGAACACGGCGCACAGGAGAGCCGGTTGGGCTTGCGTGCGCCCGTACTCCAGGCTGTACGACAGACGCAGCGTTCCGCGGTCGCTCACGTTGCGGGTCACCGCAGCCTCGCCGCCGATCAGGGTCGTCCGCAGGTAAGCCAGGTATTCGCTGCGCCGCTCGCTGTACAGCGAATACGACGGCGTCCACCCCGTCCCGAGCAGGCCAGGCTGCAACAGCGTCGCCGATATGTTGTAATTCGTCGTGTCGCTGAACGGATCCTTGCGCAACACGTCCTGGTAGCACAGCCCGCGCGTGGCCGACGACGCCAGCGGGTAGCCGTACCCCACTTTCGACAACTGCGCACCCAGCTCGAGGTGGCGCGCCTGATGGAGGAAGTTCTTGTTCGTGTATTGCGCGCTCGTGCGGAAGCAGTCCAGCGTTCCCCACCCATACTTGGTGTCGAGCTGCTGCATGTAGTCCTCGCGCAGGTCGACGTTCAGCGCGACCAGCGAATCGCCTTGCGACTGCACGGAATCCGCCGACACCTCCACGTGACGGTAGGCCCCCAGCTGGTACAGCTTCCGCTGCGCCGCCACCAACTTGTCATCGCTGTACAGGTCTCCCGGGTGGATTCCCAGCAACTCCCGCACCACGTCGTCGCCAATCTGCTGTGAGTGCGCGCTGTCCACGGGGACCACATGGACGCGAATCTGGCCGATGTGCGCCAGGGCCCCGGGCACGGCCGTGATCGCGATGGACGCCGTGAGCGAGTCGGTCCGCACGGTATAATTGCGCAGCAGTTCCACGTTGGGATAGCCAGAATTCCGCATGCGGGCCGTGATCGTGTCCAGCTCCGTGGCCAACGTGTTCACGTCGAACGGCATCCCCACGCGCAGCCGCAGCCCAGCCACGATGTGCGCCCGGTTGGCCACCCCGTCCAGCCCGGTGATCGCCAACGAGTCGACCACGATCGGCTTCCCCTCGTCGATCGTGAACGTCACACGGACGGCGTGGGCGTCCAGCGACTGGACGAGTGTGTCTACCTGGGTGTTGTAATAGCCCTTGTCGTGGTAGAACTTCTTGAGCCGCAACACGTCGAGCGGCAACTCGGTGCGATCGAGGCAATGGCGCGCGCCGACGAATCCCAGATGCCGCCGCAGCCATCCCGACTCGGTGGTCACGATCCGCACTTCGAGATCCGACGCGCTGAACGCATGGTTGCCACGGAACACGAGCGACCGTACCTCCTGGTCGCCAGGATCACACGTGATGTCCTGCGCGCGTGCCCGGGCCGGGCCGGCCGCGACCGCGAACACGAGGCACAGCGCCCCGAGCGTGAGTTGCGAAATGCGATGCATCAACCGCCGGAGCGCAAGGGACGTCGCTGATGGAGCATGCGAACCTCGGAGCAGAACCCCCCAGGCGTCGCCCCCCGCGCGATTCCCGGGCCCTCTGAGTCGTGTGAACCGACAGCCGATACACGACGCGCCCGCGCGGCGCGTAAATCCGGCGGGCGCATATGATTGACGCGTCGGTGCGGGTAATGTAAGTTCTCGCCCGCTTTCCTAGGTGTCAACCGCCGTGGCCCGTTTCCCCGCCCGTTTCCCGAGGGCGCCGCTCCTCGTCGTCCTCCCCTGTGTCGCCCTCGCCTGTCGCGGGGCGGAGCCCTCGGCCACCTCGCGCCGCACCCTCATCGACGCGCGCGATACCTACGACCCACGTTCACTCGATCCCGCGCTGTCCACCGACGTTCCCACCGGCCGCGCCGTGAGCTACGTGTTCGAAGGCCTCACGCGCTTCGCCCCAGACGCCCGACTCGAACCCGCCCTGGCCACGCACTGGGACGTTTCCCCGGACGGCCGCACCTACACCTTCCACCTGCGGCACGGCGTCACCTTCCAGGACGGACGCCCCCTCACCTCGCGCGACGTCATCCACTCGTTCACCCGCGCCCTCGACCCCGCCACTCACGGTGGCCGCGCCGAGCCGTTGCTCCCTATCCGCGGCGCGCCCGCCTTCGCCAACGGGAAGGCGACGACAATCGCCGGCCTCTCCGCCCCCGACGACAGCACGGTCAAGATCACGCTCGACCAGCCACTCGCCATCTTTCCCAAGCTGCTCGCCATGCCGGTGGCGTCCGTGCTCCCCGCCGATGCCCCCGCCAACGTGGGCGAGCACCCGGTGGGCACGGGCCCGTGGACGCTCGTGAAGTGGAAGCACGACGACTACCTGCTGTTCGCCCGCAACGCGTCGTACTGGGGCGGCGCACCCAAGGCGGACTCGCTCGAAGCGCGCGTGATCGCCGAGCCGAGCACCGCGGTCGCCGAATTCGAGGCCGGCAACGTCGACGTCGTCGAGATCCCGCCCGACGAGATCGCCGGTTGGCAGGCCGACTCGGTGCGCCGCCGGCTACTCGTCGAAGCCCCGTCCCTCGATCTCGTGTACGTGGCCATCAACACCACCCGCGGGCCGCTCCGCGACCCCCGCGTGCGCCGCGCCATCAACCTCGCCGTGGACACGAAGACGATTCTCTCCCAACTCGTCCACGGGCGGGGCCACCTCGCCGCCGGCGTCATTCCACCCTCGCTCGGCGGTGCCGATTCGTCACGTGCCCCGTACGCGTACGATCCGGCGCAGGCCCGCCAGCTCCTCACGGCCGCCGGTCATCCCAATGGTATCGACGTCGAGCTGTGGACCGGTGCCACGCCGATCATGGTGCGCGTGGCGGAAGCCATCCAGGCCTACCTCAACGCCGTGGGCGTCCGCACCAAGATCGTACAGCGCGACGCGGCCTCGGCCCGCGAAGCAGCGCGCCAGGGTGAGACCGATCTGTTCCTCAAGGACTGGTACGCCGACTACCCCGACGCCGAGGACTTCCTCGACCCGTTGCTCGGCAGCGCCAACCGCGGGCTCGGCGGTAACGTGTCGTTCTATCGCAATCCGGCATTCGACGCGCTGATGACCGCGGCGCGCCGCGAACCCGACGAATCGCGCCGCGACGCACTCTATCGGCGGGCCGACTCGCTCGCGTTTGCCGACGCTCCCATGCTGTATCTCTATTTCTACGAGAAGCTGTTCGCCGTGCAGCCCTGGATTCGGGGCTTCACCATTCCCGTGATCTTCAACGGCCAGCGGTGGACGGATGTGTCGTTTCGCCGTCCGTCGCCGTAGTCCCCCATGCTCCGCTTCGTCGCCCGCCGCCTGGCCCTCGCCGTGCCGACGTTGCTCGGCGTGCTCATTGTGGCCTTCCTGCTGCTTTATGTGGCGCCGGGAGACCCGGTGACGGCGATGGTCGGCGAGCGCGCCGACTCCGCCACGGTCGCCCGATTGCGCGCCGAACTGCACCTCGACGACCCACTGCCGATCCAGTTCGCACATTACGTGAGCCAGGTCGCCCGCGGCCAGCTCGGCCGTTCCTACATCACCGACCGGCCGATCAGCCGTGACATCGCCGAGCGATTTCCCAAGACCCTCCAACTGGCCCTGGCGGCGATGCTGCTCGCCACGACCTGTGGCATCACGCTTGGGGTGTTGAGCGCGCGACGCCCCGGCGGTTGGGTGGACCGCTTCGCCCTCGGGGTGGCCTACCTCGGCATATCATTTCCTGTATACTGGGTTGGCTTGGTGCTGATCCTGGTGTTCGCCGTCTGGCTGCGCTGGCTGCCACCGTCCGGGTCGGGCGGGTTGAAGTACCTGATCCTCCCCGCGTTCGCGCTCGGCATGCGTTCCATCGCTTTCCAGGCCCGCGTCACGCGGTCGTCGATGCTCGATGCCCTGGGCGCCGACTTCACGCGCACCGCGCGTGCCAAGGGCGCCGGCGAGTGGGCCGTGGTGGCGCGCCACGCGCTCCGCAACGCGCTCATTCCCGTGATCACCGTGGTCGGGCTCGACTTCGGCTCGTACCTCACGGGCAGCATTCTCACGGAAACCGTGTTCTCGTGGCCCGGGCTCGGTCGCTACGTCGTCAACGCCATCGCCCGCCGCGACCTCCCCGCCATCCAGGGCTCGGTGCTCTTTCTCAGCTTCGTGTTCGTGATCGTGAACCTGCTCGCCGACCTGGCATACACGAAGGCCGATCCGAGAGTGGCGTACTGAGAACGGCACGTGGGAGGGTGGAAGGGTACGCGTAGTTCACCCTCCTACGCTCCCGCTCTCCTACTCTCCTACTCTCCTACCCTCCTGCTCGAAACCGCTCCCATGACATTGAACGATTACGCTGCCGCGGCCAGCCGCACGATCAATCCATCGCTCTCACCGGCCGACCGTCTGCTCGACGCCGCAGCAGGGCTCGCCGAGGAAGCAGGAGAAGTGCTCGGCCTGGTGCGCAAACATCGCATGCAGGGCCGCGGGCTCGACGCGGGCCAGCTACGCGAAGAGTTGGGCGACGCTCTCTGGTGCCTGGCCGTCGCCGCGCAGAGCGCGGGGCTGACGCTGGACGACGTGGCCCGGACCAATGTCCAGAAGCTCGAGGCACGGCATCCGAACGGCTTTACCCCTTAGCACCCGCTCCAGACCCGCGGGCCGCAAGTCGGGAACTGGCGGCTCGCGATGTTCGGTCAGTCGTCGTTCTGTCCGAAGATCGCCATGTTCGAGCTGTGCCCAGGATTCACCTTCTTTTCCGGGTACAGCCAGTGCACCGCCTGGTTCACGGCTGTGGCTGCATCGCCGAATCCGGTGACGATCAATTTGAGCTTCCCTGGGTACGTCACCACGTCCCCCGCGGCGTAGATCCCCGGCCGCCCGGTTTCCATCTGGCTGTTCACCTGGATCTCGTCCTTCTCGATGTGCAGCCCCCAATCCTTCAGCGCGCCCATATCACTGACGAACCCGAGCATCGGAAGCACCACGTCAGCTTCGAGTTCACGCGTCGTCTTGGCCTTGAGGTCCTTGAGCACGAGATGGGTGAACGCGTCGCACCCCGCGGGGACCGTGAGGTCGTGCAGCTCGTGAAAGGTGAACAGCGCTGCCTTCCCGGCATCCACGGCAGCGCGGAACTGCGCCACAGTCGCTTCGTGAGCGCGGAAGCGGTCGCTTCGGTGCACGATTGACACCGACGCCGCCCGGCCCAGCAATTGGGTCCCCCAATCGAACGCCGAATCTCCCCCGCCGATGATCACTACCTTCCGGCCGCGGAACTGTTCGGGATCGGTGACCACATCGTGGATCCCGCTCCCGTACCATGGTTCGGCCACGGGCTGCGGCAGCCGCCGCGGGCTGAACGCCCCGATCCCCGCGGCGATGAGGATTGAACGCGTCGGGAAGCGGTCCGTTTCGGTCACCAGCACGAAGTGCCCGTCGGCCTCCTCGAGCCCCGTGACCCGCTGCGAGAAGTGCATCGGCTCGCCGAACTGCCCGGCTTGGTCGCGCAGCGACCGGACCAGTTCCTTGGCCGGCACGCGGCGAAACCCGGCCACGTCGAAGATGTCCTTTTCGGGGTACAGCGCCGTCAGCTGTCCGCCGGGCTCGACCAGGGCGTCGACGATTTGCGCCGTCGCCCCGCGCATGCCAGCATAGAACATCGCGAAGAGGCCCGTGGGCCCTCCGCCGATGATCGTCAGGTCGCGAATTTCGTGGATCATTCTCTAACGTTCGCCACTGCTCATTCGTTAAACAAGCACGGCCCGCGCCCCCACCCGCCACCACTCCCCCATCAAATCCAACACGCCACCTCCGCATGAACGAGAGTCTCGAATACCAGGGTGCGTTCCACCTCGTCCGCAAAGTGGCCGAGGGCGGTATGGCCACCGTGTATGAAGCCGAACAGATCGGCCCCTCTGGCTTCGCCAAGCGCATCGCGCTCAAGGTCATCCATCCCCATCTCGCCCAACGGCGCGAGTTCCTGCAGCTGTTCATTGACGAGGCCAAGCTCTCGGCCAACTTGATGCACGGCAACATCGTGCAGATCTACCAGCTCGGCGAAGTGCGTGGGCAGTACTTCATCGGCATGGAATACATCCAGGGCCCGACGCTGCGCAGCGTGATCGATCGCCACAACGAACTCGGCCGGCCCATCCCGGCCACGATGGTCGCCTACATCGGCAGTCGCCTATGCCGCGCCCTCGACTTTGCCCACAATGCCATGGGCCCCGACGGACGCCGTCTCGACGTTGTGCACCGCGACGTATCGCCCGGCAACGTCATGATCACCTGGGACGGCCACATCAAGCTCGGTGACTTCGGCATCGCCAAGGCCCGCACCTCGATCGACCCGGCCACCGAGCAGCACGTGCGCATGGGCAAGAAGCGGTACATGAGCCCCGAGCAGGTGCTGGGCACCCTCGTCGACGCTCGCAGCGACGTGTTCTCTCTCGGCGTCGTGCTCTACGAGCTGCTCGCGCTGAGCCCTCTGTTTCATGAGGACGACACCGCGCTCTCAGTGGAGGAGGTGGTGCTCCGGCCGCTGCCGGACCTGCGCTCGCGGGTCACCGACCTCGACCCCGAGTTCGCCGACATCCTGCAGCTCGCGCTGCAGCGCAATCCCGCCGACCGCGCCACGGCGGCCCAGCTCGGCAATCTGCTCGACCAGTGGATCGCCAATCAGAGCGACCGCACCGGTGCCTCCCCCGACCGTCTGCAGACCCACCTCGCAGACATGTTCCCGACCACGTTCCAGGCGCGCTTCCACGCCGATCCTGCGGCGGTGCAGGCCGCATCGGACGCCTTCAAGAAGAAGCGTGGGTCGATCATCGCGCGATTGTTCGGGTAGCCGCAGGAGGGGCGGAGGGCAAACCCGTCACGCGGTTCGGCGGTCCCCGTCCTCGCTCTTGCCCGCGCTCCTTCTGCTAGTGCGGTCTTTGCCGGCACTCGCGCTGTCTGCGTACATTTACCAGCATGAAGATCTACACGAGAACCGGCGACTCCGGTGACACCGGGCTGTTCGGCGGGGGGCGTACGCGCAAGAGTGACCCGCGCGTGGAAGCCTACGGCGAGGTGGACGAGCTGAACGCCGCGCTCGGCCTCGCCCGTGCCAGCGAAGTCATGTCGCGCATCGACGAGGTGCTCGTCCCCATCCAGCGTGATCTGTTCGCCATCGGCGCCCTCCTCGCCACGCCCGATCGAGAGAAGATGAAGGCCCATCTCGACAAGGCCCGCATTGACGACGTCCGGATCACGGAACTCGAGCACGCCATCGACGACGGCGATCGTGAGCTCGAACCGCTCAAGGCGTTCATCATTCCCGGCGGTACGCCGAAGGCAGCGGCGCTCCACCTGGCCCGCACCGTGTGCCGTCGCGCCGAGCGCCGCGTGGTCGCGCTGCGCGCCACCGTCGAAGTGCCCGACCTCGTGATCATCTACCTGAACCGTCTGTCGGACCTGTTGTTCACGCTCGCCCGGGTCGCCAACCGCCGCACCGGCACCGGCGAGGTCACCTGGTAGCGCGCGCGCCCGCCGGAGTTCGTCCGTGATCGACACCGCATATCGCGTGCACGTCCTGCCGGGCGCGCTGGACGCCATTGGCGGTGTGGTGCGAGTGGCGGCCCGGGCACACCGATACGCGATCATCACCGACACCAACGTCGGCCCGCTGTACGGCGCGCGCGCCCGCGCGGCGATGGCGGGCGCGGCGTGCGAAGTGTTCGCCATCCCGGCTGGTGAACGGCATAAGACGCGGGCCACCTGGGCCCAGGTGACCGATCAGATGCTCGCCGCCGGCTTCGGCCGCGATTCGGCGGTCATCGCCCTCGGCGGCGGTGTCGTGGGCGATCTCGCCGGATTCGTGGCCGCCACATTCATGCGCGGGATCCCGTTCGTCCAGACGCCGACGAGCCTGCTCGCCATGCTCGACGCCTCCATCGGCGGCAAGACCGGCGTCGATACGCCCGCCGGCAAGAATCTGGTGGGCGCCTTCCACGAGCCCGCCGCCGTCCTCACCGACCCGGCTCTGCTCGCCTCGCTCCCGGTAGAGCACTACCGCGCCGGACTTGCCGAAGCACTCAAACACGGCGTGATCGCTGACGCCGCGCATTTCTCGGCCGTGGCCGTCACGGGCGCCGAGTTGCGCCACGGCCGCCCCGACGACCGTTCGATGAGCGCGCTCATCGCCCGCAGCGTCGAGATCAAATCGGCCGTCGCCGCTGGCGATTTCCGCGAGTCCGGACGCCGCAAGACGCTCAACTTCGGGCACACCATAGGCCACGCCATCGAACATCTGAGCGGCTACTCCCAACTGCACGGCGAAGCGGTGGCCATCGGTATGTGCGTGGAAGCGGCTCTCGCCGAACGGATGGCGATCGCCGAGCCCGGCACGGCCGATCGCGTTCGCGCCGCGTGCGAGGCGACGGGGCTGCCTAGCAGTCGTCCCGCCGACATCGATCCGGAAGCCATCGTCCGCGCCACTCACGGCGACAAGAAGGGCCGCGCCGGCCGTGCGCAGTACGCCCTGCCCACGCGCATCGGCGCCATGGCGTTCGGCGATTACGGATGGACTGCGCCGGTGGACGACCGGCTCGTCCTCGCCGCGCTCGCCTGATCACGTGGCGACGAACCCCCACTGGAGATCATGCCCGTGTCCCGCTCCGCCGTGACCCTCCTGTTGCTCGCCGCGATCATCGTTGCCTTGGCCGTGGCAGCACTCCTCCTCGACGTGCCGGTGCTCGTGATCGCGGTTGGCGTTGGTGTATTCGCCGGCATGCTCGCCGCCTTCGCGGCACGTACGCGGCGCGCGAGTGCAGGCGGACCGAACAAATCCAGTCCTTGATCGCGACACTGTCTCAGAAATTGCCGACGGAGTTCCAGCGCGGGAGCAAATCGGAGTCATCTTCGGGCGATGTTCGGAAAAGATGACCGAAAGATATTTGTTTAATGCGGCCAGATGATTTCAACTGTAAATTTCTGCCACATATTGGGTTAGGCTTACAGACAGATGTTTTTCAGCGCTGTGCCCGGATGGCCGCTGTTGACGCCTCCGGACGGCGACGTTAACGTGCCCGTCCCTGCTAGTCGCCGGCGCGATGCGAGCCTTCTGCGCTCGTTCCCACCTTTCGCTTTCGTGATAGGGGCGTGTATGGAGCAAGTGACCGAGACCAGGTCCAAGGGATATTTCCGCTCGTCTCCCTCCTCGGCGTTCGACCAGTACCTGCAAGACATCCAGAAACTCCCCCTCATTGATGACCCGCAGGAAGAGCGACGACTTGCCCGTCGCGCTCAAAAAGGTGACGAGAAGGCCGCCGAGCGGCTCGTCACGGCGAACCTCCGCTTCGTCATCTCGTACGTGAAGAAGTACCAGGGCCACGGCCTCGATCTCAGCGAACTCGTGGCGATCGGCAACGAAGGACTGCTCAAGGCCGTCCGCAAATTCGATCCCGATCAAGGCGTCAAGTTCATTTCGTACGCCGTGTGGTGGGTGCGCCAGGCGGTCCTCAAGGCCCTGGCCGAGCAGACGCGCTCGGTGCGCATTCCGCTCAATCAGAATTCGCAACTCATCCGGCTCGCGCGTGCCGAGACCGTGCTCGCCCAGGTGCTCAAGCGCGACCCCACCGAGAATGAGATCGGGCGGCTGCTCGAGGAAACGCCCGAAGCGATTCGCTCCGCCAAGCAGATGTCGGCCACCGAAGTCTCGCTCGACGCGCCGATCGATCGCTCCGACCGCGAAGCGTCCACGCTCGGCGAACGCTTTGCCGGAGTCGACGGTACCGAGATCGAAGAGGTGACCGACTACAAGTTGATGCGCGAGTTCATCGACCGGGTGTTCCGCAAGTACCTCACGCCGCGCGAACGGAAGATCCTCTATCTCTACTACGGCCTCGAGGAAGGGAGTGAGGCTATGACGCTCGAGAAGATCGGCGCGCTCATGGGCGTCACACGCGAGCGCATCCGCCAGATCCGCGAGCGCGCATTCGAGAAGCTGCGCGAGAGTCCCGACGGCCGCGCGTTGTGCGGCTTCTGGGCCGCCTAGCCGACCCGGCGTGACCAGCGAATCGGCCCCCGGCGCACCCACGCCGGGGGCTTTTTCACCCCGTCGTCGGGCGCTCGAGTTATCATGAAATGCATGCGCCCAATGGCATCGCCCTGTCGTGCCGATGACCGCCACCGCTGACCCCGGCCACGGCCACGTCGACGCCGCGCTCGTCGCCCGGCTAGCTGGCATCGTGGGCAAGCGTCGAGTGCTGTCCCGCGACAGCGAACTCGTCGCGTACGGGTCGGACGGCCTGCCGTCCTATCACGCGCGGCCGGCCTGCGCCGTCTTTCCGGGCACGCGTGACGAGGCCGTGGCCGTGGTGCGCGCCCTGGCTGCCGCGCACGTGCCGTTCGTGCCGCGCGGCGCGGGCACCGGACTCTCCGGCGGCGCACTCGCCGACGGCGTCGTGCTGCTCGGTCTCAACCGGCTCACGCGCATCCTGTCGATGGACCCTGAGAACCGGTTGGCCGTGGTCGAGCCGGGCGTGGTCAACGTCGCCCTGTCCCGCGCCGCCAAACCATACGGCTTATACTATGCCCCCGACCCGTCCAGTCAGGCCGCATGCACGATCGGCGGCAATGTGGCCGAGAATGCCGGCGGCCCGCACTGCCTGAAATACGGCGTCACGACCAACCACGTCGTGGCGCTCACGGTGCTGCTCCCCGACGGCGAGATCCTGCCACTGGGCCGCGCCGACGGCGAGGCCGAGGGCTACGATCTGGTGGGCGCGTTCGTCGGATCCGAGGGTTGCTTTGGCATCGCCCTCGACATCACGGTGCGGCTCACCCCGGAGCCACAGGCCATCCGCACGCTGCTCGCCGATTTCACCACGCTCGACGCGGCGGCGCGCACCGTGTCGGCCATCGTCGCGAGCGGCATCGTGCCGGCGGCGCTCGAGATGCTCGACGCGCCCACCATTCGGATGGTCGAGGCCTCCATCTATGCCGCCGGCTATCCGGTGGACGCAGCGGCCGTGTTGCTGATCGAGCTCGACGGCGCACTGGCCGGGCTCGAACAAGATGTGGCCGCCGTGGACGCCATGTGCCGCGCCGAGGGCGCACGGGCCGTTCGGGTGGCGCGCGACGAAGCCGAGCGCGCCCGTCTCTGGCAAGGACGCAAGAAAGCATTCGGCGCCATGGGCCGGCTCTCGCCGCACCTCGTGGTGCAGGACGCCGTGGTGCCGCGCACCAAGCTGCCCCAAGTGCTGTCGCGGATTCAGGAAATCGCCGCGCACTGGCGCGTGACGGTCTGCAACGTGTTTCATGCCGGCGACGGCAACGTGCACCCCAACATCGCCTACGATGCCAACGACCCCGACGCGACAGCCCGCGTGCACGGGGCCATGCGCGACATCATGGAGACATGTATCGCCGCTGGCGGCACCATCACCGGCGAGCACGGCGTGGGCGTGGACAAGCTCCCCTACATGGACCGCATCTTCTCGGCCCAATCGCTCCGCGCCATGTGCGACCTGCGCGACGTGTTCGATCCCGAACGACGCAGCAACCCCGGCAAGGTCGTGCCCGTGCATAGTTGCCGGGAATGGCACATGGCGGCTTCGGCCCGCCGGGCTCCGTGACGACGACCACCGCCGAGATCGCCGAGCGCATACGCGACGCAGCCGCGCACGGCACGCGGCTCCGCGTCATCGGCCGCGGACACTGGCTCGCCGCCAACCGGCCGGTGCAGGCCGACGCCACGCTGCCGCTCGACGGGTACTCGGGCATCGTCGACTACGTCCCGGGAGACTTCACGCTCACGGCGCGCGCCGGCACCACGCTGGCCGAGATCGCACGCGCGGCCCGCGACCAGGGACAGTGGCTGGCGCTCGACCCGCTGGGCAGCGACGAGGGAAGCATTGGGGCCACAGTAGCCACGGCATCCCATGGACCGCACGCCACCGGCTTCGGCACGCCGCGCGACCATCTGCTCGGCCTCGAGTTCGTGACCGGCGCCGGCGACGTGGTCCGCGGCGGCGGACGTGTCGTGAAGAACGTCGCCGGGTTCGATCTCGTACGACTGTCCACCGGCGCCTGGGGCACGCTCGGCGTCATCACCGAGGTCACGGTGCGCCTGCGCGCGCTCCCGGCCGAGCAGCAGACGTTGGCGCTCGCTGTGGATGAAGACGCGCCCATCCTCGAGCGGCTCACCTCCGGGCTGCGCGGGCTGGTCACAGCCCCGCTCGCCTGCGAGTTGCTGAGTGGGGTATTGGCGGCGCGGATCGGCCTCCCGGAGCGGCCCGTGCTCGCCGTGCACATCGGTGGCAACGCGGAGTCCATGCGCGCGCAACGCGATGCGTTGGCGGGGCTCGAGGCCGGCGCGTTCGCCCCGGCGGACGACGCGCTGTGGACCAGGCTACGCGCCGCCGGCGCCGGGGCCGCCGCGACCTGGCGCCTGTCGTACCGTCCGTCGCGCTTCGCACACACCTGGATCGAAGGCCGCGAGTCCATTGCGCCTTTCGCCGGCGCGTGGATGCACGGGAGCCCGCTGCGCGGCGCGGTGCGCTACGCCGTGCCGACCGACGCAGCCGAGCCGGGATCGCCAGAGCGGCTCCTCCGCGCCCTCACGCAACCGTTCGACGGTGTGCGCATTGGCGAGACGCTTCCCGCTCGGGCCTGGTCGGTGCTGCCCTCGCGGGCAATGGACCGGCTCTCGCGCGGGGTGCGTACGGCGTTCGACCCCCGCGGCATCCTCAATCCCGGCATCCTGGGAGCCTCCGAATGACGGCCAGCGGCGCGACGGCCTGCGCGCTGCCCGGCAGCCCTCTGGCGGAGGCGCGCGCCGGTCTCGACGCCTGCGTGCACTGCGGCTTCTGCCTGCAGAGCTGCCCCACCTATCTCACGCTCGAGGACGAGAACGACAGCCCACGGGGCCGCGTGGTGCTCATGCGGTCGATGTTCGAGGGTACCCTGTCACCCGATGATCAGGCCGTGCGAACGCATATTGATCGCTGCCTCGGGTGCCGGGCCTGCGAGACGGCATGCCCGTCGGGAGTGCCATACGGGCAGCTGCTCGAAGCGACGCGCGCCACGATGACGGCGCGGCATCCGCAACCGCTTGTCGTGAGAATCATTCTCGGCGTCTTCTCGCGGCCGGCATTGCTGCGCCCCGCCATGGCCTTGGGACGGATGCTGCGCGATAGCCGCATCGCTGCGGCGCTCGCGCGTCTCCCGGGACGCATCGGGTTCGCCTTTGCCATGCTCGACACCACGCGCGTGCCACTGGCCCGTTGGCCGTACGACGCGCCGGAGGCGGGTGAGCGCGGCCGGGTGTCCTTGCTCGATGGCTGCGTGATGGAGGGACTGTATGCCGGGACCAACCGCGCCACGGCGCGCGTGCTCGGCGTGAACGGATACGCCACGGCGGCGGCGCCCGGCCAGCGATGCTGCGGCGCTCTGCATGCGCACGCCGGCGATCTCGAAAGCGCAAGAGCGCTAGCGCGCGTCAACGTGGCGGCGTTCGAACGTTCAGGCGCGGATTTCATTGCCGTGAACTCGGCCGGGTGCGGCGCCATGTGCAAGGAATACGGCCACTTGTTGGCCCATGACCCCGTGTGGGCCGAGCGCGCGGCCGCTGTGGCCGCGCGGGTGCGCGACGTGAGCGAATTGCTGGCCGACGCGGGACCGGTGCCGGCGCAGGGTGCGGCGATGCGCGTGGCCTATGACGCCGCCTGCCATCTGCTCCATGCGCAACGGGTCGCCCTCCCGCCGTTGCGCGTGCTCGCGGCGATCGGGGGACTCGAATCCGCGCCGTTGGCAGACGCCGATCAGTGCTGTGGCGGCGCCGGCATCTACGGCCTGGTCCAACCGGTGGTGTCGAACCTCGTGCTGGCGTCGAAGATCAGTGACATCCGTGCGTCCGGGGCCCAGTGGGTGGCGACCGGGAATCCCGGCTGCCTGATGCAGATCGGCGCCGGGTTGCAGCGCGGGGGCGTGCCCTGCCGGACCGTGCATCCGATAGATCTGCTCGACGCGGCGTACGCGGCCGACCGCGGGCCGGCGCCGCGTGGCTAGGAGGCCGCACGCGCCCATTCCTCGGTGGCGACGAACCCGCCTTCCATATTACATATTCGCATGCTCGATGCGCTGATGCTGGAGTTGGAAGGTGTGGTGGTCGAAACGCGCGCGGCGCGGTTCGATGCGCTGGCCCGGGCGTTGGCGGACGACAGCGTCGTGGCGCTCCCGTCGAACGCGTCCGACGCACTGCTCGGCCTCCCGCCGAGGGACGCCGCGGCCATGGCGATCTCGCTGTTCGGCCTGGCGCGTGACGCCACGGCGATCGACCTCATCGGCCTGCGCGCCGACCGTTACTTCACGGAGCGCATGAGCCGTGGCGTCACGCTGCGTGAAGGGGTGCGCGTGTTGGTCACGATCGCCCACGCCAGGTCGAGGTTGGCGCTCGTGACGCGGGCCGGCCGGGCCGCGGTGGATCTCGTGCTGGGGCTCTCGGGCATGCACGATGCATTCGAGGTGATCGTGTGCGCCGACGACGTGGTCGACAACAAGCCCGCCCCGGAAAGTTATGCGCGCGCGCTCGCGCGCTTACAGAGCCGCCGTCCGTTGTCACGCGAACGCGTGCTGGCACTGGAGGACGCGAAGCCCGGCATTCTCGCCGCGCGCGCCGCTGGCGTGCGCTGCCTGGCGGTGGGCGACCTGCCGGCCCATCAGGCGGTGGAAGCGGACGGGCTCGTCCCCTCGCTGGCCGACGCGGGACACGATGTGCTGTCCGAACTCGAGCGCTGGGCGCACGAGGCCGCATGACCAGGGAGACCATCGCCGGCACGATCACGCCCGCCCACCCGGCATTGCAGACCATCCTCGGCCAGCCGGTGGTGCTCACGTATAGCAACGTGGACGCCGAATACGCCGCTCTCACGCAGCGGGCTGGTGTGGTCGACCGCAGCCATCGGGCGCGCGTCCGCGTCAACGGCCCCAAGGCGGCGGAGATGATCGCCGGCCTGGTGACCAACGACACGCTCGCCCTCCCGCCCGGCCAGGGGCAGTACGCCGCCGCGCTGTCGCCCAAGGGCAAGATCATTGCCGACGTGCGGATCTTCGTCCAGGACAAGAGCGTGCTCACCGACACGGGCGCGCGCGCGGCGGACGGATGGCGCACCATGCTCAAGAAGTATGTGAACCCGCGCGTGGCGCCCCATGTCGACGAGTCGGCAACCACGCGCGCTCTTGGGGTGTTCGGCCCCACGGCACGCCACGTGATCGAGACGATGACAGGGGTGAACAGCAGCGCGCTCACCTTGCTCCCCGCATACGCCCACGTCCAGGTGGAGGTGGACGGGGCCGTGATGATGATCGCGCGGACACCCGAACTGCTGGTGGACGGGTTCGAACTGTTCGCACCGACCGATGCATTCGATGCCCTGTGGGGGCGCGCGACGCGCGCCGGTGCCGAACCCTGTGGGCTCTCGGCGTGGGAGGTCGCGCGCGTCGAGGCCGGACGTCCCGAGTGGGGCCTCGACATGGACGACACCACGCTGACGCAGGAAGCGAACTTCGACGAGCTGCAGGCGATCAGCTACACCAAAGGTTGCTACGTGGGACAGGAAGTCGTGGCGCGCGTGCACTTCAAAGGCCATGTGAACCGGCATCTGCGCGGCCTGCGGGCGCCTGAAACCGCGGCCCCACCACCGGGCGCCACGCTCGTCGACCCGGCGGGCAGCGACGTCGGGGACGTGCGCACATCGGTGAAGTCCCCGCGGCTGGGCTCAATCGCCCTGGGAATGGTGCGGCGCGAAGTGGAACTCGGCGCGACCCTCACGACGCGATGGGACGGTGGCGAGGGACGCGTGGAGGTGTGCGCGCTTCCCTTCCCGCCCGCGTAGTGCGCGCGCTGGTCACCGGCGCCACGGGAATGGTGGGGCGCCACATCGCCGAGCGGCTGCTCGCCGACGGATGGACGGTGCGGGCGCTGGTGCGTGAACCGCAACGGGCGCAGCCGCTGGCCGAGACGGGGGTTGAACTCGCTCGTGGCGACGTACTCGATGCGCAGGCGTTCGCGACCGCCGCGGCGGGGTGCGACGTGCTGTTCCACGCCGCCGCGGAGATCATGACCCGCGGATGGGAGTCGTACCGCCGTGTGAACGTGGACGGCACACGCAACGCGATTTCGGCGGCGGCCGGCTCTGCAGCGCGACTGATGCAGGTGAGCAGTGTGGCGGTGTACGGATCGGAGACGCGTTACCTGGGGGAGAACCGGAGCGGCAAGACGAGCGAGGACCTGCCGTTGATGCCGTTACACGAGCGCAACTATTACGCGCGCAGCAAGCGGGAGTCGGAGGCGTTGGTGATGGCGGCGCACCGTGCTGGACGGATCTGGGCAACGGCGGTGCGGCCCGATGTGATCTACGGCCGGTACGACCGCCAGTTCGTGCCGCGGCTGGCGCCGCTGCTGCGGTTCGGCGTTGTGCCACTGTTGGCGGGGGGCCGGTCGACGCTTGCCGTGGTGCATGCGGCGGCGGTGGCCGACGGCGCCGTTCGCGCGGCGACGAGCGACTCGGCGGGGGGCCGGGCGTACAATCTCGCCAACGACTTCGAGGTGACCGTGCGTGAATTCTTCGCGTTCGGCGCGCGCGGCCTCGGGGTCGCGCCGCATTTCCTCCCGGTGCCGCTCTGGCTGGCGCGCGGCGGCCTGCGGGCAGCCAAACGGACCGCGCGGGTCGTGACGTTGGGCCGGGTGCGCATCGGCGGCGCCACAGCCGTGGACTTCCTGACCCGCGACAACCCGTTCACGTCGGAGCGGGCGCGGCGCGAATTGGGGTGGGCGCCTCCCGTGCGCCCCGAAGACGGCGTGGCCGACGCGTTCGCTTGGTGGAAGGCGCATCCCGCCGGGGCCTGAACGCATACGGGCGCGGCCTCACGGCCGCGCCCGTATACAAGAACAAGAATGAACGGCGATTAGCCCTTCTTCGTGCTATCCTTCTTCTTCGTGGTATCCTTCTTCACCGTCGTCGTCGTCGTGGTGGTGGTCGTTTTCGTCATCGTGGAGTCTTTCTTCGTCGTGTCCATGCTCATCGCCGACGTATCAGCGGGCGCAGGCACGGCGGCGGGCGCCGCGGCAGCAGTGTCGGCGGCGGGTTTCGATTGCGACGAACAGGCAGCGACCGCGAACACCGCGGCAACAAGGGCCAAGCGCTTCATTGAAAATCTCCTGAGAGAATCGGGGGTGAACGACAGGCGCGTAGCACCGCTGCACGCGAGGAAGAGGTGCTCATGCTTCTGCGGGCTTTAACTTACGGACGCCAGAATCGCTGTCAAGTCCGCTACCCCGCACCCAAGTGACGGCGCCACAATGGTTTCGTCCGCGCCTCCAGATGGTCCCAGACCGTTGCGGAGGGGATGAGCGCATGTTCCCCCCATGGAATTTTCGAGCAGGTTCGTAACCTGCTGGCCACAAAAGAGTTGGCAGGACAAAGAAGTCTTCGCGCCTCGACGGATACACGTACGACAACGGCATTGCGCGGCCCCCGACCAGCCCTAGGTTGCGGTTGACCCGTCATCACCAACGCTAGATGCCCACGCCTGCCGCATCGTTCGCCGCTCCCCCGCTCACCCAGGATGGGGTCGTGCGCGCCGCCTGTCCGCATGATTGCCCCGACACGTGCGCGATGCTCGTCACGGTCGAGAAAGGACGCGCGGTGCGGGTCGCCGGCGACGCCGAGCATCCATTCACGAACGGATTTCTCTGCGCCAAAGTGAATCGCTACGTCGAGCGGACGTACCATCGGGACCGCCTCACCCAACCGCTGCGCCGCGTGGGGCCGAAGGGCGCCGGCCGGTTCCAACCAGTTTCGTGGGACGAAGCGCTGGGCGAGATCGCGGCGCGGCTCTCCGCCATTGCGCGATCAACCGACGGCCCGCAGGCGATCTTGCCGTATTCCTACGCCGGCACGATGGGCATGCTGCAGGGCTCGTCCATGGACCGCCGATTCTTCCACCTGCTCGGCGCGTCCAAACTCGACCGCACCATCTGCGCCATGGCCGGCACGATGGGCATGCGCATGACCGTCGGTGCCAACATTGGCGCCGACGCAGAAGGCATCCCGGAGAGCGACCTCGTCTTGTTGTGGGGCACCAACACGCTCACCTCCAACCCCCACCTCTGGCCGTTCATCCTGCGCGCACGTAAGCGAGGCGCGCGCGTGGTCGCGATCGACCCCATCCGCACGCGCACCGCGGCGCAATGCGACGAGTGGATCGCCATTCGGCCGGGCACCGACGCCGCGCTGGCTCTCGGCATGATGCACGTGCTGTTCGCGCGTGGGCTCGACGACGCCGACTATCTCGCCCGCCACACGCTCGGTGAATCCGAATTGCGCGCGCGCGTCGCGGAGTATCCGCCCGCTCTCGTGGCGTCGATCACCGGGGTCGACGCGCCGGTGATCGAGCGCCTGGGCGACGCGTACGGACATGCCCGGGCGGCGTTCATTCGCGTGAACTACGGGCTGCAGCGGCATGCCGGCGGCGGGATGGCCGTGCGGACCATCGCCTGTCTGCCCGCCGTCACCGGACACTGGCGGCGCGCCGGCGGCGGCGTACAACTGTCGACGAGCGCCAATTTCGAACTCAACAAGCAGGCACTCGAACGCCCCGACCTCTCGCCGCCGGTGCGCACCATCAACATGATCCGCCTCGGCGATGCCCTCACCCGACCGGACGCCGGCGTGGGCGGTCCACCGGTGCGGGCCCTCGTGGTATACAATTCCAATCCCGCCGCGGTGGCTCCCGATCGCAACGCCGTGCTCCGCGGCCTGGCCCGCGACGACCTGCTCACCGTCGTCCTCGAGCATTTCCAGACCGACACCGCCGACTGGGCCGACTACGTGCTCCCCGCCACCACGCAACTCGAGCACTGGGACGTGCACCTGGCCTATGGCCACCATTACATAACGCTCAACAGACCAGCGATCGCGCCAGTCGGCGAGAGCAAGCCGAATACCGAGATCTTCCGGATGCTCGCGCGCCGGATGGGCCTCGAACACGACGTGCTGCACGACGACGACCTCTCGCTGATGCGCCAGGCGCTCGACACGCCGAGTGACAAGTTGCGCGGCGTAACCTTCGACGCGCTACTCGAGCGCGGATGGATGCGCCTCAACGTGCCACGGCCGTACCTGCCGTTCGCCGACGGTGGGTTCCGCACCCCGAGCGGCAAGTGCGAGTTCTATTCCGCCCGGATGAAGGAGATGGGGCTCGACCCCCTGCCCGCGTACACGCCGCCTTACGAAAGCCCCGAACGCGACCCGGCGCTGGCCGAGCGGTATCCGCTTGTGCTCATCTCGTCGCCGGCCCACGAGTTTCTCAATTCGACATTCGTCAACGTCGATGCGCTGCGCCGTGGGGCTCGCGAGCCCGAGTGCATACTGCACCCGGCCGACGCCGAACGCCGCGGCATCGCGTCGGGTATGCGCGTGGCCGTGCACAACGACCGGGGCGCATTCACCGCCGTGGCCCGCGTGGAGCACACCATCCGCGAGGGCGTGGTGTGGGCGCCCTCCATCTGGTGGGGGAAGCTCGCGGAGGACGGCGCCAACGCCAATCAAACCACCTCGCAACGCGAGACCGACATGGGGCACGGGCCGGTGTTCTACGACAACCTCGTGGACGTCGCGTTGGCCGACTGACCGCCCCTTGCGCGCCTTTGCCCGGCGTGGCTGATTCCGATTCATGCACCGGAGTTCCCCGTGACGAAGCTCCCTGAGACCCTCGGCGCGCTCAAGCGCTCCCCCGCTGGCGTGCCGGAACGGGCGCTGCGCTCGGTGAAGGACGAGATGCGTCAGAATCTCCTGGCGCGGCTCTGCACCGACGTTCCGCTCTTCGAAGGCGTGCTCGGCTACGAAGACACGGTGATGCCGCAGATCGTCAATGCGATCCTGTCCCGGCACAACTTCATCCTGCTCGGCCTCCGCGGACAGGCCAAGTCGCGCATTCTGCGTGCGCTCACCACGCTGCTCGACGACGCCATGCCGATCGTCGCCGGAAGCGAGGTGAACGACAATCCGTTCGCGCCGATCTCGAAATATGCCCGCACGCTGATCACCGAGGCGGGGGACGACACGCCCATCGCCTGGGTGGGACGCGAGAATCGCTACGTGGAGAAGCTGGCCACGCCCGACGTCACGATCGCCGACCTCATCGGGGACCTCGATCCAATCAAGGCGGCGCGTGGCGGACACCTGCTGTCCGACGAGCTGACGATTCATTACGGCATGCTGCCGCGCGCCAACCGCGGCATCTTTGCGCTCAACGAACTGGCCGACCTGGCCGGCAAGGTGCAGGTGGGCCTGTTCAACGTGATGCAGGAAGGCGACGTGCAGATCAAGGGCTACCCGGTGCGGCTGGCCCTCGACGTACAGCTCTGCTTCACCGCCAACCCCGAGGACTACACGGCACGCGGCAAGATCATCACGCCCCTCAAGGACCGCATCGGCAGCGAGATTCTCACGCACTACCCCGAGACGGTGGCCCTCGGCATGACGATCACCGAGCAGGAGGCATGGACGGCGCGTGACCACCGGCCGGTGCGCATTCCCGATTTCGTCGCCGAGCTCGTGGAACGCGTCGCCTTCGCAGCGCGCGCCGACCGCCGCGTGGACAAGCGCTCCGGCGTCTCGCAGCGCATGCCGATCTCCGTGCTCGAGAACGTCGTCTCCAACGCCGAGCGGCGCGCCGTGGCCACCGGCGAGGCGGAGATCGTGCCGCGCGTTTCGGACGTGTACGCCGCGCTCCCCGCGATCACGGGGAAACTCGAACTCGAATACGAAGGTGAGCTGGTGGGCGCCGCCACGATCGGGCGCGAACTGATCCGGAAGGCGGCGGACGAGACGTTCGAGAAGCGGGCCGGCGGCGTGAATGTGGACGAGATCGTCATGTGGTTCGACGAAGGCGCGGCACTGCTGGTGACCGACGACGCCAAACCCGACGTCGTGCTCCAGGGGTTCGATGTCGTCCCGGATCTCGTTCGCATCGTGCACCACACGGGGCTGGCGGCCGACGACGACCCGGCCCAGTCGGTGGCGGCGTGCGAACTCGTGCTCGAGGCACTCGTCGCGCGGCGGCGTATCTCGCGGAGCGACGGCGGGCGGTATGCGCGCGCCGTGCCCGAGCAGCGGCGCCGCCCCAATCAGGACTTCTTCGGCGGTGGACTCGGCTAGGCCGGACCCGATGACCACCTCCCACGCCGAGCACGCCGTCGCGCCGTCCATCGGCGCCGGGCTCTCCGTGCGGGAAGCCACGGCCGGGGACGTCGACACGGTCGCCACACTCCGCCTGACGCTGTTGCGCGAGTATGCAACGCATCCCGTGTACGGCCGGCTCCACGCCGAAGCCGAGGCGCGCGCCGCCGAGCTGTGCGCGCGACAGCTCGCCTCGGAGCGCGACGCGTTCTTCATCGCCGAGATCGACGGCATCGCGGTGGGGCTCCTCCGCTGCTCCGAGTCGCTCGCCTCGCCGCTCCTCGAGGTGGAGCGGTTTGCGTACCTGTCGTCGGTGTACGTGCGGCCCGCCTTCCGGCGTGCCGGCGTGCTGCGCGCGTTGCTCGCCCGAGCCGACGCCTGGTGCGGCGAACGCGGGCTCACCGAGATGCGGCTGCACAACGTGCCCGACCACGCCGCGGCCGCGGCGTGGACTGCCCTCGGCTTCGACGTCGTCGAAGAGGTGCGGACACGCTCGCTCGCCGGGCGCTGACCGGATGGCCATCGTCACCATCTCGCGAATGTTCGGCTCGGGAGGCTCCCAGGTGGCCAAGCGGGTGGCCGATACGCTAGGGTGGGACCTGCTCGACGACGCGGTCGTCGACGCGATCGCCGAGCGACTCGGCCTCACGCGGGCCGAGGTCTCGGCCCGCGAGGAGCGCGTGCCGTCGCTGGTCGAACGGGTGGCGGCGGCGCTCACCCTGAGCGTGCCGGAGATGCTGCCCGTGGCGGACGGCACGCTTCCGCTCACCGAAGAACGGATCGTGGCCGTGACCAAAGCGGTGATCGAGGAAACCGTGCAGAAGGGGCACGCCGTGCTCGTGGGGCGCGGCGCCCAGTCCCTGCTGGCCAACCGTCCCGACGCCTTGCACGTCTTCTGTTACGCGCCACGTGCAGCACTCGCCGCATTCGTGATGACCGACCGCGGCGTGTCGCACGAGGAAGCCCTGCGCCTCGTGGATGAGACCAACCGCCAGCGCGAGCGGTACGTGCGCCAGCACTGGCATCGCGAGTGGCGGGCCGCGGAGAGCTACGATCTGTGCGTCAACACGGGCACGCTGGGCATCGAAGGGGCGGCGCGGCTCGTGATCGAATTGGCGCGCGATCGGTTCGGCTAGTCCGCGGCGCCTTACCGGCGCCGTTTGAGGCGGGCGAGCCAGCCCTCCACTTCATCGGGAAGCAGGAGGTTGTCCGAGATGCGGGCGATCTCGTCGGCCTCCTTCCACGCGGCTTCCAGCATCGCCAATTCGCCCTCCAGAGCGCGCCGCTCGGTGTCCTCGTGCAGCGTCATTTCCAGCGCCAACCGCATCGGCTTGGGAATTTCCTTGATTCGCCGTCCCTTGGCGGCCAGAGCTTCCGAGCCGGCAATCGCGCGCGGCGCCTGGGTGCCGAACAGCCGGTGCGGGCTGGCGTCGTCCTCGATCAGCCTCACGGCCCGCTGGACGTCGTCCTTGCCCGCACCGCTCATGTTGATCTTGGGCAGGATCTTGCCAGCCACGCGAATCGCTTCGTCGCCCACGAACAGGGCGCTCGTCTTGCGCTTCCCGGTCGCCGCGTGCGGCACGCGTTCCGTGTATTCGAGGCGCGGCAGAGGCGGATCGCCGAGCCGCCGCGGCTCGTCGGGGAGCACGAACCTCTTGCGCGACACCGGCACGCGCAGCGCCCACCCCAACGGGTTGTCGTCGGCGACCAGATTGACCTTCGCCACCTGCTCGGCCTCGAGCACGAGCGGCTTCTCCATCCACGGCATCGGCACCTTCACGCGGCCGAAGGCGCGCCGATAGATCTGCGCGAACAGTTGCGGCGTCTGTCCCAGGAAGGCACCGCCGCCGATCGCGTAGAGGCCGAGCGCCGGGCCCACCACATAGATGCCGGCCACCGCTGCCACGCCGACGCCCGCGTACGTGTAGTACCGGCGCCGGCGGTGCCCGAACTGGTCGCCGTAGCGCCACGCGGCCATCTCCGGCCGGTCGGGCCGGCCGATGCGCACCAACTCCAGCCCTTCGCTCACGCGCGCCAACCCGATGTTATCGGTGGAGGCGCGCAGCTTCGTGTCACGGAACGCGCGCTCGCACTCCTCGATCGCTTCCCAGCGTTCCTCGAGCGGGCTCAGGTTCCAGCGCTCGCACTTGCGGCACACCACCCACAGGCGGCCGGTGGTGGCGTCGAACGCCAGGCGGCGGCCCACCGGGAAATGCTCGATCACTTCGTTGCTGCCGAGGTTCGAGTTGCAGAACAAGCAGGTGGAATACAAGCAGACTGCTCTTGGATGAATGCCGACGGCTCACGACGCCGGGCATTCGGCGGGCCGCGAACGGTGGGCTTAGAGGGTTCTCATTTCCGGGCTCTTGCGGAACGCCCACATACAATACGCCAGAATGATGGCCGCGGTGCCAGAAATGGCCAGTTGGTCGCCCAGGCGTTCGGCGATCGTGCCGGCGATCAGGGAGCCGACCGCTTGCGACAGACCGACGACCACGAACGAGTAGGCGGCCATGAGGCGCCCGCGCATGTCGTCGGGCACGATCGATTGCAGGATCGAGTTGGCCAGCGCACCGCTCACGATCATGGCGAAGCCCACCACGAACAGCACGGGGTACGCCATGGCCGGGGTGTACACGAGCCCGAACAGCACGAGGAGCAGCGCATAGGCCCGCGTGCCGTGCTCCCAGAGACGGCCCCGCTCGAAGTTGCCCCCGACCGCGGCCAGCCAGAGCGCACCGCCCAGGCCGCCGACCCCGACACAGGCCAGCAGCAGGCCGTAGCCGCCGGCGCCCATGTGCAGCCGGTCACGCGCCACGACCGGCATGAGCGTCAGGTACGGCACCCCGAGCACGGAGTACACGGCCACCACCTTCAGCATCGCCGCCACCGGCTTCGTGTCGCGCAGGTAGCGCACCCCTTCCACCGCGCCGGCCAGCGGTGACGCCACGGGTGCTGCGGGCCGCCATTCTGGAATTCGTATCATGTACAGCGCGATCAATACGGCCACGTAGCTCAGCGCATTCAGCCCGAAGCACCATGAGATGCCGAGCTGGGCGATCGCAGCGGCGCCGAGCGCCGGCCCCACGATGCGCGCCAGGTTGAAGCCGCTCGAATTGAGGGCGATGGCGTCGCGCAAGTCCTCACGGCCAACCAACTCGACCATCAGGGACTGCCGCGCCGGGATCTCCACGGCGTTGATGAGGCCGTTCGCGAAGGCCAGCACGACCAACCACCAGACCGTGGCTGCGCCCGACCACGAGATCCACCACAGCGCGACGGCCTGCACGAGAAAGAGGATCTGCCCCACCTGCACCAGCTTGAGTCGGTCGCTGCGGTCCACGAGTACGCCCGTGAACAGCGAGAAGCCGACGATGGGCCACGATGAGGCGGAAGCGACGAGGCCCACCACGAACGGGCTGTTCGAGAGTTGGAGGGCGAGCCACCCCAGTGCCATCGTCTGCATCCAGGTGCCGACGAGCGACAGCGTCTGACCGAACCAGAACAGCCGGAAGTTCCGGTGCTTGACCAGGGCCCGAAACGGATTCGCCGTCGGCATCCAACCAATATACGCCGACTCGGCTCGGACCGAGCCGCCGGCGGACGCTCGCGCTGAGATGGCTTCCGCAGTCCTGACCTCGACCGTGACCGCAGCGTCCACGATCCGGCCGACCCGGAATTCACGCACCACCACGCCTCGGATACTGACCCGGCTTGGCACTCCTTCCCGGCCGCGGGTATTGTTGGAGAGAGGAGCCCGCGGATGCGATTCCACACGTATACCAAGTTCAGTCCTGAAGCCGCCGACCAGGTGGACCTCCAGGCCCTGCTCGACAAGCTCGCCGATTTCCTGCTGCAGTCTGGATTTGCCGGCGACAACCTGCCCTTCCAGGGCAACTTCGAGTTCAACGAAGAACGCGACCGCTCTCTCGACGCCCTCCGCCAGGCGATCCTCAATGCGCTCATCGAGAGCGGACAGTTCACCCCCGAGATGCTCGAAGCGCTACGCGGCGAGGGAGACGAGGCGGCACAGGCCAAGCTCGCCAAGCTGCTCGACGAACTCGTCCAGCGCCTGATCGACGAAGGGTTCCTGAACCTCGAGGCCCCGCCTCAGATGCCGGGCGGCCACCAACCCGTCGAGGGGCCTGGCAGTCTCGCCCAGGCGGCAGCCCGCGACGTCCAGTTCAACCTCACCGAGAAGGGCATCGACTTCCTCGGCTACAAGACCCTCCGTAGCCTGCTCGGCTCGCTCGGCAAGTCGAGCGCCGGCAGCCACGAGACGCCACACCTCGCCACCGGCATCGAGTCCGACGGCTGGAGCAAGCCTTATGAGTTTGGTGATGTACTCAACCTGGACGTGAACGAGACGCTCAAGAACGCCCTCGCCCGCACGGGCAAGCTCGAGGTGCCGATCGACCTCGACTACGGCGACCTCATGGTCCGCCAGGCCGAGTACCGCTCGTCGTGCGCCACGGTGCTCATGCTGGACTGCTCGCACTCGATGATCCTCTATGGCGAGGACCGGTTCACGCCGGCCAAGAAGGTCGCGCTGGCCCTGACCCACCTCATCCGCACGCAGTTCCCAGGCGACACACTCAAAGTGGTCCTGTTCCACGACTCGGCCGAGGAGATCCCGATCGCGACGCTCGCGTCGGCGCAGGTCGGGCCGTACCACACGAACACCGCCCAGGGACTCAAGTTGGCTCAGCGCCTGCTGTTGGCACAGAAGAAGGACATGCGGCAGATCGTCATGATCACCGACGGCAAGCCGAGTGCGCTCACGATGCCTGATGGGCAGATCTACAAGAATGCCTTCGGCCTCGACCTCACGGTGATCACCGAGACCCTCAAAGAGGTGGCGCGATGCCGGCAGAGCGGGATCGTGATCAACACCTTCATGCTGGCCCGCGACCGTGCCCTGGTGGAGTTCGTGAAGCGCGTCTCGGAGATCAGCCGCGGCAAGGCCTACTTCACCACCACGCTGACCCTGGGGCAGTTCATTCTGATGGACTTCCTCAAGCGGAAGACACGCAAGGTCTCGTAGCCGCCTGCGAGCGCCTCCGGGATTAGGTTTCGGGGCCCGGCAATCCGCACGCCCCCTATTCCTGATGCCACGGTCACCATCCACCGCCGCGAAGTCCACGTCCGCCGCCCGGTCCCGCGCATCGCGCGTGGACGTAATGGCGGCACGCGAGTTCTCGCGGCGGCTGCGTGCCTGGTACCGCCGCAGCCATCGCGACCTTCCGTGGCGCCGCACGCGCAACGCGTACGAGGTGCTCGTGTCGGAGTTGATGCTCCAGCAAACGCAGGTGTCACGCGTGCTCGAGTTCTATCCTCGATTTCTCACCTCCTTCCCGACCGTTCACGAGTTGGCCAGCGCGACGCCGAGGCGCGTCCGGGAGGCGTGGGAGGGGCTCGGCTATTACGCGCGGGCCCGCAATCTGCACGCATTGGCCAAGCACGTCACGGCGAACGGCCACGGTGTGCTGCCGGCCCATCCCGATGAGCTCCGCGCCCTGCCCGGCGTCGGCGCGTACACCGCCGGCGCCGTGGCGAGCTTTGCCTTCGAGCGCCGGACGGCTGCCGTGGACACCAACGTCGCCCGGGTGCTGACCCGCGCGTTCGCACCCAAGCGCGACCCCAAGCGGCCTCGCGATCTCAGCATCCTGTGGTTGATTGCCGAACGGGTGCTCCCCCGCACCGGTAGGGCGACCTGGGTGCACAATCAGGCCCTGATGGAACTCGGAGCGCTGGTGTGCACGGCGCGCGTGGCGCGGTGCGAGGCATGCCCCGTCCGCAACGTCTGCAAGACGGGACGCAAATGGAATCGGCCTTCGGCCGGGTGAGCCACATGACTCACGTAGCGGGCACTTCTGGCGCTGCGGCAGGCCGCCGCGCCGCACGGTATCCCAACCGATGACCCTCATCTCCTTCTCCGGCGTGGGCGTCGATTTCGGCGCCACCATGCTGTTCTCCGACGTCACGTTCACCGTGGGAGCCGGCGACCGGTGGGGCATCGTCGGCCGCAACGGCACCGGCAAGACAACGCTCTTCCGCTTACTCACCGGCGAGATGGAGCCCACCCGCGGTGCGATCGCACGGCAACCCGGCACGCGCGCATCGCTGCTCGAGCAGCATCGCGACTTTGGCGAGGCGATCACGGTGTGGGAGGCCGCGGCCGGTGAGCTGCACGAGCTCCTCACCCTCGAGCGGTCGCTGGTGGACCAGGCCGCCGCCCTCGCCCACGACTCCTCACCGGCGGCCATGGATCGTTACGGCCGCGACCTCGAACGGTTCGAGCACGAAGGCGGATACGCCGTTACGTCGCGCATCGACGCGGTGCTCCATGGGCTCGGGTTCGACCCCGCGAAGGCGCGCACGACTCCCGTCGGCGTGTTGAGCGGCGGCGAACGCGGCCGGCTGGGGCTGGCCCGCCAATTAATGAGCAACGCCCAGGTGTTGCTCCTCGACGAACCCACCAACCATCTGGATCTCGAGACCACGCAGTGGCTCGAACAATACATCAAAGACATCGACAAGACGGTGCTGCTGGTGAGCCACGACCGTGCCTTCCTGGCCGGCACCGTGGACCACGTCCTGCACTTCGAGGGCGGATCGGCCACGCCATATGCCGCCGGCTATAACGCCTTCGTGCAGCAGCGCGCAGAACGCCGGCTCACGCAGCAACGCGCCTTCGAGCAGCAGCAGCGCGTGATCGCTCAGGAGAGCGACTACATCGCGCGCAACCTCGCCGGCCAGAACACGCGCCAGGCCAAGGGACGACGCAAGCGGCTCGAGCGACTGCCGCGCCTGAGTGCCCCGGTGGAAGGCGACGACGCGATGGCGCTGCGCTTCGATGTGCACCAGCGGGGCGGCGACCGCGTGGTGCAGGCTACCGACGTCACGGTCAAGGTGGGCGACCGCGTGCTCGTGGAACACTTCAACGGTACGCTCATGCGCGGCGACGTCCTGGGACTTGTCGGCCCCAACGGGGCCGGCAAGACGACCCTCATCCGGGCGCTGTTCGGGGAGCATCCGGTGGCCGGCGGCGAGCTGCGTATCGGCAATTCGATCGACGCCGGCTGGTACCGTCAGGACCTCTCGCAGGTGCCACTCGATAAGACCATCTACGGCGTGATCGAGGATCTGCGCCCCACCTGGGAACGACGGTTCGTGCAGGGGCACCTCGGACGGTTCGGCTTCTCGGGTGACGAGGTGCAACGCCGCGTCGACACACTGTCGGGCGGCGAGCGCGCCCGCGTGGCGCTCGCCATGCTCATGCTCTCCCGGGCCAATCTGATGGTGCTGGATGAACCCACCAACCACCTCGACGTCGAATCGATCGAGGCGCTGGAAGACGCCGTCGACGCCTACGACGGCACGGTGATCCTGGTGAGCCACGACCGCGAACTGCTGCGCGCGTTGACCACCAAGGTGTGGGTGCTGCATGAGCGGCACATCACCGAATTCAACGACGGATTCGCCGACTGGGAGGGGGTGAGCGCCGAACGCGCACACGCCGCCTCGGTACGCGCGGCCGAGGATCAGGCGCTACGTCGGGTGCACGAGCGCAAGCGCGTCACGGCCGGCAAGCGGGACCAAGCGGGCGTATCCGATCGGCCCGATCCCCGCAAGCTCCTGCGCGCCGCCGAGCGCGAACTCGGCGACGCTGAGGCGGATGTCGAGCGGGTGGAGGCCGAGGTGCAGTCCCTTACGACGGCGCTCGAGGATCCCGGACTCTATGCCCGGCCCGATGGAGTGGTGGAGGCCAGACGCTTGGGGGTCAGTTTGGAGACGCGAAAGCGGACGCTGGACGCCGCGCTCGCGCGTTGGACCGCGGCCAGCGAGAACTTCGAGACGCTGTCAGCGGCCACGGCGCGCGACGCGTAGCCGCGGCGGCGGCCGGCGCTCAGCGAACGGTGAGCGTGCCGCGGAGCCGGATGTCCTTGGAACTGGCCCCCACCATCACGCGGAACGCTCCGGGCTCGACCACCCAACGCCGGTCCGTATTGAGCAGGTGGAGCTTGTCGCGGTCGAGCCGGAAGGTCACCATCGCCGAATCGCCGGGTTCGAGATGGACCCGGCGGAATCCTTCGAGCTGCATGACCGGCCGCCCGACGGACGCGAGCACGTCGTGAATGTAGAGCTGCACCACCTCGTCTCCGGCGCGGGCGCCCGTGTTCTTCACGGTGCATCGCACGAAGGCCGTGCCGGCAGTGCCGATGGTGTCGGGCGAGATCACGAGCCCAGAATAGTCGAACGTCGTATAGCTCAGTCCGAACCCGAATGGAAAGAGCGGTTGCCCGGTGAGATCCACGTAATCGTCGCCGCGGCCGGTGGGCTGATGATCGTACACCAGGGGGAGCTGCCCCTCGGCTACGGGAAAGGTGATCGGCAGCCGGCCGGCCGGGTCCGCGTCGCCGAACAGCACGTCGGCCACCGCCGGTCCGCCCTGTTCGCCCGGATACCACGCGTCGAGCACCGCGCCCACCCGGTCCAGCCACCCCGACATCGTGATCGCGCTGCCGCCGATGAGCACGACCACCGTGGGCGTGCCGGTCGCGGCCACCGCGCCTATGAGTTGTTCCTGATGTCCCGGCAGGCCCAGCAGTGCGCGGTCGCGGAATTCGCCTTCCTCGATGCCGACCGCCACGACGGCCACGTCGCTCGCGCGCGCAGCGGCCACCGCACTGTCGATCTCCGCCCGCCAATCATCGGGCACCCCGGCGTCCCAGACCAGCTTCACCCGCGCGTTGCCGGTGCTCTCGAAGTATTCGAGGCGGATGGTGTGCGTGCTCCCGGGCGCCAGGTTCACGTCGGCCACGTGCGTGCCGTACGACTGCTTCTTCCAGTCGTCCACCACCAACGTGCCGTCGAGATACAGCCGGTAGCCGTCGTTGCCCTCGACCCCGAGCCGGTGCACCCCACCCGCGGGTACCGTGATCGCGCCCGTCCAGCGCGCGGAATACCAGTCGAAGGGGATGCCCGGCCCCGGTGAGTTGAGCGTCCATCCAAAGTCCACGTCGCGATCGGTACGCACCAACCGGGGCGGACCGTCGAACCGGTTGTTGTCCCAGTACTCTCCATGGAGGCCTGGCTCACCGCGCCCGTGTTCGATGCTCGCGAGTTGCGCGCCCGGCACGACCACATACTTGACCGCCGAGCGTCCCGGGCCGGGCGCGTAGCGGACACGCGCGCTGCCCATCCGGTCGCGGAGCGCATCCAGGATCGATACCCGCCGGAGGCCTGGGCCGCTGTACCCACCCAGCCGCGCCTCCACCGCGTCATCCCCGATCACGGCCACCGAGCCCACAGTCGGCGACAACGGCAGCAGCCCGCGGTCGTTCTTGAGCAGCACGATCGCTTCGCGCGCCGCCTGCCGGGCCAGCGCAAGGTGCGCGGCGCTGCCGTTCTCCGCGGCGGCGCGGTCGGGGTCCACGAAGGGATGGTCGAACAGGCCGAGCCGGAACTTGGCACGCAGCACCCTCGCCACCGACGAATCGACGACGGCACGCGGCACCAGCCCGCGCTGAAACGCCGCGAGATACGGCCGGTATTGTTGATACGATGACTGGAATACCACGTCGAGGCCGGCGTTGAACGCGTCCCGGGTGGCCGTCGCCGTGCTCGCTTCGGTGTGCTGCAGCACCGTCGGACCGCCCGTGGCCGCCGCATCCGAGATGACGAACCCCGTGAATCCCCAACCGCGTTTGAGTTGGCCGGTGAGCAGCGCGCGGTTCTGCGTCGCGGGAATGCCGTCCACGGAGTTGTACGCGGTCATCACGGCGCCAGCGTGCGCCTGCGTGACCGCCGCCTTGAACGGCGGCAGATAGTACTCGTCCAGTACCCGGGCGTCCCAATCGATCGGATAACTGTCCCGCCCGCCCTCCCCGACGTTGGCCACGAAGTGTTTGGGAGTCGCGATCACGCCGGCGCGCTCGAACGGTTCGATGAAGTTGCGCGCCATCGCCGAGGTGAGATACGGATCCTCGCCGTACGACTCCTCGACCCGGCCCCACCGCACATCGCTGGCGATGTTGATCACGGGCGAGAGCACCTGGCGGACGCCGCGGCTGCGCGTCTCCTGCGCGATGGCACCGGCCACGCGCCCCATGAGCGTCGTGTCCCACGTCGCCGCCAGGGCGATCGCCTGCGGAAAAACCGTAGCCCCTTCGCGCACCAATCCGTGCACCGCCTCGTCGAACGGAATGATCGGGATTCCGAGCCTGGTACTGTCCGTGAAGTACCGTTGGATGGCATTGATCCGCTCGGCCTGGCGGCGCGCCGCGTCGGCGAGCGGCACGGTGTCGCCGGCCGGCGCTTCGGAGATCTGCAAGCCGAAGATGCCATGCGAATAGTCGTCGGCGACATCGTCCCGGTTCCCGGGAATCATGAACAACTGCCAGAACTTGTCTTCGAGGGTCATACGCCCCATCAGGTCGCGCACGCGGGCATCGATCGGCGCCGCGGCATCGCGATAGACGGGCGCGGTGGCGCGTTGCGCATGGGCCGGCAGGGCGGCGGCCACCAGGGCGAGCGCGGCGGCGAAGGCTCGGAATCGGCAATGGGTCATGGCAGGGAGCGCGGGTCGATGATCCGCGCAGAACTTAGGCCCCGCCGGGGACGGGGGATAGGCGCCCCGCCAGGATGCGCTATCTTTCCCGGGCATATGACCGGCCACCTCCATTCCACCTCCGCACGCCGGTGACGGACAACCCCACCAGGCGCGGCACGCATTCGCCGTCCTCAGCCCAATCCAAACCGGTCGGCCACACCCGCCCGGCGGGCAACGCCGCCCACGGAAAATCGGGCGCCAAGTCCGGTGCCTCCGGGCGCTCGCGCCGGCGCGGCGGGTCGGGCCGACGTGGCGGGCACGGTCCGGGCCGCGCGTCGCAGGAAACGTCGCTTCCCACCACGCGCGCCGCGTATCTGGAAACGCGCCGCTGGCTCCTCGCGCAGCACGGATCGGTGTGCGCGTATTGCGAACGCCGGATGGACCCCGACCTCATCACGCTCGACCACGCCACGCCACGACGCGGCAAGACCGCATACGACCGTCGCGACAACCTGCTGCTCTCCTGTCAGGAGTGCAACGCCAAGAAAAAGGACCAATCGTTCCTCGCCTTTCTGCTCGGCCGCCGTGGACGCGCTGCGAGCGTGGTGCGATACGGCCAGCACCTCAGCCCCATGCTGCTGCACATGGCCCGCGAAGTCGCCGGCCCCGAAGCCACGGCGCGCGCCGAACGGTTGGCGGATCCCGACTATCCCTACAGTGACTGACGTTGGAGTCGTCCGCCGATCGGCGATTTGTCGCCGATCCCTGGCGCGCGACGCGCGATCGCTCCATGATGGTGCTGCGGTGACCGTCCCCCCACCACCCCGCACCGGACCCCTCTCTGCAATATTCCCTTTGGAGTCACGACGAACTGCTCGGCTATACGAATCTGGGAATACCGGGCGACGACCTCGGCCATCAGAGCGGCATCTTCGAGCCGGAACCACCCTTCGTGAAGATCGAACCGATCCTCACCGCGCTGCAGCACGCGATGAACGCATTCGAGGCCGACGCGCCGCTGCCCGCTCCGGAACTGCTCGCTTCCCTGTCGCGCGAAGAGCAGCTCAAGCTCATCCGCGCATCCCTCGGCGCGGGTTCGTCCGTGCGCCGAGTGGTCGAGTCGCAGCGGGCCGTCGATGCGTTTGCCCTCCACCTGCGCGACGAACAGGACCGCGAGGTCCCCACCCAATTCATCACGGTCCACCGCGTGAGCGACGACGTGCCGGTCGCCCTGGCGAGCGATGCGGCACCCGTCCCCGCCCGCTACGTCATCGTCGCACAACTGGAACAGCGCGCCGCCTCCTGACCGCGAGGCTCGGCGCGTCCACGACGAGGCGGGATACCACGTGACCGACTGGGACGAACGCTTCGCCGAAGCCGAATACGCGTACGGCACCGAGCCCAACGCGTTTCTGGCCGCCGTCGCCTGCCGCATCCCGCGCGGGCCAGTGCTCTGCTTGGCCGAGGGCCAGGGGCGCAACGCGACCTTTCTCGCGCGACAGGGCTACCGCGTGACCGCCGTCGACCAGTCGGCGGTGGGGCTCGCTCGCGCGCGCGACCTCGCGGCGCGCCACGGAGTGGAGATCGAATGCATCCAGGCCGATCTCGCCGAATACGTCATCGAGCCCCGCGCATGGGCAGGCATCGTCTCCATTTTCGTGCACCTGCCAGCGGCCCTGCGCGGCCACGTCTATCGCGGCGCCACCGCCGGCCTCCGTCCTGGCGGCGTCCTGGTGGTGGAGGCCTACTCGCCCCGCCAATTGATCTTCGACACGGGCGGCCCGCGGACAGCCGAGCGTCTCGTGGCGCGGCCGGCGCTGGTGGCCGAGTTGGCGGGACTCGACCTCCTGCTCGCGCAGGACGCGGAGCGCGAGGTGGTCGAGGGCAAGTACCATCGCGGAATGGCGGCAGTGGTTCAGGTGCTGGCACGCAAACCGGATGCGTGACGGAACGAGGGGAGAGGCCGGATGAGCATTTACGAAATCGCAGTCACGGGCATTGATGGCACGGTGGGCACGCTCGCACCCTACCGCGGCAACCTGCTGCTGATCGTGAACGTGGCCAGTAAGTGCGGATTCACGCCGCAGTACGAAGGGCTCGAGACCCTGTATCGCAACTACCGCGCGCGCGGGTTTACGGTGTTGGGGTTCCCGTGTGACCAGTTCGGACATCAGGAGCCGGGCAGCGAACAGGAGATCGCGAAGTTCTGCACCGATACCTACCACGTGACCTTCCCATTGTTCGCCAAGATCGACGTGAACGGTCCACTCGTCCACCCGCTCTACCGGCTCCTCAAGTCGGAGCAGGCAGGACTGCTCGGCACCGGCGCCATCAAGTGGAACTTCACGAAGTTTCTCGTGGGCCGGGACGGAACGGTGCTCAAGCGCTACGCGCCCTCCGCCCCACCGGCAAGCATCGGCAAGGACATCGACGCGTTGATCGCGTCGCCGGTCTAGCATGGACCGTCGGTCGTTCGTGTTCACGGGCGCCGCGGCGCTGGCCGGATGCTGGCTGCCGGTGCGCGGCGGCCCGCCCGCACCCGCCACCCCGCGGCGGCCCGTTCCCACCCCCGCCCAGTTCGCCTGGCAACGAGACGAGTTGGCCATGTTCTGCCACTTCGGGGTGAATACGTTCACCGACCGCGAGTGGGGCGATGGGACCGAGAATCCGGCGATCTTCAATCCCGCGGCGCTCGATGCGCGGCAGTGGGCACGCGCCGCCCGCGCCGCTGGCTTCCGCGCCATGATCCTCACCGCCAAGCACCACGATGGCTTCTGCCTTTGGCCCACTGCGACGACCGCGCATTCGGTGGCCTCTAGCCCCTGGCGCGGTGGCCACGGCGACGTGGTGCGCGAGTTTGTGGACGCCTGCCGCGCGGAAGGGCTGCGCGCTGGCCTCTACCTCTCGCCGTGGGACCGCAACAACCCGGCCTACGGGAATTCGCCCCGCTACAACGAT
This sequence comes from Gemmatimonadaceae bacterium, assembly GCA_035533015.1. Taxonomy (NCBI): domain Bacteria; kingdom Pseudomonadati; phylum Gemmatimonadota; class Gemmatimonadia; order Gemmatimonadales; family Gemmatimonadaceae; species Gemmatimonadaceae bacterium. The sequence continues at coordinate 171,521 of DATLUQ010000051.1, read as the reverse complement.
CTCTACTGCGATCAACTCACGGAGTTGCTCACCCGCTACGGGTCGATCGCCGAAGTCTGGTTCGACGGCGCCAACGGCGAGGGGCCCAACGGCCGGAAGCAGGTCTATGACTGGCCACGCTTCTGGAGCACGGTACGGCGCTTCCAGCCGGACGCCGTGATCTTCTCCGACGCCGGGCCCGACGTCCGGTGGTGCGGCAACGAGCGCGGCGCGGCGGGTGATCCCAACTGGTCCACCGTGAACCCGGCAGTCGTGACCTATCCCGGCGAGAGCGGCCCGCAGGTGATCCCCTCGCTCCAGCACGGTGATCCCGCCGGGTCGGTTTGGCGCCCAGCCGAGGCCGACGTGTCCATTCGCCCGGGCTGGTTCTATCACCCGGCCGAAAACGAGCACGTCCGGACGGTGGAGTCACTCCTCGACTTGTACTTCTCGTCGGTGGGCCGCAATGCCAAGCTGCTGCTCAACGTGCCGCCCACGCGCGAAGGCCTGCTGTACCATAGCGATGTGGAGCGACTGGCGGCCTTCCGCGCACGGCGCGATGCGGTGTTCGCTCACGATCTAGCGGCCGGCGCGGACAGTGGGTGGACGCGGACATCAGCACGCACCGCGGAGCTGTCGCTCGAATTGGCCGCTCCGGCTACCGCGACCGTGGCGCGGATCGAAGAGCCGGTGGCGCACGGACAGGCTGTGGCCCGCTACACCCTCTACGGCTCCGACGGCGCCGATTGGTCGGTGCTCACGCGTGGCACCACGATCGGCTACGCCAAGCTTGACCGGTTCCCGTCCACGCGAGTGCGGAAGATCCGCCTGGTGATCGAGGAGGCGGCAGCGCCGCCTGCGCCCGTCGTGATGCGGCTCTACGCCGGCGCCTAGCTGCGCCGGGCCTTGGCGGGTTTGGCTTTGGGCGTGTCCGTCTTGGGCTTGGCGGCCTTTGCCGCCGGGGCGGGAGTGGGCTCCGGGACTACCGGCGCCGCCTTGGCCGCGTCGGTCTGCTGCGGTCCGCGACGCCAGTAAGGCGTGGCCGGAGCCGCACGGCGAACGAGCAACTCATCGTAGTACGCGACAATCCGGGCCCGGATCGCCTTCTGCGTGTCACGCGCCGTGGCACGAAATGGAGCATACCGCTGGCGGTCGTCCGTGGAAACCGTGAACCACCACCATGCCTCGTTGCCCACCGCAGCCGCCTTCCCCACGGAGCAGGTGAACGTACGGTCTCCGTCGATGAACTCGAATCCCTCGATCACATCAGGTCCTTTTTGGCTGTTTCTAAATCTAGTCGATTCGGTCACGCGGGTCACGTGGGGCGGGTTACGGCCTGTCGAGCCTCCAACTGGAGTGTGGGCCAACCGCCTACGGCTGCCCCCTTGGCGTCTCCAGGGGCGGCGGCGCAAGCCCGCCAGCGGAGCCCGTCGCCCTGCCCTCCAAGCGGGGCCTTTCGCTGGCCAAGAGCTTGGAGTGGGAGAACCTGCTCGGACCCTGCCTCCCGCTCGGCAACCCCGGCAGCGCGGGAGGAACGACTCGCCGGCTGCTTGTCGTGCGATTGACCTGGCGACGCCGGCGGGTGCACTCTTGTCTCGGAACATCGAACCGGAGATCCGCTCCAATGTCACACAAGAAGTTCACTCGTCGCGAATTCGTGTCCGACGCCAGCAAGCTGGCCCTCGGTGCCGTGGTGCTGCCGAACGCGTTTCCGACCATCGTGCCGCGCCACGTGCTGGGCGGTCCGGGCTACACCGCCCCCAGCGACCAGCTCCAAGTGGCCATCGTCGGCTTCGGGGGCATGGGCTCGCAGAACGCGCTCGAACTCTCCAAGACCGAGCACATCGTCGCCGTGTGCGACGTGGATCTGGCCTTCTCGGCCACCAACGTCGCATCCAAACTGAAGACCGGCGAGGGTGTCGACCGCCCCGACGGGGCAGAGCTCAAACGGCAGTTCGATGCGGCCACCAAGTATACCGACTGGCGGGTGATGCTCGACAAGCAGAAGGACATCGAGGGAGTGGTGGTCGCGACCCCGGACCACAACCACGCCGTGGTGGCCAACGCCGCCATGCTCGCCGGTAAGGCCGTATACGTTCAGAAACCACTAACGTATTCGGTATACGAATCCCGTGTGTTGCGGGCAACGGCGGCCAAGACCGGCGTCAAGACGCAGATGGGCAACCAGGGGCATTCGGGCGACGGTGCCCGGTTGATCAACGAGTGGATCCAGGCCGGCGTGATCGGGACCGTGCACGAGGCGCACGTGTGGACGAATCGCCCGTGGGGCTACTGGCCGCAGGGCATTCCCCGTCCGGCCAAGGCAACTCCGGAGCAGGCGGCGCGCCTGGGCAAGAGCTGGAGCCAGGGCGGCGTGGACAACATCCTCGCCAATGCCATGGCCGGGGACTATCCGATGCCCGACGGATTACGGTGGGACATGTACCTGGGCCCCGTGGCCGAGGACATCGTCTACCACCCCATCTATCATCCGTTCAACTGGCGCGGGTGGACTGATTTCGGGTGCGGTGCCCTGGGCGACATGGGCGCGCACCTGATCGACCACCCGTACTGGGCGCTCGGGCTCACGCAGCCCACGAGCATCGAGGCGAGCTCGACCCCCTGGGGCACGAGCGTCATACCGCCGGCTCCGGGCGAGATGGGCCCGGACGGCAAGCCGGCCCGCCCGCACCGCGTGCCGGTCACGTACCCGCTGTCGACGACGGTGCACTATGAGTTCCCAGCCGTCGGCAGCCGGCCGCCGGTCAAGCTGTTCTGGTACGACGGCGGGCTGTTCCCACCTCGCCCCGACGTGCTCCCCGACGAGGTGAAATTGCAGAGCGACGGCGGGGGCCTGTTCATCGGCGAGAAGGGCATCCTCCACTACGATACCTACGGCGAGAACCCGCACTGTTACCCCGAAGAACTCATGGACGTGGCGCGCGCCGTGCCCAAGACCATTCCGCGGATCACGGTCAGTCACGAGCGCAATTGGGCCCTGGCGGTCAAGGGACTGGCTGCCGAGAGTTCGCCGATATCGTATGCGTCCCAGTTGACCGAAACGATGCTGCTCGGCGTAATCGCGCTGCGGGCCGGACAGGGCAAGAAGATCTACTACGATGCCGAGAACATGCGGGTGACCAACATGCCTGAAATCGATCATTACCTGTCGCGCCAGTTCCGCGCCGGCTGGGCGATCTGACCCACGACTCATTCGAGGATATTTATGAAGCATTCCGTCCGGGCGGTTCTGGCCATCGCGCTTGCGTCCGGGGTTGGGGCCTGCGCCCCGCCGCAGCAAATGTCGCAGCGCGGCGCCGCCGGCCCAGTTACGGCCGGCCCGTGGCACTCCCTGTTCGACGGCAAGACCATGGACCAGTGGCGCGGATACCGCAACGCGGACATCTCGGCGTGGCACGTTGTGGACGGCACGATCACCAAGGACACCACGACCAGCGACATCGTGACGCGAACCCAGTACGCGAACTTCGAACTCGAGATCGATTGGAAGATCAGTAAAGGCGGCAACTCGGGCATCTTCTACCGCGGGACCGAGGAATACGACCACATCTACTGGACGGCGCCGGAATTCCAGTTGCTCGACGACGCCAACGCACCCGACGGTCGCGACCGCCTCACCGCGGCCGGCTCCGACTATGCCGTGTACCCGTCGCCGGCCGGCATCGTGAAGCCGGCCGGTGAGTGGAACTCCACGCGCATCATCGTGAACGGCAACCACGTCGAACACTGGCTCAACGGACGGAAGCTGCTCGCGTACGACCTGGGCAGCCCCGACTGGGTCGCTCGTGTCAAGACGAGCAAATTCAACGACTGGCCCGACTACGGAAAAGCGGCCATCGGCCTCATCGGCATCCAGGGCGATCACGACGGCGAGCTGTCGCTGCGCAACATCCGGATCCGGGAACTTCACTAAACACTCATGGCAAATTCCGTCGGCCTCGTGCTCCTGATGGCGTTTCCGTTCGCCGTGCTCATCTCGGCGTTCCGCGCCATGCGCCGGTGGGATGGCGGTTGGCGCATGGCCGCCCGGCTTCCGATAATCGCCATCGTCGGTGATCTGGTCTTCTCGTACGCCAGCAATCTCGTTGATCCGGGCAGCCACCTCTGGCCGTACGAGTTGGCAACGATCACCGCGGTGTCGGCGGTGTTCCTGATCGGGGCATCGTCGCTGCGGAAGGCGTCCTTGAAAGCCGGGAAGTCGTAACCCACACGGCGCCCGCCGTCCAACAACCGACGACCTGCCCGCGTACGCGGTCGCATGCCTCCCACGCCCTCTATCCCTCGCAACACGAGCCCGACCATCGGCCAATGGCTGATGTTCGGGATTCTCGTCTTGCTGGTCGTGGTGCTCGCGTTGCAGGACACACCCCACGCGGTGATCGTCGCCAGGCACACGCCAGCCCTTTGGGTGGCGGTGGTGAGCGCGCTCGCTGGCGTGATCATCTTGCGATCGGGGTGGGGCCGCAGTGAGGAACGTACGGAACGGCAACTCGAATTCGGGACGCTGCAGAACAGCTATTACCAGCCGCGGCGCGCCGCACTCACGCATGGGGCTGCGGTATTGGGGGGCGTGGCCGGCGCGCTCTGGTGGGGCATGGAGTCGTGGCTGCTCCTGTTCACGGGCATGCGCCGCCACCAGGCCGTACGCGGCCTGTTCGACTTCGAGATGTCCGTGCTCGTCGGCGCGCTCGCCGGGGGCGTCGTGGGCGCCACCCTGGGACTGGCGAGTGGCCACCTCTGGGAGCAGCGGCACCGGCGGAAGCGGCGCCGAACGTCGTAAGCGGACGCCACCGCTGGTCAGAGCAGGGCACGATCGTCATCTTCCGCCAATGTCCATCCGCCCCTTCCGCCACGCCGCGGCCTGCCTCGCCCTGGCCGGCACCGCCGCCGCGTCCAGCGCCTCTGCTCAACAAGACGACGTCGCCTCGCGCATCTGCGATCGGCCCCTCGTTCCCTGGCTCCTCATCGGACCGTTTCCCGTCGACACCGGCGCACTGCGCCTGGACAAACAGGACATCGGCAATCCGACGCAGCTACAGGCCCGCGCCGGCGAACGCGCCGGCGGGCACGTCTGGCAGCCCGTCTCGGCGGACCAGCTCGGCCAACTCGACTTCTTCAAGAGCTTCGCGCAGACCTCGCTCGATAACACCGCGGCGTACGCCGAGACCTACCTGGCCAGCCCCGACGACCGCACGGTCAGGCTCGGCGTCGAAAGCGACGACGACGTGATCGTCTGGCTCGACGGTCAGCTGCTCGAGCACAACGACATCGCGCGCGGCGTCGGCCGCGGTACCGATTCCCTCACGCTCCACCTGCACAAGGGTGTGAACCGCCTCGTGTACAAGGTGGTCAATCGCGGTGGCGGGATGGGCATGGGCGCCCGGTTCCTCTCCGATAGCCCCGATCCGGTGGGCGCCATTGTCGTTTCCGATTCACCCGACGGCGGCGCGCCGAGCCCGGTGCCCTGGTCCAACCTCCGCGTCGGTCCGATCGCGGTCGCTCAGAACGCGCGCCTCGTGAACGACGCGAATGGCAGTGCGCTCACGGTTCCATTACAGGTCTGCGCCGAACGCAAGGTATCGTCGGCGGCCGCGGCCCTGTTCGAGTTCGGCGGCACGCGTGTCGCCACGACCGTCGCCGCGGGCGCGTCACACCCGGCCGTGAATTTCCCGGCACGCTGGTCCGACCTCATGCGCGTCGCCGTCGCCCCGGCGCCTGTGCGACAGTCCGTCGACAGCCGGCTCAGCGGAATCCTCATGTCCAGCGACGCCTCCGACGCCGCGGATTCGTCGGCCGTGGCCGGCATCGGCACGGCGGAGGTTCCGGTCACCGCGGCGGGTCTGCTCGACCTGCTCTCTCGACCCATCGAGCTCAACGCGTGGCGGCAGGCGGCCACCGCCACCCAAGCCGCGAGTTCGCCCGCAGGGTGGGCCCCGCTCGATACCGTCCTCGCCGACTCGACGGTGCGGCGGCGACTCGCAGCCATCGGATTCTCCCTCCAGGTGCCGGTGGAGCTTGGCGGCTTCACGCTCCAATTGCACGCCGGCGAATTTCTTCCGCGTGGCTCGTTCATCGTGAACGGCAACCCCGCCTCGGCCGACTCCATGGGCCGCGTCACGCTCTGCGCGCCGTGTAACCGCGGGGCGTCACTCACCGTTGTCGTGCATCCCAACGGTTCCGGATGGTGGGACCCGCCGGTGCTCCGCATCGCCGACCTCGGCTGGCACGAGATCCACGACGGCGCCGAGTGGGCCAGGTTCTTCACCCGCGACAGCACGATCGCCGTTCCCGGCGATGCCGTGGCGCAGCAGTTGGGACGGGCCATGTTGCTCCCGGTCCGCACGCCCTACCAGACGGCGATCGCCCAGTGGGTGCAGAGGCTGGCGCCCGCCGTGGCCCGGGTCCGGCGCGATACCATTGACCTCGTCGGGAACTCGCACATCGATGCCGCCTGGCTCTGGCGGTGGCGCGAGACACAGGGCGTGATCGACGCCACTTGGGCCACCGCCACCAAGCTCATGGCGAAGTACCGCGACATGCACTTCGCCGCGTCGGCTGCCGTGTACTACGAATCACTCGCCAAGCAAGCACCCGACGTTCTGGCACGCATCAAGCAGTTGGACAAGGAGGGGCGCTGGAACGTGGTCGGCGGCTGGTGGCTCGAGCCCGACGTCAACATGCCGTCGGGCGAGTCGCTCGTGCGCCAGGGGCTGTACGGCCAGCGCACGTTCATCAAGATGTTCGGCCATCCGGCGCACGTGGCGTGGATCCCCGATACGTTCGGGTATCCCTGGTCGCTGCCACAGATTTTCCTCAAGAGCGGCCTCGACTTCTTCGTCACGCAGAAGCTCCGATGGAACGACACCGACAAGTGGCCCGCACGACTCAACCAGTTCTACTGGGAAGGTCCCGACGGCTCGAAGATCTTCTCGTATATCCCCTACGGGTACGATAGCGATCTCGATCCGCAGACGCTCGCCACCCAGGAGCGGACGACGATCGATTCCAGCGCCGTACCGCGCATGCTCACCCTATACGGCGTGGGCGACCACGGCGGCGGCCCGACGATGGAGATGCTCGAGCGCTCGCACGACCTCGAACGCATTCCGGCCTTCCCGGTGATGCGCGACGACAGTCCCACCGACGCGCTCACCCGGATGCGGACCGACTTTCCCGCCGATGGGCCCGTGGTGCGGGACGAATTGTACCTGGAGTACCACCGCGGCGTGTTCACGACACAGAGCGAGATGAAGCGGTGGAATCGCCACATGGAGGGTCTGCTCGGCGCCGCCGAGGCTGCGGCGACGGTGTCGCCCGCGCCATACCCGCACCGGGCGCTCACCGACGCCTGGCACACGACGCTGTTCAACCAATTCCATGACCTGATGGCCGGGTCCGGCATCGACTCCATCTACACGGACGCGACGGCGGACTATCGCGAGGCGAACGCGCTCGCCAGCGGCGCGCTGGCGACCTCGCTCCGGGCAATCGCCGAGCCGCTCGACACTCGGCCGTTGCGCACGGGAGACGTGCCGATGCTCGCGTTCAACCCCAGTGGCGTGGCCCGCACCGACGTGGTGGAATGTGCTCCCCCCGCCGGCGGGGACGGTCCCGGCGCGGCCGCCGCGTGGACCGCGTTCGACAGCCAAGGGCGCCCGTTGCCCACCGAGCCCGGTGACTCGGGCCGCATCCGGGTGCGTGTCGGACCCGTGCCGGCAGTCGGAACGGCGGTCTTCTTCCTACGGCCGTCGAAGCCCACACCCGCCACCGTCGTTCCTGGCTGGACATTGGAAAACCGGTATCTTCGCGTGACCATCGATTCCGCCACCGGCGGCATCGCGCGGATGTACGACAAGGTGCACCGACGCGACGTGCTGGCCCGCGGACCCACCACCAACGGCCTCGTCTTGATGGTGGACCGGCCCAAGGATTACGACGCGTGGAACATCGACAATCTCGACGGCGCGCGTACCTGGCTCGTGGCGCGCACCGCCGAGACGCCCCCGCGGATCGGGCGCGACGCGTTCGGCACCTCCATCACCGTCTACCGTGGCAAGGACAGTTCGCTGGTCACCCAGCGCTACGAGCTGCCCGCCGACGGCGACCGCCTCGACGTGGAAACCACGGTGGACTGGCACCAGTCGCATGAACTCCTGAAGGCCGTGTTCCCCCTTGCCTTCCACGTGGACAGCACGCATGCCGAGATTCCCTACGCGGTGATCGGCCGCACCACTCGGCCGCGCACGCGTCAGGACAGTGCCCGGTTTGAGACGCCGATGCTTCGTTTCGTGGACGGCTCGACGCCGGCCGGCGACTACGGCGTGGCCATCGTCAATGCAGGCAAGTACGGGTACAGCGCGTTTGGCGATACCATCTTCATCACGCTGCTCCGGTCCCCCAAATCGCCCGATGCGCACGCCGACATGGGCACGCAGACGTTCGAATACAGCATCGTACCGCATGCCGGAGACTGGCGATCGCCCGCCGTGCTGGCCACGGCCCGGTCGCTCAATGAGCCAATGCGTGCCGTGGCCGTGAATGCGCATGGCGGCCACGGGCGCGGCACGGCAAGCGCGCTCACCATCAAGGGCGGGACCGTGGCGCTCGGCGCGCTCAAACGGGCCGAGGACGGAGATGCATGGATCGTGCGGCTGGTCGAGACGAGCGGACAGGCAACCACCGCCGTGTTGCAGCTCCCATGGGCCGTGACGGTCCAGGAGACCGACCTCATCGAGCGGCCCACGGGCAAGACCTTCGCGCCAAAAGGTCGCGTACTCTCGGTGCCGATGGGTCCATGGGAGATCGAGACATTGCGGATTCCGCGCGCGCCATGATCCGTCCGGTATTCGATACTATACCAATAATATTCCGATGACCCTCCGCGACTTCCTGTCCCCCAACCCGCGCCTCACGCGCCAGGAGTACGAACTATCCGAGGCCATGGGGCGTAAGCGGTACGCCATGCGCGGCGCCGTGCGCATGGCCCGCTGGCTGCTCACGTTCAGCATCGTGATCCTCGGCGTCCGCGGATATCTCGCCGGCAACTGGATGCAGATGCTGAACCTCCGGGTGGCGCTCGAAGTCGTCGCCCTCGTCGTATTGTGCTCGGCGTTCGTGGCGTACACAACGTACGCACTCATCTGGAAGGCACTACACCAGATGTTCGGCCCCAAACCGGGGGCCTGAGGCGCCGCGGCGGGATCCGCATGCGGCATGGCCGTGGCCACCCAATGCGTGTGCACCGCCCCGCGGGTTCGCAATTGACCAAGATTCCACTCGGCGCCTCGACACACGCCGTGCGCCGCAGTACCATCCGCAGGTCCGCCAACCGGCCGCGACCATGCGCTATGTGATGAAACAGAAGTTGTTCTCCTGGGGCGACGACTTCACGATCCAGGACGACGCCGGCCGCGACGCCTTCTTCGTGGACGGCAAGGCGATAAGCCTCGGCTCACAATTGTCGTTCCGGGATCTCAGCGGCCGCGAGTTGGCGCTCATCAAGCAGCGCGTCGTCTCGTTGAAGCCCACGTACGAGATCTATCGTGATGGAGCCGTCGCGGCCGTCGTCACGAAGGCGCTTTTCACCTTCCTCCACTGCCAATTCTCGGTCGATGTTCCGGGCGCCGACGATCTCCACGCATCCGGCAACCTCACCGATCACGAATACGCGATCACCCGCGGCGACCGCCAGGTGGCCACCGTGTCCAAGCAGTGGTTCACGCTCGCCGACACCTACGGCGTCGACGTGGCCGACGGCGAGGACGAGGTGCTCCTGCTCGCCGGCACGGTCGTCATCGACATGTGCTGCCACCCCGACGGCGGCCACCGCCACTAGCTCTCCGGAGATTCCTGCATGCGCACCGCCACGATCGTCACGCAGATGCTCATCCGCCTCTGCTTCCTCGTCCTCCTCGTGCTCGGCGTTCTCTTCTGGACCGGGCACGCAGTCCAACTCGTCAGCCTCCACATGGCGATCGGCGGCATCTTCGTCCTCGGCCTCTGGTTCCTGGCCGCGCTCGGCGCCAGGGCCAAGGTGGGCATGGGGCTCGTGGCCAACGCCGCCGTCGGCGGCTTCATCGTCCTCGGCCTTGGCATGACGCAGACCACCGTCATGGTCGGCGACATGCACTGGCTCGTCCGCGTGGTCCACCTGCTGGTGGGCACGGCCGCCATCGGCATCAGTGAGCAGATCGGCGCGCGCATCCGGAAGTAAGCAAATCGTCATCTTGAATTAATCCGCCGGTTCTTTCGCCCCCGGCGGATCGGCGTACCGTAGGGGCCATGCCCTCCCCCCCGTCCGCCACTCGACCCCGCGCCCGCCATGGATGGGCGCGCGTCCTCGCAGCCGGCGCCGCACTTGTCTCGGGCGCGTGCGTGCGCCAGCAGTCCACGGCGCCTACTCCGGTGCGCGCCGCCACTCCCGCCGAGACCGCCATATACCGCCTGGTCGCCGAATCGGTCTACGTGCGCACCACGGCGCGGTCGGTCGGGATCGTCACCGCGTCGCTCGATACCGCGTGTATGAGCCAGCCGTGCCATCCGCTCCTGAGCCGGTGGGGGCTCGATCCACTATGGTGGGCCGACGGCGACAGCGCGTCGGCGCTGGCCACGCGCGCCGATTTGATGGCGCGTACCGCGTCGCCTCTGACGCTCGCCGCCGTGCCCGACGGGCAGCGTTTGCTACAGGCCGTCGCCCCCGACTCGGCAGCCGTGGTGGTCGCCCAGCCGGACACGGCGCGCTGGAAGGCATTCAAGGAGCATCACGGCGGCGCCTCGGGATTCCTCTGGTTCTCGCCGGTCGGATTCGACGCCCGCCGCCAGTCCGCGGTGGTATTCGTGGACTGGCGGTGCGGTCCCTTGTGCGGCCACACCGTCACGATTGCGCTCCACGCCACCGCCGACGGCGCGTGGCGCATCGCTGACATGCTGCTCGTGTCGTCGCGATCGGCGCGGCCGGACACCGGCCCCCGCTGACGGGCGTCTGCCGAATGGCTGCCTCGTTCACCGTCGATCCGGGCCCATCTCGCCTCGCGCTCACCCGCGCGGTGACCGACGCCATCACGGACTGCGAGCTCACGCATCGCAAGCGCGTGCCGATCGACGTCGCCGCGGCGCGCGCCCAGCACGACGCCTACGAACAAGCGCTCCTCATCGCCGGCTGCACGGTGCGGCACGTGGACGCGGCCCCCAACCTGCCCGACGCGGTGTTCGTCGAGGATACCGCGGTCGTGGTCGATGAGATCGCGGTGATGACGCGACCGGGCGCCGAGTCGCGGCGCCCCGAACTGCCCGCCGCCGAGCGCGCGCTCGCGCCGTACCGCAACGTGGTCCGGATCCTCGCTCCCGGCACCCTCGATGGCGGCGACGTGCTCGTGGTGGGTCGACGCGTGTTCGTGGGCCGGTCGTCGCGCAGCAACGACGCCGGGGTGGAGCAGCTCTGCGCCGAACTCCGCCCATTCGGCTACACGGTGGAGCCGGTGCCGGTGCACGGCTGCCTGCACCTCAAGTCCGCGGTGACCTCGCTGACTGATACCACTCTACTCATCAACCGTGCCTGGACCCACGCCCAGGCGTTCCGAGGATTCGACCTGCTCGACGTGCACCCGTTCGAGCCGTACGCCGCCAACGTGCTCCGCATCGGCGAGGCGCTCATCTACCCCGCCGAGTTCCCGCGCACCCTGGAGCGTATCGAGCGACGGGGGTTGCTCGCTCACACAGTGCCGGCCTCCGAATTGGCCAAAGCGGAGGGCGGTGTGACGTGTTGCAGTCTGATCTTGAACTCGGTAGGAGAATAGGAAGCACGGGAAGGGAAAGGCGCCGCCTGAAGCCTCGCCATTCCTCGCTGTCTTTCCCTCCTAGACTCCTACACTCCTACACTCCTACACTCCTACGCGAGCAATGCACTCGATCTCGACCCCCGCTGCCCCCACTCCCGCAGGCCATTACTCCCAAGGCATCATCCACGACGGGCTCGTCTACGTTGCTGGGCAGTTGCCACTTGATCCCATCACCGCCCAGGTCGTGGGCGACGGCGACATTGAAGCGCAGACCGAACAGGTGCTCCGCAACGTCGCCGCGGTGCTGGAGGCCGCGAACAGTGGACTCGACCAGCTGCTCTCGGTGACCCTGTTCGTCACCGGACGCGAACTCTGGGGACCGGTCAATGGGGTGTTCGCGCGCATGCTCGGCGACCACCGCCCGGCCCGGGCGATCGTGCCGGTGAGCGAACTGAAGCCGGGGTGCCTGATCGAAGTGCAGGCGATCGCCAAACAGCGGACGTAGCACCACCGGCCCCACCGCCTGCGACACCAGGCCCGGAGTTCGCGGTCGCTGGAAGCGACATCGGGACGCATCGTGGCTTCGCGATGCGTCCCGTTTGCCTTTGCGGCAGGCTAACCGCTGAAAGCGCCCACCCTGCTATTGATGCAGGGTGGGACCATCATTCATCGTCAGCGCAGGTTGCTCTTGTACGCCCGCTCCCCCCGCCCGATGTAAATCTGCCGCGGCCGCGCGATCTTCTGCTCCTTGTCGTTGAGCATCTCCTCCCACTGGGAGAGCCAACCGGCCGTACGCGCCACGGCGAACAGCACCGTGAAGAAATCGGTGGGGAAGGCCATCGAGCGGTAGATCAGCCCGGTGTAGAAATCCACGTTCGGGTAGAGCTTGCGCGACACGAAGTAGTCGTCGGACAGCGCGATGCGCTCGAGTTCCAGCGCGATCTCGAGATCCTTGTCCATGCCCACCTGCTCAAACACCTCGTAGGCCAGTTTCTTCACGATCTTGGCCCGCGGATCGTAGCTCTTGTATACGCGGTGTCCGAAGCCCATGAGTCGACCGCTGCCGCCCTTCACCGACTCGATGAACGCCGGCACGTTCTTCTTGTGGCCGATTTCCTTGATCATAAGCAGCACCTGCTCGTTCGCACCGCCGTGCAGCGGACCGAACAGTGCGGCGATCCCGGCCGCCACCGCCGAGAAGGGATCGACGTGTGACGACCCGACAGCGCGCACCGCGTTCGTGGAACAGTTCTGCTCGTGGTCGGCGTGCAGGATGAACAATATCTCCAACGCCTTCACGAACACCGGATTCCCTTCGTATTTCGATTCCGACATCCGCGCCACCATCGAGAGGAAGTTCTCGACGTAGCTGAGATCGTTGTCGGGATAGATGAACGGCAGCCCCTTCACGTGCCGGTACGCAAACGCCGCCAGCGTCGGCACCTTGGCCAGCAGCCGGATGATCGAGATGTTTCGCTGCTCGGGGTCGGCGATATTCTTGGCGTCGGGATAGAACGACGACAGCGCCGCCACCGTGCTGCAGAGCATCGACATCGGGTGCGCGTCGTACCGGAACCCCTGCAGGAACCCTTTGATGTTCTCATGCACATAGGTGTGGAACGTGATGTCGCGCACCCACTGCTTGTACTCGTCCTTGTTCGGCAACTCCCCATGCCGCAGCAGCCACGCCACCTCGAGGAACGTCGCGTTCTCGGCGAGCTGCTCGATGGGATAGCCGCGGTACCGCAGAATCCCCTTGTCGCCGTCGATGAACGTGATGGCACTCTTGCACGAGGCCGTGTTCATGAACGCCGGATCATACGTCATCAGCCCGAATTCTTCGGGTTTGGTCTTGATCTTGCGCAAGTCCATGGCACGGATGGTGGTATCTCCCTCCACTCCCTCCGTGAGGATCGGAACCGAATAGCCAGCCCCGGTCCGTGTGTCCTTGATCTCGAGCGCCGCGGCAGCTGCTCCGGCGGCATCCTTGCGCGTGTCTTTGATCTCGAGCGTCGCGGCAGCTGCCCCTGCGGCGCCAGACTCAGTCAGTGTCTTGGGCATGCTACGTTCTCCGTGGGTGTACTCCGGCGGGCCGAGTGCTCCGGCCGCGTCCTTCCAATCTATGGGAAGGCACACCCAAACGGCATTGCCACGACTGTCAGGAGAGTGTTGTTTCCGGATCGCTACGAACCCTGACATCCCTTCGGTAGGAACACCGACACTGCTCCCGTCACCCGCAGGTATGCCCCTGACCGCCCTTCCCCTTCCGTCCGCGGCGCGGCTCGCCGCCGTGGTCCTGGTCTCGGCGGTAGCGGGCGGCGTGAATGCAATTGCCGGTGGCGGCACGCTGCTCACCTTCCCGGCGCTGATCGGGCTCGGCGTCCCGCCCATCATCGCCAACGCCACGAGCACCGTCGCGCTCTGGCCCGGGTCCGCCGGCAGCATGTGGGGCTACCGCAACGAACTCGCCGGCGCGCGGCGATGGGCACTCTGGTTCGCGGTCCCCAGCGTGGTCGGCGGGGCCGCGGGCGCCTGGCTTCTCTTGCGCACCCCCGCCGATCGATTCGCCGCCCTCGTGCCGTGGCTCGTACTGGGCGCCACCGCCATTTTCGTCCTCCAGGCCCCGTTGCAGCGCGCGCTCCGCGTGCGCGGGGCGACCGGACCCGCCACCGCGGACGGCGACGTCGCCATCACCACCGACCGCCCGGGCGCCGGCGTGTTGCTCGCACAACTCCCGGTCAGCGTGTACGGCGGCTATTTCGGCGCCGGCATCGGAATTCTCATGCTCGCCGCCCTCGGCTTCATGGGATTGGCCAACATCCACCGCATGAACGGGCTCAAAGCGTGGGGTGGCCTGTGCATCAACGCGATGGCGGCCGGCATCTTCATCGTCGGCGGACTGGTGAGCTGGCACATCGCGCTCGCCATGGCCGCGGGTTCGATCGCCGGCGGCTACGGCGGTGCGCGGATGGCGCAACGCGTGCCACAGGCGTGGGTGCGATGGTCGGTGGTGGCCGTCGGATTTTCGAGCGGCGTGTGGCTGTACATTGCTCACCGCCAGAGCTTGCTCTGATCAGACGGCCGTCGGCGCTCCGAGCTTCCGCACGATCTCGAATTGGCGGGGCGTCACCGATTGCACCGACAGCCGGCTCCCCTTCTGCAGCAGGGCCATCGCGTGGAGGCCCCTCACATCGCGAAGCTCGGCCAGCGTCACCGGACGCGTGAATCGTTCCACGGCCTGCAGATCCACCATCATCCAGGTAGGAGCCTCGCGCTTCGACTTGGGGTCGTGGTGGGGATCGCGCGGGTCGAACGCCGTGGAATCGGGATACGCCTCGCGCACCACCCGTGCCACGCCTACCACAGCCGTGGGTTCGGCGTTGCTGTGGTAGAACAGCACCAGGTCGCCGTGCTTCATCCCGTCGCGCATCAAGTTGCGGGCCTGGTAATTGCGCACCCCGTCCCACGAGGTGGTCTTGGCAGGGCACCCCACGAGATCGTCGAACGAGAACGAGCCGGGCTCGCTCTTCACCAACCAATAGTGCCGTTCGCTCATACGCCGAATCTAACCCGAACCGGTCCGGTACGGCCGTGTTGGCCGCCACCGTGCCGTCCGGCAACCTCCGGCTGCCGTTCGGGGAACGCCCACTTTCCCCTTTCCTTCCGCGCGGGCACGTTTAATGGATGGCGTCCCCAATACCGGCCCCCCCCACGGATTTGCCCGCCCCACGCTTCGTCGAGTCTCGCGACCCGGCCACCGGCGAGGTCTGGAGCCGGTACGAGAGCACGAGCTCGGCCGACATCGCCGCCGCCCTCGCCGCCGCTCGGCACGCCCAGCCCGCATGGCGCGCCACACCCGTGCGCGAGCGTGCGCGCATCCTCGAGCGGTTTCACGACGTGCTCTTCGCGCGCCGGGACGAGGTCGCCGCCACCGTCGGCCGCGAGAACGGAAAGCCCCCGGTCGAAGCGCTGAGCGAGGTGCTCGTCACGCTCGACTTCGCGCGATACTACGGCAGCCGGAAAGTCCTCCGCGAACTTCGACCGTCGGCGCGAACCGGTGCCAGCCCGGCCACGTGGCGCAAGCGCGTGCTGATTTCGGTGGAACCGTTCGGGGTCATCGGCGTGATCGCCCCGTGGAACTACCCGTTCATGCTCCCCGCGGCCATCGTCCTGCCGGCGCTCGTGGCCGGCAACGCGGTACTGCTCAAGCCGTCGGAATTCACCACGGAGAGCGGCTTGCTCATCGCCAGCCTGCTCGACGAGGCGGGACTGCCGCGCGGCATCTTTCGCGTGCTGCCCGGTGAGCGCATCACCGGGGCCGCGCTCATCGAGCACGGATGCGACAAGTTCTTCTTCACCGGTAGCGAAGCGACCGGGCGCAAAGTGGCGGCCGAATGCGGGGCCCGCCTCATTCCCTGTGTCCTGGAACTGGGCGGCAGCGACGCCGCGATCGTGCTCGACGACGCCGACCTCGAACGGGCCGCCGAAGGCCTCGCCTGGGGACGGTTCTCGAACAGCGGGCAGACCTGCGTGGCGCCCAAGCGATTGTTCGTCCACGAAGCCGTTTACGACCGCTTCGCCGCTCTGCTCTCCGACCGCGTGCGGCGCATCAATGCAAGCAACGACCGCATGTCGGCTGAGACGGGGCCCCTCATCCGTCCGGAGCAGACCGCGCGCCTCCAGGCGCAGTTCGACGACGCGCTGGCGCGTGGCGCAAAGGTTGCCGCCTCTGCCGACCGCACGGCTGCCCGCGTGTTCGCGCCGGTGCTGCTCACCGACGTCACCTCCGACATGCGCGTGCTGCGCGAGGAGACGTTTGGCCCGGTGCTGCCCATGGTGCGGGTACGCGACGATGAGGACGCAGTGGCGCGCGCCAACGATTCGCCATACGGCCTGAGCGCCAGCGTTTGGAGCCGCAACCGCCCGCGCGCGCTGGCCGTGGCCGCCCGCTTGGATGTGGGAAGCGTGGTGCTCAACGACTCGGTGGTGGTGGCCGGCATGAGCGACGTGCCGCACGGCGGAGTGAAGGCGAGCGGGTCAGGACGCGCGCATGGCATTGCGGGCCTGCGCGAATGCGTGCGCAGCAAGACGGTGGTGGTCGAGCGGGCTCCGGGGCTGCGACAAGTCTGGTGGTTCCCGTATGGGCCCACGCTGCGCAACGCCTTCGATGGCGCCCTGACGGCGCTCCACGGCCCGGGGGTGTGGGCGCGGCTCCGCGGGCTCTGGCGGGCACGCGGCCTGCTCCGCCGCCCACGCCCTTGAATCGCCGACCTCCGCGGTTGAGGTTACGGGAATGACGCAAACCATCGGTGCCGCCGCCGCGATCATGATGATACTGCGCGGCGTGCTGCTCGCGGTCGGCGTGCTGGCCGCCGTCGGCGCCGGCATTGCATGGGGCGTGCGCACGCGCCGTCTGGGGCCCTTCACCTGGGCGGGGCGCTTCGCGCGGCGGTGGGTGGATCCCCTGCTCGCCCCGGTGGAGCGGTTCCTGCTCCGCACTGGAGGTCACGCGACCAGCGCCCCATGGTGGGGGCTCGTGATTCTGCTCGTCGCCGGCATGCTGTTGCTGAGCGCCGTGCAGGCATTCGCCGGTGTCGTGCTGCAGGTGATGTGGGTGGCAGGCCACCCGTCGCAGGCACCCGTCCTCGTGCTGTCGTGGGTGTTCATGATCCTGCGGCTGGCGTTGATCGTGCGGGTGCTCGTGTCGTGGATCCCCGCCTCGCCATACGCCTGGTGGGTGCGGTGGAGCTACCGGCTCACGGAGTGGCTGCTCCGTCCGCTACGCGCCGTCGTGCCGCTCTTCGGCGCCGTCGACGTGACGCCGGTGGTCGCCTACTTCCTGCTCTGGCTGGTGCAGAGCCTGCTGCACATCCCGTAGTGGCGCTCGACGTCCGGCCGCGTCCGGGCGGCGTGCGGGTCAGCGTGCGGGCGCAGCCGCGGGCCGCCCGCACGGAGATCGCCGGCGTCCACGGCGACGCGCTCAAGGTGCGCCTCTGTGCGCCGCCGGTGGATGGCGCGGCCAACGAAGCGCTGGTGGCATTCCTGGCCGAGCGGTTCGGCCTGACGCGGCAGTCGGTGCGCATCGTGAGCGGCCACGCGGCGCGCACGAAGATCGTGGAGCTGGACGGCGTAGACGTGGCCGCCGTGCGCCGCGTGGCCGGAGAGGACTAGGCGGTCGGCCCGGGCGCCATCGCCCGTCGAATCGCTTCGTCCAGTTCCTCCATGCTGAATGGCTTGCCGAGGAAGGGCGTCTGGTGGTCGCGGAGTTCGCCGCGCATGAACTCGTCGGCATGGCCGGACATGAACAACACGCGCATCGCCGGCCGTTCGGTCGCGAACGCATCACGCAATTCCAGCCCCGTCATACCGCGCATGCGGATGTCTGTTATTAGCAAATCGATATTATCGGTGAATAGCCGGCTCACCTGCAGCGCCTCGGCACCCGACGCCGCGTCGAGTACGGTATGGCGGCGGCGGGACAACGTGCGCCGCATCATGTCGCGCACCGCTTCGTCGTCGTCCACGACCATCACCGTGAGGCGCCCCGACACCGCCGGCCGCGGGGCGTCGAGCGCCCGACGGCCCGGCCGCGCTTCCTTGCTCGGCCCCCCGGGCACGAGCCGCAGCAGGCGGGCCGGGCCGGCCGCCCGGGTCACCGCCGCGGTATCGGCCGGCGTCTCGGACGGCCGGTCGGCGACCGGTCCCGTCCCCGCGCTCGCCACGGCCGTGATCACGTCGTCCTCCGCCTCCACACGCGGCAGGTAGACGGAGAACGTCGTCCCCTTGGCCGAGGTGGCGGTGGGCCACACGTAGCCCCCACTCTGCTTCACGATGCCGAACACCGTGGCCAGGCCGAGCCCGGTCCCCGCTTCCTTGGTCGTGTAGAATGGATCGAACGCCCGTGTCAGGGAGAGCGGATCCATGCCCTTCCCCGTATCGATCACGTCCAGACGTACGTACGGCCCCGGCCGCGGGGTGACCCCCCATTTTGCGAACTCCTTCTCCAACGTCACGACTCTCGTACGCATCGTGATCTTGCCGCGTTCCACGATCGCTTCACGCGCGTTCATCACGAGATTCAGCACCACCTGTTCGAACTGCACCGGGTCGGCCATCACCAATCCGACCTCGTCACCCAGCTCGAGCTTCAGTTCGATATTGCTGGCCGCCAGCACGCGCAACATCGGATGCATGGCCGACAGGCGCCGGTTGAGGTCCAGGATCTCGGGCCGCAACAGCTGGCGCCGACTGAAGGCGAGCAGCTGCCCCGTGAGTCCCGCAGCACGTTCCGCCGCCCGCACAATCTCGTCCACGCACTCCTGTGCCGCCTGGTTCTCACCCACGGCTTCCAGCAGCAGCGACGAGAATCCCTTGATCGCCGTGAGCAGATTGTTGAAATCGTGCGCCACGCCACCAGCCAGCAGTCCCACCGCCTCCATCTTCTGAGCGTTGCGCAAGCGCATCTCGATCTGCCGCCGCTCGGTGACATCCACGAACATCCCCATGATCCCCACCACCTGGCCCTCCGGATCCCGAATCGCCGCGGTATGGATCAGCACGTTCACCCGCGTCCCGTCCCGCCGCATCCGCACCACCTCGGTTCCACGGGCCGGGTTCCCCTCGGCGGCATTGCGGATGTGTTCGAACATCTTGGCCACCGCCTCGGGGGGAACGTGGAGCGGGGTCCGGCCCACCACCTCCTCTTCCTTCCACCCGAACAGTCGCTCAGCCTCGGAACTCCACATCAGGATGTGCGCGTCGATGTCCATCACCGTGATCGCCACCGGCGACTGCCGGAGCAGTTCCTTGAACGGCTCCAGCGCCGGATGCAGCCCCCCGGCACCGGGGGAATTCACCGTGTGATCTGACATCGTTGACCCGTCACCAGAGGTGGACGCTGACCCGGCAGTTTGCTTGCCGCCCGGGTCGCCGACCCGCTAATATGGAGAAGCACAAGTGTTCGTGGCGATTTCCGGCAAATTGCGGCCACGTTAAAGATTCGCTAAAGCGCCTGGCTCGGCGCTCCTTGCTCCGGGCCTCTCTTGTTTTCCGGCACCCCGTCGATGGCCAACCGTCCGCCGCCAGGTACCTACCTCGCCGAGCTCTCCCACCGCGTCCTCGTCTTCGATGGCGCGATGGGTACCAATATTCAACGATACCATCTCCGGGCGGAAGACTTCGGTGGGGATTCGCTCGAAGGATGTAACGACCACCTCGTGCTCACGCGTCCCGATGTCATCCGCGAGATCCACGAGTCGTTTCTCGCGGTAGGCTGCGACGTGGTCGAGACCTGCACCTTCCAGTCCACCCCGCACCGCCTCCGCGAGTGGGGCATCGAGCCCAAGACGCACGAGTTGAACCTCGCGGCGGCCCGCCTCGCCCGCGCCGCCTGCGACCGCTTCTCCACGGCCGATCACCCGCGCTTCGTGGCCGGCTCCATCGGACCCACCGGGCTGCTCCCCTCGAGCAGCGACCCGGTGCTGTCCAACATCACGTTCGACGCGCTGGCCGCCAACTACTACGCCCAGGCCCGCGCGCTCGCCGAAGGCGGGGTGGACGTGCTGCTCGTGGAGACGGCGCAGGATATCCTCGAAGTCAAGGCCGCCCTCACGGGGTTCGAGCGCCTGTTCGCCGAACTCGGCCGCCGCATCCCGGTGCAGACGCAGATCACGCTCGATGTGAGCGGCCGCATGCTCCTCGGCACGGACGTGGCCAGTGCGCTCACCACGCTCGAGGCGCTACGCGCGGACGTGATCGGCCTCAACTGCTCCACCGGACCCGAGCACATGCGTGAGCCGGTGCGCTACCTCACCGAGAACGCCGGACGTCCCATCTCGTGCATTCCCAACGCCGGCTTGCCGCTCAACACCGGCGCCGGCGAGGCCGTGTACCCCCTCGAGCCCGAACCGATGGCGGCGATGCTCGCCGAGTTCGTCGCCGATCTCGGCGTACGCGTGGTGGGCGGCTGCTGCGGCACGACTCCCGCGCACTTGGCGGCTATCGTCAGCGCCGTGCATGCACGACCCGCCGCCAGCCGCCCCTGGGAATCGCGCCCCGCGGCCCATGTGCCCCGCATCTCGTCGGCCATGCGCGCCATGCCGCTCGAGCAGCAACCGCCTCCGCTGCTCATCGGCGAACGCGTCAACGCGCAGGGTTCGCGCAAGGTCAAGCAGCTGCTCCTCGCCGACGACTACGAGGGCATCGTCCAGGTCGCCCGCCAGCAGCAGGACGCCGGCGCCCACGTCCTCGATGTGTGCGTGGCCGTCACCGAGCGGGCCGACGAGGCCGAGCAGATGGCCACCCTCGTCAAGCTGCTCTCGATGAGCGTGGAACTGCCGCTGATGATCGACTCGACCGAGCCGGCGGTGATCGAGGCGGCCCTCGCGCACGTGCCGGGCCGCGCCATCGTCAATTCGATCAACATGGAGAACGGCCGCCAACGCATCGACCTCGTGGTGCCGATCGCCCGCCGCCACGGGGCGGCCCTGGTCGCGCTCACGATCGACGAGCATGGCATGGCCAAGACCCGCGAACGCAAGCTCGAAGTGGCGCGCAACATCTACGATATCGTGGTCGGCGAGTACGGCCTCGCCCCCGAAGACCTGATCTACGACGCCCTCACCTTCACGCTCGCCACCGGCGACCAGGAGTGGGTCGACTCGGCCCGGGAGACGATCGAAGGCATCCGGCTCATTAAGCGCGAACTCCCCGGCGTGTACGCCTCGCTCGGGGTGTCCAACGTGAGCTTCGGTCTCGCCCCGGCCGCGCGCGCGGTGCTCAACTCGGTCTTTCTGCACCACTGCGTGGAAGCCGGACTCGATATGGCAATCGTGAATCCGGCGCACATCGTGCCGTACGCCGAAATTTCACAGGCCGAGCGCGCCCTGGCCGACGACCTCGTGTTCAACCGGCGTCCCGACGCGCTGCAGCTCTTCATCGATCGCTTCACGGCCGGCGGGGAGCGCGGCACCGCGGGAAGCCAGCCGGCGGTTGACCCCACGAGCGCGATGACGCCCGGTGAGAAGGCCCACTGGATGGTCGTCCACCGCAAGAAGGAAGGCATCGAACAGGTGCTCGACGCCGCCGGCGTGCGAGAACACCCCGTGCGCGTGCTCAACGATGTGCTGCTCCCCGCGATGAAGGAGGTGGGCGACAGGTTCGGCGCCGGCGAGCTGATCCTGCCGTTCGTGCTCCAGTCGGCCGAGGTGATGAAGAAGGCGGTCAAGCACCTCGAGCGGTTCCTGGACAAATCCGAGGGCTACACCAAAGGCCGAGTCGTTCTCGCCACCGTGTACGGCGACGTCCACGACATCGGCAAGTCACTGGTCAACACGATCCTCTCCAACAACGGATATACGGTGTTCGACCTCGGCAAGCAGGTGCCGGTGAATGTGATCCTCGAGAAGGCTCAGGCGGTGAACGCCGACGCGATCGGTCTCTCGGCGCTGCTCGTGTCGACTTCCAAGCAGATGCCGCTCTGCGTGCAGGAGTTGGACAAGCGCGGCCTGCACATTCCGGTGCTGATCGGCGGTGCGGCGATCAACCGCCGGTTCGGCCGGCGAGCCATGTTCGTGGCCGGCGAACGCCCGTACGCCGCTGGCGTGTTCTACTGCAAGGACGCCTTCGAGGGGCTGGAGACGATGGACGCCCTGCAGGATCCCCGCCGCCGCGAGGCCACGGTGGCCAGACTGATCGACGATGCGCGCCGAGACGTGTTCCTCCGCTCCGACGCTGGCAAGGATGTGCGCGCCGGCACCGAGAGCGAGGAACGCAGCGGCGTCCGCGCCGACCACCCGGTGCCCACGGCGCCGTTCTACGGCACCCGCACGTTGCGCGACATTCCCCTCGACGAGGTATTCGAGCTGCTCGACGTCGACGAGTTGTATCGCCTGCAATGGGGCGCGCGCGGCTCCGGCGCGGCATTCGACCGCCTCGTGCACGATGAGTTCGCCCCGACCCTGGAGCGAATCAAGGCACGCGCACGGCGCGAGGAGTGGCTGCGTCCCCAGGCCGTCTATGGATACTTTCCCGCGCAGTCCCGCGGGAATGCCGTGATCGTTTACGACCCGGAGGACTTCACCCGCCACGGCACGGCCCGCGAGCTCGCCCGCTTCACCTACCCGCGACAGGACGGCCGCGACCGCCTCTGTCTCGCCGACTACTTCCGCTCGGTAGACTCCGGCGACATGGACGTCGTCGCGCTGCAGATCGTGACCGTCGGCGATGCAGCCTCGCGCGAGTTCGACCGGCTACAGCACGCCGGCGAGTACACCGAGGCGTACTATCTCCACGGCCTCGCCGTGGAAACGGCGGAGGCGGTGGCCGAATGGCTGCACCGGCGGATCCGCCACGAACTGGGCGTTCCCGGCGGACGCGGCAAACGCTACTCGTGGGGCTACGGCGCCTGCCCCGACCTCGAGGATCACGAATTGGTGTTCAAGCTCCTGCCTGCGGAACGCGAACTCGGCCTGACGCTCACGACGGCCTACCAGCTCGTGCCCGAGCAGAGCACGGCGGCGATGATCGTGCACCATCCCGACGCCAAGTACTACGCCGTGCGCGCGACGGCGGGATCGACCACATGAGCGCTCCCTATTCGCGGCAACGGTTTCTCGACCCCGCACGCATCATCGTGTTCGACGGAGCGATGGGCACCATGCTCTATTCGCGCGGCATGTTCATCAATCAGTGCTACGACGAACTCAACGTCAGCGCCCCCGAACTCATCCGCGCCATTCACCAGGAATACGTGCGCGCCGGCGCTCAGGTGCTCGAGACCAACAGCTTCGGCGCCAATCGGAGCAAGCTCGCCCAGCATGGACTGGAATCGAAGGTGCACGAGTTGAACCGCGCTGCCGCGCAGATCGCTCGCGAGGTGGCCGGCGACCGCGACGTGCTCGTGGCGGGCGCGGTCGGCCCGCTCGGCCTGCGCCTCGAGCCCTTCGGGCCGACCAGTCTCGAAGAGGCCCGAGGCTACTTCCGCGAGCAGATGGAAGGGCTGCGCGACGGCGGCGCCGAGTTGTTCATTCTCGAGACATTCGGCGACCTCCACGAAATCGAACAGGCCATTCGCGCCGCCCGCGATGTCGAGGCCGGGACCCCCGTGATCGCCCAGATGACCATCGGCGTGGACGGGCTCTCCCCCTACGGCGCCACCCCTGAAGATATCGCGCGGTCCCTCGACGCCTGGGGCGCCGATGTCATCGGCCTCAATTGCTCGGTGGGCCCGCAGACGATCCTCGAAGCCATCGAACGCATGGTGCCGCTCACCTCGCGCAAGCTCAGCGCCCAGCCCAACGCCGGCATGCCGCGCGACGTCGGCGGCCGCAGCATGTACATGGCGAGCCCGGAGTACATGGCCACATACGCCCGTCACCTCGTGCAGGCCGGCGCCAAGATCGTCGGCGGATGCTGCGGTACCACGCCCGCCCACATCCACGCGATCGGCGACGGCGTCCGCCCCCTGGCCCCACGGCTCGCCGAAGTGCACACTCGCCCCGAAGCGCGCGACTCCGCACCGGTGGAATCCGCACTCGCGCTCCCCGCCATGGTTCCGCTCGCCGAACGCTCGCACTGGGGCGCGCGGATCGCGGCCCGCGAGTGGGCCACCTCGGTCGAGATCGTACCGCCGCGCGGGGTCGACGCGTCCCGCATGCTCGCCGATGTCCGCCGCCTCAAAGACGCCGGCGTCGATGCAGTCAACGTTCCCGACGGACCGCGCGCCCAGAGCCGCATGGGCGCCTTGCTCACCAGCGTGCTCATCCAGCAGCAGATCGGCATCGAAACGGTCACGCACTACGCCTGCCGCGACCGCAACCTGCTCGGCATGCTGTCCGACCTGCTCGGCGCCGCGGCGATCGGGCTGCGCAATCTGCTCGTCGTCACCGGTGATCCGCCCAAAATGGGTCCCTACCCCGACGCGACAGCGGTGTTCGACATCGATTCGATCGGGCTCACCAACCTGGTGCACAACCTCAACCGCGGACTCGACCCCGGCGGCAACCAGATCGGAGAACCCACGCGGTTCGTGATTGGCGTGGGCGTGAACCCCGCCGCCGTCGATCCCGACCACGAACTCGAGCGGTTCGAGTGGAAGGTCGCCGCAGGCGCGGAATTCGCCATCACCCAACCGGTGTTCGACGTCGAGCAGTTGGAACGGTTCATGGCGCGCATCGCTCACGTCCGGATCCCGTTGGTTGCCGGGATCTGGCCGCTGATCTCGGTGCGCAACGCCGAGTTCCTGGCCAACGAGGTCCCCGGAGTCGCGGTGCCCGAAGCCGTCGTGGCCCGCATGCGTCGTGCCAACGAACGTTCGCGGGACCACGCCGTGGCCGAGGGCATCGCCATTGCACGCGAGATGCTCGACCGGGTGCGTCCCGTCGTCCAGGGCGCCCAAGTGTCGGCCCCGTTCGGCAAGGTCGACCTTGCCCTCCAGGTACTCGGCCGGTAGGCCCACTAGGCTTCGTGAAGCCGGCGCCGCCAGGCAGCGACGCCCAGGCGTCAGATCGAGCGAAATGCCCGCCAGGGGTTGATTGAATCTCCGTCGAGCAGCATTACTTATGCGGACCACGCTGCCATGAATGCCCAACCACCCAATCCACAGAGTCTCCCATCCGGCGCGTTGCGTGACGCCGGCGGTGCGCGGATTCTCGTTGATTCCGATCGCATCGAGTGGGAGACCTATGACGAGAGTCAGTGGGATTTCCGCATGGCGCTCGACTGGGGCGTATTGCCGCAGGCGGAGAACCCCGGGTTGATCTTCTCGTCGCGCATTGACCGGCGGCGCGTGTGGCCGGCCCCGGCCAACTGGCAGAGCATGACCGATGACCAACTCCTGGCACTGTGCGCCAACGCTCGGTCGATGTTCTGAACGGAGTCGAACGGGCGGGCAACGAGAGACGGGGCGGACGGCTTTGCCGTTTGCCCCGCTTCCGCATGCTGCCGTCAGAGTGCCACGCTGCCCGGGTGCCGGACTGTCTTATATTCCCCCATACTCTCATCCCTGTCAGCGCCATGTCCAACAACGCCGAAACCGCCCGCGCCCCGCTCACCGTCCTGTCCAACGACGAACTCATGTTCCGCGACGCGGTCGCGGCGATGGCCGAGGAGATGGTCCGCCCCCGGGTCCAGGAGATGGAGCGGGCCGGCAAGATCGACCCCGAACTGACCAAGGCGTTTGCCGAGATGGGGCTCATGGGCATCGAGGTCGACGAGGCGTACGGGGGTGCCGCCGGGTCGCTCATGATGGTGACACTGGCCGTCGAGGAGGTCAGCAAGATCGACGCCTCTGCCGCCATCCAGATCGACGTCCAGAACACGCTGGTCAACTACCCCCTCCGCACCTACGGCAGCGACCACATCAAGTCCACCTACCTACCCCGCCTCACCGGCGGTACGGTGGGCGCCTATGCTCTCTCCGAGCCTGGGTCGGGGTCCGACGCCTTCGGGATGGCCACGCGCGCCGAGCGGAAGGGCGACAACTGGCTGCTCACCGGGCGCAAGATGTGGATCACCAACGGCGCTGAAGCGCAGATCTACGTCGTCTTCGCCAACGCGAATCCGGAGGCCGGATACAAGGGCATCACCGCGTTCGTCGTCGAGCGCGGCTTTCCCGGATTCAGCGTCGGCCGCAAGGAAGACAAGATGGGCATCCGAGCGTCGAGTACCACCGAACTCATCCTCGACGGCGTGGAGATCCCGGTGAAGAACGTGCTCGGTCCCGTGGGCCAGGGGTACAAGGTGGCCATCGAGACGCTCAACGAGGGACGCATCGGCATCGGCGCGCAGATGATCGGCGTTGCCCAGGGCGCGTTGAAGGCCGCCACCGACTACGTCAAGGAGCGCAAGCAATTCGGCAAGGCGCTCGCGGAGTTCCAGGGCATCCAGTTCCAACTCGCGCAGGCGCGCACCGAAGTCGAGGCGGCGCGCCTCATGGTGTACAACGCGGCCCGCCTCAAGGACGCTGGGCACGACATCGCCATGGAGGGCGCCATGGCCAAGCTCTACGCTTCGCAGGTGTGCGAACGCGTGACGTCGATCTCACTGGAGCTATTCGGCGGCTACGGTTACACCAAGGATTTCCCCGCCGAGAAGTTCTATCGCGACGCCAAGATCGGTGCGATCTACGAGGGCACGTCCAACATGCAACTGCAGACGATCGCCAAGCAGATGCTACGGTAGCGGCGCGCCGCGTCAGCGGAATAGCCGCGCGATCTCCGAAGCGTACTTCTCGGCCACGACCTTGCGCCGCACCTTGAGCGACGGCGTGAGCTCGCCGCCCTCGACGGTGAATTCCGCCGGGATGATCTCGAACCGTTTCACCGCCTGCACGCGCGCCAGCCGCGCGTTCACGGCGTCGATGTTCCGCTGAAGATACGCCCGGAACTTCTCGCACTGGGCCGCGGCGGCCGGATCACGCGCCGGACTGCCCGCCGCCTCCGCATCCGTGGGCACTCGCGCTGGATCGAGCGTGAGCAGCACCCCGAGATACCGTTGTCGGTCGCCGACCACCACTGCCTGGCTCACCACGGGGATCGACTTGAGGTAGCCCTCCACCAACTGGGGCGCCACGTTCTCGCCACCGGCGGTGATGATCAGATCCTTCTTGCGGTCGGTGATCTCCAGGAATCCCGCGGCATCGACGTCGCCGATGTCACCGGAGTGCAGCCAGTGGTCGGCGTCGAGGGCCGCCGCCGTACCCTCCGGATCCTTGTAGTAGCCCCGGAACACGTGGCGGCCCCGCATGCAGATCTCACCATCCTCGGCAATCCGGAGTTCGGCGCCTGGAAACACGCGGCCGGCCTTGCCGGTGCGGTACTGCTCCGGCGTGCTGATCGTCGCCGGGCCCGTGCACTCGCTCATCCCGTACACCTCGCAGATCGGCAGGCCGAGCGACAGGAAGAACTCCAGGGTCGAGCGCGCGATCGGCGCCGCCGACGTCACGAGCACGCGAGCACGGTCGAAACCCAGCCGCTGCCGCACTTTCTTGAACACCAGCGCGCTAGCCAGCGGATAGAGCAGTGGCTTGCGTTTCCCCTGCTGGGCCGCGTAGCCGCCGCGCAGCCCCACGCCGCGCGCCCATGCGATCAGCTTTTTGCGCAATGGTGAATTCTGCGCGCCCGCCGCCTGCATTCGCTCCTGGATCTTCTCCCACACCCGCGGCACGCCGAGAAAGAAGTCGGGGCGCACCTCGCGCAGGTCGTCGCCCAACTGCTCCATCCCCTCGGCGAACCAGGTGCATCCGCCGAACGAGATCGGCCCGAATAGCGACACGAGTTGCTCGGCGATGTGGCTCAGCGGCAGGTAGCTCAGGATGTTGTCGCCGGCGCGCAGGCCGAGCGCCGCAATTCCGACGTCGGCCGTCCAATTCACGTTGTCGTGGGTGAGCATCACCGCCTTCGGCTCGCCAGTCGTGCCGGAGGTATAGATGAGCGTCGCTACATCGCCGGACGTCTGAGCGGCCAGTCGCGCCTCGAGTACTGGTTCAGACGTGTCGTGCCCGCGGCGCAGCAGGTCCGACCACCCGATGACGCCCGGCGCGGCGGGCTCGCCGCGCATCTGCACGATAGCGCGCAAGTGCGGCAGATCGGGCCGGATGGCGAGGAACTTGGCGAGGTGCTCGGCGTTCGCCACCATCGCGATCTGCGCTTCGCAGTGATGCGCGATGTATCGGCACTGATCGGGCGCGAACGTCGCATAGATGCCAGTGGGCAGGCCGCCGGCATGGATGGCGGCGAGCGCGGCCACGAACCACTCGGGGCAGTTGGGGCCTACGATGGCGACGCCCTTGCCGGGCTCCAGTCCCAGCGAAATGAAGCCGCGCGCCGCCAGGCGCACCTGCCGGCGGTAGCCGCTCCAGGACAGCGATTGCCACGCGCCGGCATCCTTCCATCGGAGGGCGGGGAGATCGGCGCATTCCCGCGCCGTGCGGTCGAGGGCCTGTGGGATCGTCTGCGGGTACATGGGAGTGGAGGTCGTGTGCCGGTGACGGCCAGCCGGATAGCTGATAGCGCTTGGCCGACAATTTGTCGAGACGCCCGATGGCGCGGGCGGCCAGCCCGGCCTAATTTCCGCCTCGTCATGCCCGCCCATTCTCGCGTTCCCGACATTGGCGACGCGCTCCCCAGAAGCGGCGGCTCCATCTCCCGCGCACTTGGCCGCGGCGTGCTTGGTCTCCTCGGATGGCGCATCGAGGGCACCCTTCCCAACGTCGCCAAGGCAGTGGTGATCGTGGCCCCCCATACGTCCAACTGGGACTTCGTGATCGGGATCGCCGCGAAGTTCGCCCTCGGACTGCGCGCCGCGTGGCTGGGCAAGAACACCCTGTTCCGCGGCCCATTGGGCCCCGTCATGCGTTGGCTCGGCGGTATTCCCGTGGACCGCTCAAAGCCGCACGACGTCGTGGCGCAAACGGTGGCCAGGTTCGCCGGATCGGAACGCCTGGTGCTCGGCATCTCACCGGAGGGCACGCGCAAAGCCGTCGCGCGCTGGCGCATGGGGTTCTACCACATCGCCTGCGGAGCCGCCGTGCCGATTGTGCCGGTGGCGTTCGACTGGTCGCGGCACGCCCTCGTTATCGGTCCACCGCTCGTGCCCAGCGACGACCCCGACGCCGATCTCGCGGCGCTGGCAGCGTGCTTCGCGCCCGCCCGCGGCCGCCGCGGCGAATTGACGTCACCACCGCGCTAGCTAGACCGCCGACCTGCGCGCGGTAGATTGCCGTGCATGTCTGATTCGCCGTCGCCGATGCGCGCCGCATTCGCCAAACTCGTCGGCGCCGTCGTGGCGCTTGACATCGTGGCCATCGCCGCCTTCCAGCTTGGCCACGTGGATGCTCGTGGACCCGTGTTCCTTCAGCGCTACGTGGTCGTATGGACCCTGTCGAGCGCGCTCGTGGTCGGGTGGGGGCTGTGGCAGGTAAAGCAGGCTCGGCGCACATGGCGCCGACGCGGGGCGGCAGAGCGTGACTCGGGCTCAGGCGCCCCGCGTCACGACTAGCTTGAGCGGCGGCTTCTCGTCGGCCTCCTCAACGGACTCCGGAACGATCGTGTGCCGCAACGCGTGGACCACTTCCGTGGCGAATGTACGGCCGGCGCTGCGATCGATCTCCTCCAGCGCGTTCCACGGCGCGAATGGCGGACGCGTGTCGGTGGGCGTGAGCAGCGTTTCATAGGCGTCCGCCACTGCGAGAATCTTCACCGCCATGGTGATGCGCAGAGCATCCACCGGCCAGTCATCGCCGATCAACTCGTGATACCGGCCATACGCCGTGACCGTGTCGAGCGCAGCATGCATCGATGCCGCCACGGGCACCTTGCGAACCTCGCGCGGGAAGTCGGCGAACATACGCGCTACGCGCGGATCCTGCGGACCCATCTCGTGCAGCAGGCCGGCTACGCGCAGATCCTCGATCTCCCCGCCTCGCATGCCGAGCTTGCGGCCGATCGCCATGGCCCGCTCGGCCACGCGATAGCTGTGGCCGCGGCGATGCCGGTCCGCCGCATCGAGATGGAAGGTGAGTAGCTCGAGCAGCGCGAAATACGTCCGCTTCACGTCGTCGGCCCGGTCCTTCCGCTGGTCTGCCAGCGTACCCACCACGTAACTGGTCAAGATCAAGAACCCGCCCCACGGCACGAAATACATCACCGTAGGAACCGAGAAGCCCGGCGTACCCCCCAATCCGGTAACTGCCTGAAAAAACGTCACCAACAGAACCGTGAGCACGGCCGCCCACACGGCATGGCGGCGCCCGATCAGGAATCCGGCAGCGATGACCGGCAGGTAATAGAAGCTCAGGAAAGCGAGCTTGTAGTCCACCGCGAAGTTGATGAGCAGCAACGAGGCCACGAGTACGACGACGAGTGTCTGCTCGAAGTGATCGTAAAGGGCCTGCTTTACCCGATTCGCTAGTCCTTGCACCGTGACCCCGTCCTGAGTTCGGTCGATAACCGGTACATCCGCCAGCGTCGGTGGATTCCGCTTGAGTCTCACTCTCGGCTCCTTTTCGGTCGAGAAGTCGTTCCGTGAGAACTAGTGTCATATAGCTGGTCTGTAGCCGCAAGTGCATAGGCCGATGAAATGGCCC
The DNA here is from genome assembly GCA_035533015.1 of Gemmatimonadaceae bacterium. NCBI lineage: Bacteria > Pseudomonadati > Gemmatimonadota > Gemmatimonadia > Gemmatimonadales > Gemmatimonadaceae > Gemmatimonadaceae bacterium. The sequence goes on along the minus strand of DATLUQ010000051.1, from coordinate 140,660 downwards.
TAGAAATGCGACATCATCGGGCATATTGGCCGATGTGTGCCGCTGAAACACCCGACGTGACCGATTCGCCAACGTTTCGCGAGCTACCGCCTCGGGACTGGAGCGTTGAGCGGCGTACATGGTACAATTGTGTATGAACCACGCCTTGATCATTCGCGGCGCCGCAGTCGCGCTGTTCGGCGCCGTGATCGCCCGTCCCACCGCCGCCCAACAGCCAACGGCCCCGGCGTCGATAGTCGGAATCGCGTACGACAGCGTGCGGAGCCAACCGATGGCCCGGGCCGAGATCGCCATCCAGGGCACCACACTTTTCGCCGTGGCCGGTGACGACGGCCACTTTCATTTCGATAGCGTCGCGCCCGGCCAGCATCGCCTGATCGTCGGGCATCCGATTCTCGATTCGCTCGGCATTCAACTCATGACTCCGCCGCTCACGTTCAGCGCCGGCAAGCAGGCCACGCTCGACTTGGCCACACCCTCGGCAGCGACACTCGTCAAGATGCTCTGCCCGGCCGCCTGGCTCACGCGTGGCCCTGCCGCGCTGTTCGGCCGCGTGCACAACGCCGATACCGGCCTGCCCGTCCCCAACGCCAGCGTCTCGGTGGTGTGGTACGAGATCGACTATCTGAAGCTGAGCAAGATCCCGCGTCTGCGCGAAGCGACGACGGGCAAGGACGGCACGTACCGCATCTGCGGGCTCCCCGCCAGCTTCGATGGCAAGGTCCAGGTCAATTACGCCGGCCTGAAGAGCGGCGACGTTCCCGTTTCCTTCAACAAGTCCGTGCTCGAGATGCGTAGCCTCAGCGTCGCGTCGGCCGCGCCGGTGACGGTGGCGACCGGGGATACCAATCCGCAGCCGCGCCACGCGCTGGCGGTGGCCAGCCTGCGCGGCCGCGTGCTCGGGACGACCGGACTCCCCGTAGCCGGTGCACGGGTGCAGCTCGAAGGAACCTTCCACTCGGTGAATTCCGGGGCCGATGGTTCGTTCCAACTCGACAGCCTCCCGTCGGGATCACAGGTCGTGCGTGCTATGTTCATCGGTTTCACGCCGGTGGAGCAATCGGTGGAGTTGTCGAGCAACACGCCGGTGACGGTGACCCTGCAGATGCAAAAGGAGGTCGCCATGCTTCCCACGGTGACCACCCAGGCGCGGCGGCTGAGCGGACTCGACGCCGTGGGCTTCACGCAGCGCGAGAAGACCGGCATGGGTTTCTACCTCGACGAGAAAACGATCGACCGGAAGCAGGCGAGCAAGTTCACGGATCTTCTCACGGCCGTGCCCGGAATCCACGTCTCACAGTCCGGCTACGACACGTACGTCACGGACAACCGCAACCCCATGGGGGGATGCGTTCAGTACGTGGTCGACGGATCCCCTTGGACGTCGGTTTCACCCGGCGACATCAACAGCTTCATCCAGGGCTACGACGTGGGAGCGATTGAGGTCTACCACGGCGCCGACACCCCACCGCAATTTCAATTCGCTGGTCAGAGCGGATGCGTAGTGATCGTCGCCTGGACCAAGTGGCGGCTCGATCGCAACACCGGAGGCGGGCGTTAGAGCAGCTCCTTGAGGCGGGCCGCGTCCACATTGCCGCCGCTCACCACGCAGACCACGCGGGAGTTGGCCGGCATGGAGAGCTTGCCTGTGATCAGCGCCGCCACGCCGGCGGCGCCCGCCGGTTCGGCGAGCAGCTTGGCAGAGCTGAGAATCAGTCGCATCGCGTCGACGATCTCGTCGTCACGGACCAGGACCACGTCGTCCACGTGGCGCTGGGCCACGGTGAGTGGCAACTCGGTGGTCATCGGGGCCGCGAGCCCGTCGGCAATGGTCTGTGGCCGGTCGATTGCCGTGACGCGCCCCGCATCGAGGCTGCGGCGCAGCGCCTGCGCCCCCACGGGTTCGACGCCGAAAACCTTGACCGACGGCTTGAGATGCTTGGCCGCGATCGCGATGCCCGCCAACAGTCCGCCGCCGCCCACGGGAACGACGATCGCATCGACCTCGGGAAGATCCTCGAGAATTTCCATCCCCACCGTGCCCTGCCCGGCGACCACGCGGGGATCATCGAACGGGTGGATGAAGACGTAGCCGTGCTCGATCGCCAGCTCACGCGCTTTGTCGAACATCGCCGAACCCCACTGGTGCTGCACCACCGTGGCACCGTATCCGCGGGTCGCGTCGAGTTTGGCCTGCACGGCGTCGCTCGGCATGACGACGGTGCACGAAGTGCCGGCCGCGCGCGCCGCCCACGCCAGCGCCTGCGCATGGTTGCCCGCCGAGACACCCACCACACCCCGCCGCCGCTCGGCAGTGGTGAGTTGGCGGATGGCATTGAGCGCACCGCGCACCTTGAACGATCCGGTCTTCTGCAGCACCTCGCACTTGAGCCACGCCTGCACGCCGACGTGCTCGCCAATGCGCGACGCGGAAAGCGTGGGAGTGCGGTGCACATATCCGGCAATGCGCTCGCGGGCGGCGATCATGTCGGAATAATCGAGCATACGTGACCGGGCTGGGGACCCCTCACGCTAGCGGCTCCGCCGCACCACCCGCAACCCGCTTGCTCCGCGGCGCGCCCCGCGGAAAGATTTGGCTATGCGGACCCCCCCCTCATGTCTCGCCTGAGCCAACCGGGCTGCATGCTGCGTGCGATGAGCGCGCTGTTCGGGGCCATCTTTCTCCCCGTTGGGGTGTCGTTCTTCTTCATTCTCCACCACCGGCACTGGATGCGAGGCGTGGGTGCCGTCACGGCATCGCTCGGCTTTTTCTACGTGGCATGGCGCGCCCACGACATCCTCGGCCTCGACGAGATCGGACCCGATGCCGGGGCGCCGTTTCCTGAATTTACGCCGCCCGCGGGAGAACCCGCCGGCCCTTCACACCATCTGCAGGAGCCGCCGCCGTGATACCTGCCAAATCTTGCGTACCCGCAGTGACTCTCGCCCTCGCCGTATCGCTCGCTACGCCCGCCGTCGCCCAGTGGCAGCTCGCACCGCTTGCCACACGCGCGGAATTCCGCGGGCTGAGTGTCGTGGATGGAACCGTGGCGTGGGCGAGTGGGACGCACGGAACGGTGGCGCGCACCACCGACGGCGGCGCCACGTGGACACTGCGCGGGGTTCCGGCGGCCGATTCGCTCGACCTCCGTTCGATCGTCGGACTCGGCGCCGACGTGGCGGTGACGGCAAGCGCCGGCCCCGCCGAGGCGGGACAGGCGCGCATCTTTCGAACGACCGACGGCGGCGCCAGTTGGTCGGCGGTGTACGCAACTGATCGAAAGGGCGTGTTTCTCGACGCCCTGGCGTTCTGGGATTCACGGCACGGCATCGCGCAGAGCGACCCGGTGGACGGCACATTCTATCTGCTCACCACCGACGATGGCGGCATGACCTGGACTCGCGTTCCGCCGGCAGCGCTGCCTCCCACACTGCCTGGTGAGGCGGCCTTCGCCGCCAGCGGGACGTGCATGGTCGTGTGGGGCGCCGACGACGTGTGGATCGGCACGGGCGGCGGCCCGCGCGCACGGGTGTTCCACTCCCGCGACCGCGGACGTACCTGGACGGTGAGCGACACGCCGGTGCATGCCGGCAGCTCGGCGTCGGGGATCTTCTCGCTCGCGTTCCGTGATGCAACGCACGGAGTGGCCGTCGGCGGCGACTACACCGCACCCCACGGCCAGACGGCGAACGCGGCGATCACCGACGACGGCGGGCGCACGTGGCGGGCGGCGCATGGTCCGCTCGTGCCGGCGTATCTCTCAGGCGTCAGCTACGCCGGCACCGCGAACGATCTCATCGCCGTCGGGTTGGCCGGCACCGCGCTCTCCTCCGACGGCGGCGAGTCCTGGATCGCCGTCGATACGCTTCCGCTCGACGCCGTGCGCGTGCACGGTGCGTTCTGGGCGGCTTCCGGTCCGCACGGACGGCTGGGACGGTGGGCCGGAGCCCCGCGGCGGGCCCTCGGCCGGTCCGGCACCTCGCACTAGCTGGCTCAGCGTTCTGGCACTTTGGTCACACCGCCGGAAATAATGAATGCCATCACGTGGGCGCTGTCGGCGTCGAGGCGGTGCACCTGTGCCGCGGGGAACACCACGAGGTTGCCAGCGAAACCATAGGACTGTGGCACGTATACCGTCACCGAGTCGGCAACGCCGAAGTTGTCCACCGATTCCTGCGTGAGAAATCCGAACACGCGCGCGCCCGTGCCGCCAGCCAGCGTGACCAGCACCGGCTTGTCGAAGCGCCGCTGTTCACCCACGAACGCATTCAGCAGATCGCGCGTGCTCGAATAGAGCAGACGCACGAACGGCAGACGGTTGAACAACGAATCCAGCCCCGTGAGCAGGACGCGGCTGGCGAACGTTTGCGCCGTGAATCCGACAAGCGTGATCAGCAGGATCGAGACCACGAATCCCGCACCGGGGATCGGCAGCCCCAGCCAGCTGTCGATCGTCGTGAAGATCACGTAGCAGATGTAGATCGTGATGAACACGGGGGCTGTGACGATCAGCCCCTTGAGGAAGTAGTTCAGCAGTCGTGACATGGCGGCACGCGGAAGGAGAGGAGCCGGCCGGGATGTGAAACGGACTCCCGCCGGAGAGGGAGCCCGTCGCGAGCGGCTGGCGCTCGTGGAGCTTACTGCCGCACCGGGGGAACCGAAAGCTTGCGGCAATCCCCATGGGGCCGAGACGCCCGCGGGCGCTGCCTGTCTGCGGCGGCGCCGCGTTCCCGGCAACGGTGGACTTTGTCCGAATCCGTGACCTGCGCCGCCCTCAAACGGTCGTTCAACGGAGACTCCTCAAGCGAGAGGCGCATGAAGAAGTTGTTCGGGACCATCGGCATGTTCGTCGGCAGCACCGTCGGCTGGTATGCGGCCGTCAAACTGGGCTTCATGACCGCATTCTTCGTGAGCACGATCGCGGGTGGTGTGGGCGCCTATTACGCCGTCAAGGCCAGCAACAACCTGACCGGGTAGCCCAGTCCGCCAGCGCTCCCGGGCGCTCGCGCGTTGAGCAATTGGGGCCGTTCGCGATCACCTGCCTCGCCCCCTTCTTCGTCCGCCCATCGCCGTCAGCCGCTCTCCGCCGTGACACCACTCGATCTGTCGAGCGACGTCGCCCTCGTGGCGCTGTGTCTGCTCACCACGAATCTACTGCTCGGGTTGCTGCTCTCCATGCATTACAACCCGTGGACCCATTGGCCGCACCGGCGTTTCAACTATTTCAAGCTCCACAATTGGAACGCGTACCTCGCGTTGGCCCTGGCCGTCCTCCACGCCGTACTGCTCCTGGCCGTGAAGACGCCGGCGTTCCGGTTCATCGACCTCGTCTATCCGGTTGACGGCCCCAAGCAGCCGTGGATCAATACGATCGGCGCAGCGGCGCTCTACATCCTCTGTCTGGTGGTCATCAGTTCGTACTACCGGGTGGAGATCGGACGCCGACGGTGGAAGCTGCTCCACTTGCTCACCTACGTCACCGCCGCGCTGTTTTACGCGCACGGGCTTCTCACCGACCCGACGCTCAAGGACCGACCGATCGACTATCTGGACGGAGAGAAGGTGCTGGTCGAGATCTGCGCGCTCCTGGTGCTCGCCCTCGCGCTGTACCGCCTACGCTGGGGAATCCGCCGCCGGGAGGAGCACCGCGCGGTCCACACCGCCGCCCGGGCGGCGTGACGCCCGGTACTTCCGCTCGGGGCAGGAATGTCGAACATTTCCTGCATGATCCGCCGGTTGTTTCTCGCCCTCGCTCTCGGCGCGGTCGCGTGCAGCTACCGTGGCAGCCCGAGCGGGCCCGCGACCCCTGAAGTGCGATCGGTTTCCCTGGGACCGAGCAACCCCACGCTCGCGGTCGGCCAGACCGTCCAACTCACCGCCACCGCATACGACGCGCACGGGAACGTGGTGGGCGGGCTGACCGTGGCGTGGACCTCGGCCGCTCCGTCAGTCGCCCGGGTGGACAGCAACGGGCTGGTCGCGGGACTCGCGGCAGGCCGAGCCCAGATTTCCGCCTCCGTGGCCGGCGCCAACGGCGCCCTCACGGTGACGGTCGGCCCGTAGCGCGCAGCGCCGGCTACAGCAATCGCTTCGTGCGTTTACGCCGCCGGCTCTTGGCCGACCGGCGGTATGGCGGCCGGAGCACCGTCTCGGAGATCGCCATCAGCGCCTGTTCGGCGGTGTGGCGCGACAGTTTCCACCGCACACCCGGCCTCTTCTCGCGCTGGATCCTTTCCAGCCGTTTGCGCAGTGTGTCGTCGTCTGGGTTGCGCTCGCCCTTCGATGGTCCGCGGCTCATATTCGCTGGTGAGTGACGTGGTTCAGTAGTACCATCCGGCTTCGGCTCCGTCCAGGGAGCCCCCTCTCGTACACCGCCTCGACCGCTTCGATGTCGATTCGCCCTCCGTCCGCAGATCCGATCGCCCCCGGCTCGTCCCTGTCGCTGGATGAACAGTGGATGCCCTTCACCGCCAACCGCGCCTTCAAGCGGGCGCCGCGCCTCCTCGTCTCGGCCAAGGATATGCACTACGTGGCGGCCGACGGACACCGTGTACTCGACGGCACGGCTGGCCTCTGGTGTGTGAATGCGGGCCACGCGCGCGAGTCAATTGTACGCGCGATCGCCGAGCAGGCCGCCACACTCGACTACGCGCCGGGATTCCAGATGGGCCACCCGTTGGCGTTCGAACTCGCCCGCCGCGTGGCCGCTCTTACTCCCGACGACCTGAACCGCGTGTTCTTCACGAACTCGGGGTCGGAAGCCGTGGACACCGCGCTCAAGATCGCCCTCGCATACTGGAGGGCGCGCCGGGAACCGGAGCGCCTCTGGTTCGTGGGACGCCAGCGCGGCTACCATGGCGTGGGGTTCGGCGGGACGTCGGTGGGAGGCATCCCTGCCAACCGCCGTCAATTCGAAGGCCAGCTACTGCCCAACGTCGACCACCTGCCCGATACCCACGACTTGGCGCATAACGCGTTCAGCCGCGGGCAGCCGGCGTGGGGCGCGCACCTCGCCGATGCGCTCCAGACGCTCATCGCCTCGCACGGGTCCCGCGCCATCGCCGCGGTGATCGTCGAGCCGATGGCCGGTTCCACGGGTGTACTCGTGCCGCCCAAGGGCTACCTCGAACGGCTGCGCGACCTCTGCGACCAACACGGTATTCTGCTGATCTTCGACGAGGTGATCACGGGGTTCGGCCGGCTCGGCGCCCCATTCGCCGCACAACAGTTCGGCGTGACTCCGGACATGATCACGATGGCCAAAGGCATCACCAACGCCGCCGTGCCGATGGGCGCCGTGGCCGTCCGCACACGCATCCACGATGCGATCGTGGACGCGGCGCCCGATGGCATCGAACTCTTCCACGGCTACACCTATTCCGGTCATCCCCTGGCCTGCGCGGCGGGGCTCGCCACGCTCGATCTGTACGAACGCGAAGGACTGTTCGCGCGTTCCGCCGAACTCGCGCCCTACTGGGCTGACGCCATCCATCGGCTGGACGACGCTCGGCACGTGATCGACGTGCGCAACGTCGGCCTCGTGGGGGCGGTGGAACTCCGGCCGCGCGACGGGAAGCCGGGCGCGCGAGCGTTCGACGCGTTCCTCGACTGCCTGGAGCACGGCGTGCTCGTGCGCGTCGCCGGCGACAACATCGCGCTCTCCCCACCGCTCATTGTAACCACCGAACAGATCGATGAGATCGTGGAGGCCGTCGCCCAAGCGTTGCGGCGCATTTCGTGATCGGCGCTCCGTCGCCCCGCGCCGCGCTCGCGCATCTGCGGCGTGTCGATCCGGTCATGGCCGGGCTGATCCGCCGGGTGGGGCCCTACCGGCCGCGCATGCGATTGGGGCGGTCGCACTTCCACGACCTCGTGCGATCCATCGTGTATCAGCAACTGTCAGGAAAGGCGGCAGGCACCATCCACGGTCGCGTCGTGGCACTCTTCCCCCGTCGGCACGTCGACCCCGAACGCCTGCTGGCGCTCCCCGACGACGCGCTGCGCCGTGCCGGACTGTCGCGCCAGAAGATGGGCTACGTCCGCGATCTCGCCCACAAGGTCCACACGGGCGTCGTGCCCCTCCACCGCGTGGGGCGGATGAGTGACGACGCGATCATCGCGCACCTCGTCCAGGTGAAGGGCGTGGGCCGGTGGACCGCGCAGATGTTCTTGATGTTCCGGCTGGGACGCCCGGACGTGCTCCCCGAACTCGACCTCGGCATCCAGAACGCCGTCCACCGGGCGTACGGCCTGCGGCGCCGGCCCGCACCCGACGACGTGCGACGCATTGGTGCCGCGTGGAGTCCCTACTGCTCCATCGCCTGCTGGTACCTCTGGCGGTCGCTCGAATGAGCCTCCCGCCGCGGCTCCCCCACGCCCCTTCCCGGGGTCCGTATCCCATGTCGGTATCCCGTGCCGTCCGTGTCTGCGCCCTTGCCCTGGCCGCCGCCGCGCTCACCGGCGGTGCCGTGCCGGTCGTCGCCCAGTTGGCGCCGACCGAGCGGAAGATCCGCGACTTCGTGCATCAGCATCACGCAGATGAGATCGCGATGCTTGCCAATATCGTGAACATCAACAGCGGCACAATGAACCTTGCCGGCGTGCGCAGGGTCGGCGCGCGGTTTGCCGCCGCTCTCGACTCGCTCGGCTTTCAGACGCGCTGGTCGGCGATGCCCGACTCCATGAACCGGGCTGGCCACCTGATCGCCGTGCACAAGGGGCAGCCCGGCGGCACGCGGATCCTGCTCATTGGCCACCTCGACACCGTGTTCGAGGGTGAGGGCCAGGAATTTGTACGTGTAGACACGATTGCCCGTGGCGCCGGCTCCTGTGACATGAAGGGCGGGGACGTGATCGCCCTGTACGCGCTCAAGGCGCTGCGTGACATCGGCGCGCTGCGGAACGCCAACATCATCGTCGTGTTCAACGGCGACGAGGAATCACCGGGCCTCCCGCTCGCCGTGTCACGGCGCGACCTCCGCGACGCCGCGCGCGCGAGCGATGTGGCGCTGGCCTTCGAGGGCGGCGCCCGGTCGTTTGCTTCGGTGTCGCGCCGCGGCAGCAGCTCGTGGCTACTCACCGTTTCCGGCCGGCAGGCCCATTCGGGTGCCGTGTTTGGCCCGGGTACGGGGTACGGTGCGATCTACGAGGCCGCCCGCATTCTCGACGGCTTCCGTCGCGAGCTGGTCGGCCCCAAGGACCTGACCTTCAACCCGGGGGCGATCCTCGGCGGCACGACCGTCACGTACGACAGCGCGAACCTCTCGGGCACCGTGGCCGGCAAGACCAATATCATCGCCCCCACCACCGTGGTGCCCGGCGACCTGCGGTTCATCACCGAGGGCCAGGAGGACAGCACGCGTCAACGCATGCGCGAGATCGTCGGAGAGCATCTGCCCGGGACGTCGGCCGAGATCACATTCCAGGATGACTACCCCGCCATGCCGATGACGCCGGGCGGGGAGCAGCTGATCGCGCTCTACGACGCGACCAGCCGCGCACTGGGTTACGGGCCGGTCCAGGCCCAGGATCCCAGCACCCGCGGAGCCGGCGACGTGTCGTTCGTGGCGCCCTACATCGCCGGCATGGACGGGCTTGGTGCGATCGGCCGCGGTGCTCACACGCCGCACGAGCAGGTCGATCTGAATTCGTTAACAATGCAGACGGAGCGCGCGGCGGTGATGATGTACCGGCTGCTCGGCAGACGGGTAGGACGGTAGACGGCATAGCGCAGTCAGCGACCCTACCGGCCTACCCTCCTACTGCAATTGAGCCGGCGGCGGCCCGAGAAACCCCTTCGGCAGCTCCGCCATCAGATCGCGATGGGCGAACACCACGTCGGGGTGGCGCTGGAGCATCTGCAGGTAGCGCGTCGCGAACGCCGTCGTGGGCGGAATGGGCGTGAGGAGGGCGCGCACCTGGGCCAGCAGCGATGCCGTCAGGTCGCTCGCCACGGGTCCCTCCTCGCGGTCCGCTTCGTCCAGCGCCTCGTCGATCTGCACGATGAGCTGCGACGCAGGCCGCAGCCAGGCGAACTCCGGCTCGTGGAGGACAGCCTGCAAATACTCGTTCGGCGCGAGTCGTCCGCGCGACCGCTCCAGCTCCACCCGTTCCATTTCGAGTAGCAGTCGGTGGACACGCAACAATCCCTGTCGCGCCGTTTTCAGCGTCTTGGTGGTCAGATCGCCGGCCGCCAGACCGGCCCGGTTCAGTTTCGCGGACATCGCTCCTCCTCCTCCGGAAGTTAGGGGGAGGGGGAAGCCCCGCCGAGCGCGGTTGGATCGATCAGCCGCCGCTCGCCACCTCGATCAGCCCAGCGGCGCCCATGCCGCCGCCGATGCACATGGTCACCAGCCCGAGTCCGCCGCCGCGCGAGCGCAGTTCGTAGATGAGCTGCGTGGTGAGCTTGGCCCCCGTGGCTCCCAGCGGGTGACCGAGCGCAATCGCGCCGCCGTTCACGTTCACGCGCGCCGGATCCATTCCCAGTTCGCGCACGACCGCCACCACCTGCGACGCGAACGCTTCGTTGAACTCGATCAGCTTCACGTCGCCCAGCGCGAGCCCCGCGCGCTTCAGCACCTTGGGAACGGCCTTGACCGGTCCGATCCCCATCACATCCGGATCCACGCCCGCCACTGCGTAGTTCACGAACCGCGCCAGCGGTGCGAGCCCCAATGCCTTGGCGCGCGTGGCGCTCATCAGCAACACCGCGGCCGCCCCGTCGGAATACGGGCTGGAGTTGCCGGCCGTCACCGTGCCCTTGGCCTTGAACACGGGGCGCAGATTGGCCAACCCCTCTGCGGTCGTGTCGGCCCGCGGTGTTTCGTCGCGCGCGAACTCCGTCGTGGTTTCAGTCTTCCGGGCCCCGTTCCAGGTGGCCGTCGTCACCGGAACCGGAAGGAGTTGCGCGTCGAACGCGCCCGACACCTGCGCCCGCACCGCCTTCTGCTGGCTGGCCAGCGCCCACGCGTCCTGTTCCTCGCGCGACACCTTCCACCGCTCGGCCACCCGCTCGGCAGTGAACCCCATGCCGATGTAGCTCTCCACCGCTGCGGGGTCGAGCCGCGTGTGGTAGCCCGACATCGGCACCTGGCTCATCATCTCGATGCCGCCGGCGACCACGACGTCGGCCATCCCGCTCAGGATCTCCTGCGCGCCGAACGCGATCGTCTGGAGCCCAGATGAGCAGAAGCGGTTGATCGTGGCGCCCGGGACGTCGACGGGGAATCCGGCGCGGAGGAGCGACAGGCGGGCCACGTTGAGCCCCTGCCCCGCTTCCGGCATCGCGCACCCCCACAGCACGTCGTCCACGATCGCCGGGTCCACGCTCACCCGGTTCACCGCGGCCCGCATCAACTGCGCCGACAGTTCCACGGGGTGCACACCGGCCAGCGCGCCATCCTTCTTGCCACGGCCCACGGCACTGCGCACCGCTGAAACAATCACGACATCAGTCACGAGTCATCCCTCTCAGTTGCGGAGCGGTTTGCCGGTTTCCAGCATGTACGCGATGCGCTCCTGCGTTTCCTTGGTGCCGAGCAGCCGCAAGAAGGCGTCGCGCTCCAGGTCGAGGATGTCGTCCTCGGTCACCCGGCGCGCCGGTCCGTCGCCGCCGCACAATACTTTAGCAATTTCTAATGCCATCCGTACGTCATGGTCGCTGGCCTGCCCGGCTTCGTGCATCGCCCACGCGGCGTAGTGCAGGTTGCCGATCCCGTCGCGCCCCACGACGTTGATCGTTCGCGGTGGTGGCGCCGTGTACCCCGGCGCGAGGTCCAGCACCAGCCGCTTGGCGTCGGCCAGCAGGAAATCGCGGTTCATCGAGATCCGATCCCCATCGCGCAGGAACCCGAGATGGCGCGCTTCGAGCGCGCTGGTGCTCACGGTCGCCATGGCGATCATCCTGAACGCCCGCTTCGCGGCCTCGAACGGGTCGGCGTCCTCGTAGGCCGCCAGTTCCTGCGAGAATCGGAACAGCAGCTCCTTGGTACCGCCGCCGCCCGGCAGTAGTCCCACGCCCACTTCCACGAGGCCCATGTATAGCTCGGCGTGCGCTTGCAGCGCGTCGGAGTGAAGCGACCACTCGCACCCACCCCCCAGCGTGAGCCCGAACGGCGCCACAACTACCGGAAATGGCGCCGAGCGGATGGACATCGAACACCCCTGGAACAGCCGAACGGCTTCGTCGAGACCCTTCCAATTTCCGGCCTGTGCCATGGCCGCCACCATGCCCAGATCGGCGCCGGCGGTGAACGTACGCGAATCGTCGTTTCCAATCACCAGCCCGGCCCGGTCATCATGCGCCACGAGTTCCAGCGACTTCATCACCATCGCGAGCACGCCTTCGCCGAGGGAGTTCATCTTGCTGTGGAATTCGAGCAGCGCCACTCCGTCGCCGGCGTCCCACAGCGTAGCGTCGGGCGAATCGGCCAGCGAGCGGCCGGCCCGCCGCAGCGCGCCTGTGCGTACCATCCCCTCGGGCTCCCGGATCGGCTCGTAGCCCCTCCAGTCGAGCGACACCACGCGCAACCCATCGGCGGCATAGTACCCCTCGGTCGCCGCGGCTGGACGCAGCTTGGCGGCGTCTGGCAGTGCGCCCCCGAGCAGGTCGAGTTGCGCGAGCGGACCCGCTTCCCACGCGAACCCCCACTCCATCGCATGGTCCACGTCGGGCAGGTGGTACGCGATCTTGGGAGCCGTCGTGATCACGTACCGCGAAAGCCGCGTCAGATACTCGCGGGCGAACGTCCCGTACGCGCCGTCGACCGCCACTGCCGCCTTGAGCCGCTCGCCCAGGGGCAGGCGCATCGCCTTGCCGATCGCCGGCGTCTCCGGCTTGGTCGCCGGCGCGTACGCCATGGTCTTCCAGTTCAGCGTGTGGATCTCCTTGCCCACGCGCTTGTAGAACCCGGCCCCGCTCTTCTCCCCGAGTTGGCCGTTCCTCACCATCGCGGCCACCCATTCTGGCAACGCGAAGTCCTCGCCCGTCGCCTTGGCCAGTCCAGTGGCGACATGCGACAGGACGTCGAGCCCGGTCAGGTCGGCCGTGCGGAACGTGGCCGACTTGGCGCGGCCGAGGAGCGGACCCGTGAGCATGTCGACTTGGTCGATCGTAAGGTCGAACTCCTCCATCATCCGCAAGGCGAGCACCATGCCGAACACGCCCAATCGGTTGGCCACGAATCCCGGCACGTCGCGGGCCGTCACGATTCCCTTGCCAAGCACGCGTTCGCTGAACCGACGGGTGTCGGCGATTGTTTCCGGCGCCGTCTGGGCCGTGGGGATGATCTCCAACAGATGCAGATAGCGCGGCGGGTTGAAGAAGTGCATGCCCACGAAGCGCCGCTTGAATCCCTCGCTCCGGCCCTCGGCGAGAAGCGCCATCGGGATGCCCGACGTATTCGACGCGATGATCGCGTGCGGGGGCAGCAGCGCCTCCAGTGTCTCGTAGAGCGCACGCTTGGGCTCGAGCTCCTCGATGATCGCCTCGATCACGAGATCGCACCCGGCGAGCACGCCCAGGTCATCAGTCGTATTGCCGATCTGGATGAGCGCCGCGCGTTCGGAATCCATGAACGCCGCCGGCCTGGCTTTCTTCGCGCGCTCGAGCCCCTGTCGGGCCGGTGCGTTGGGATCGGTCGCCGGCCCCGCGATATCGAGCAGATCCACCGCGATGCCCGCCGACGCGGCCAGCGCGGCGATACTGTGCCCCATCGTTCCGGCGCCAACCACGCCAAGCCTTCGAATCCGCATCCTGCCCCTCCGGAGTGGTTCCTGGAATCCGGCCCGGCCCGCGCCGGAATTGAGAGATAGGCGGTCGGGGTGCCGAATGGGAGGGGAGAATCGACTACGCGCGGCGGCGGTACCTGCTGACTGCAGGCTGCACGCTGAGAGCGTGGGCCAACCGCTCTCAGCGTGCAGTGCTCATCAGTTGTTGCCGTTCCCGTTCCAGGGATCCCAATCCGCCATTCCGAACGGATCGCCGGGCGGTGCTTCGAGTGCCCGCGTCGGCTGGGGTAGTTCTCTCCGGTCGATCCACCGCTGGAAATCGCCGGCAATCGCGTACCACTGCGCCCGCGCCTCTACGCTGCCCGCGGCTGCACGCCGCGCGGCCTGCGGCTGCAGGTCCTTGATCTTCAACTCGGCGATCGCCCGTACCTCGGGCGCCGCCGTGGTGTCGGCCGCCAGCAGGAGCAGGCGGTCGGCCACGGCGCGTTGCGTCACGCGCTGCAGCGCGGCGAGCTTGCCGCTCGACGGCACGGGCGCATTCCACGTGCGGCCGATCAGTGAATCGATCGTCTCGCCGAGCGTGAGCATGTTGGGACCCCGGGTGGCGAACTCCACCAGCCGCGCGGCGCGTTCCGGTTGCAGCACCATGTCCACGATCATCTGCGCGAGGGTCCGCGCCGCCCCAAACTCGTCGAACGCCGGCTGCGTCCGCGTGCCGAACAGTTCGACACGTGGCGTCACCTCGTTGGCGTTCGGCGTGAGCAGCGTGAGCACGGTATCGGGAATAGCGAGCGCCGACGGCTGGAGCGCCGACAGCATCAGCCCCAGCGCCACGCGCTGTTCAGGGCCGGGAATCGGCCTCGTGGCCTGCTGTCCGTCGCCCACCACCGCCTCGGCGTACTCCATCCCGCCGATCGTCTTCGATACCGAGTTCAGCGCGAACCGGTGGAAGAAGTACAGCGGCGCGAGCCGCTCCTGTAGCATCGTCAATGGCTCGCCAGGCCGCAGGTTGCGCAGCCCGAACCGCGCCATCGCCACCCGTCGCACATCCATCTGGTTCTTGAGGAACTGCGCGGCGGTGGACTGATCGTCCCACAGGTTCACGCGCGGATCGGATGCGTCGTCCGGCCGAGCGTCAGCATCGGACAGAAAGAGGTACCCCTTCTTCAGCCCCTCAGCCACGATCGCCTTGAGCGAATCCTGCTCCTGCCCCGGCGGAAAGATCCCGTAACCCCAGTGAATGGCCCACACGTCGTAGGCGCCGGGCCCCACGGCATATGCCTGCGACATGTCGATGTTGCCGTTCTTGTCGAGCGTGATACGGGGCGCCGGATAATCCATCACCGACGCGCGGCTGTACGTTGACGCGATGTAGTTGTGTGAGAGTCCCAGGGTGTGCCCGATCTCGTGCGCGCTCACCTGCCGCACACGGGCCAGGACGAAGTGCGTGTCGGCCGGCGTCTGGGCGGCGCCCATCAGTGCCGCGTACAGGTTGTAGTCGGTGCGCGCACGGTGCGAGTCCAGCCGGGAGATGCCCTTCAGAATCTCACCAGTCCGCGGGTCGTCCACCGAACCACTCACCGACCACCCGCGCTCGTTCCGGTTCTCCCACACGAGCACATTGTAGCGGATGTCCATCGGATCGATGCCTTCGGGGCAGAGGTCCACCTTGAACCCGCCCTTGAGCCCCGCCTCGTCGAACGCCTGCTCCCACCACTTCACCCCCTGCAGCGTCGCTGTCCGGATCGGCTCGGGGATCCCGCGGTCCACACAGTACACGATCGGATTCTTGATCGGAGAGTTGGGATCGTTTGGATTCACCCGCTCCAGCCGATGCCGCTCGATCCACCGCTGCTGCAGCGGCTGGTCGACGGGCTGGGCGTAATCGTTGAAGGTGATCCCGAAGTACCCGATGCGCGGGTCCCATTCGCGCGGCCGGTAGCCCGAGTCGGGCAGTTCGACCAGCGAGATGTGGTCCCGCAACGTGAAGGCGTGGCCGTCGGGCGCCATCCGGCTCACGATGCCGCCCGGCGGTCCACTTGCCGCGAAGGTGAGCGAGACGTCCACTTCGGTGTTCTTCGGAAATGCCTTCGTGTATGGTGCATAGATCGACGACCGGTCCTTGGCCACCGCGTACGCGCCCTGCTTACTGCGCTGCAGCGTGGCCACCACATTGGTCCAATCGTGGATGAAGAAATCGGTCGCGTCCACCAGCAGCCGCCCGTTTTCCACCGCCAGCAGTGGCAGCGCGGCCACGGTACTCACCGGAAACGCCTCGGCCACCGTGCGCTCGTGGTCCGGATTGTTCGTGGCTCCCCGGAAGCGCGTGTTCTGGAACACCACAAACACATGCTCGGCGTTCCGATCGAACTGCACGATCTCGCTCTGACCGCCTGCCCCGCGATCGATGCCGATGGGATTGGACCCGAGTCCCGTGGCCTGCATCACGTCCATGAGGGCGGGGAAGGAATCGTGTGGGATCTCGAGGAGGATCTTGCCTGTGGATTGGTTCAGATAGAACGGAATGAAGCCGTCGTGCTTCACGAAGCCCGCCGTCTTGGCGGCAATGCTCGTGTCCACGACGGCCGGCTTGTGCGCGGGGGCCGGTGGATTCTGCGCGGCGGTGGCCGGCGCCACGAAGACCAGCGCGAGCAGGGCGGCAAGGAGGTTCGAATGCATGGTACGGGAGGGCGGAGGGTGAGAGTGTGCGGGCCGGGCGGGGAGGAGTCACGAGCGCCGCGCCTGATGCCCCAACCTATACGAGGAACCGCCAGGGGCGCGACTGGAGGCCGGCGCGGCCAGGGGGAATATCGCCACCTTTGTCCGGCGATTCGCCGAACTGGGCGTGATCCGGTTCAGGCAGGCCACCCACGCCACGAGCGCCATAGACTGGACCAGCAACCGCCTGGGATCCGTGGGCCTCGCCGGCGCCTATGCCCGGCGGACACGGCATGGGGTCCAATGCCGCGGGCAGGGACGCCGATTTCGTGGCGCAGCACCGGGACATTATGACACCGCTCGATCAGGACGTCGTCCGAACCAATATCCCGACTACGTATATTGGTGGCAGAGCGGTCTGCCAACGAATGCCGTAGGCCACGGGGCTCGCCACACCGGGAGTGCTGATGGGATCACCCCCATCCGGCTCGCGCACGCAGCCGGAGCACGTGACGCAAGCGCAGAACATGACGCCTCCGGCGACCACGAACGCGTGGCTCACGGCCGAGCGACTGGTCCAGATCCGCGCCGTCCTGCTCGGCCTCACGCTGTTCTTCGCGCTCGCCGTTTGGGTGCTGTACAGCATCGGATTCGACGCGCGGGGTCCACACCTGGCGGGCAAACTGCGCGCGGTGGGAGCCATGACCTGGATCTACGCGCTCGTCCAGATGCTCGACCACCGGTTCTGGAACAGCCGCTTCGCACGGCGGCGCCGGGCAGCGCTGAGCATTCCCGAGAGTCTGTTCGGCTGGCTCCTGGGCCAGATGCTCGCCTGGTTCGGCATCGTGTATTACGCCCTCACCGCCGATGCGCGCTGGTACGCGGCCGGCTTGGCCATCCTCATCGTGAGCTTCGCGGCCTTCCCGATCCGTCGCGACCACTGATCATCGCGGCGCGCGTCTCCACCGGCAGCGGTGCCTGCTTCCCCCCGGCAGCCATCCTGGCTACCATATGCGGGATTACGCGAAGTCTCAAAATTCCCTCCGCTCCTCCGTCCCATGCTCGCTTCGTCTTCCATGGCCTTTCTCAAGCGGCTGCTCGACACGCCAGGCCCTTCCGGCTACGAGACCGCCGCTGCCCGTGTCTGGCGCGCCGAAGCACAGACATTCGCCGACGTCGTGCGCAGCGACGTGGCCGGCAACAGCATCGCTGAAGTGAATCCCGAAGGATCGCCGACCATCATGCTCGACGGCCACATCGACGAGATCGGCGTCATCGTGCAGTACATCGACGACGACGGCTACCTGTACATCTCCCCGATCGGCGGTTGGGATCCCGAGGTCCTCGTCGGCCAGCGGCTCCGCTTCCTGTCCGACGACCCCGAGGTCGTGGGTGTGGTGGGCAAGAAGCCCATCCATCTCATCAAGACGGCGGACCGTGAGAAGGCGTCCAAGATCACTGACTTCTGGGTTGACATCGGAGCCAGGGACCGCGCTCAGGCCGAAGCCCGCGTCGCCGTGGGCGACGCCGCCGTGATCGACTCGCGCTCAATGGACTTCCCGAACGACCGAATCATCTCGCGGTCGATTGACGATCGGATCGGGGCCTTCGCGGTGCTCGAGGCACTGCGCCGATATAAGGAGCGGCCGGGCAAGGCACGCGTGGTCGCCGCCGCGACGACCCAGGAGGAGATCGCCTGGAACGGCGGCGGCGCGCTGGTGTCCGCCAATACCATCCGGCCCCAGATGGCCATCGCCGTGGACGTCACCTTCGCCACCGATCATCCCGGCCTCGAGAAGAAGGAGATCGGCGACCACCGGCTCGGCAGCGGTCCAGTGCTCGTGCGCGGCTCCCTGGTCTCGCCGGTCGTGTTCGAGTTGCTTCGCGAGGCGGCGAAGGCCGCCAACATCCCGTACACCGTGCACGCCGAGGGGCGCGCCACCCATACCAACGCCGACGCCATTCATCTGGCGCGCGAGGGAGTGGCCACGGCGCTCGTCTCGATTCCCAACCGCTACATGCACTCGCCCAATGAAATGGTGAGCCTGGCCGACGTGGACCACACCGCGGCCCTCATTGCCGAGGCCTGCCGCGGTGTGGACGACCGCACCGACTTCACCGCACGATAAGCGGAGCGCCTCAGGGGCGCTGGTTCTGCTGTGCCAGGCGCGCCACGGTGTCGCGGACGTCCTTGTCCCGGTCCGACGCCAGCGCCTTGAGCGCGTCCCGCGCCGCAGCCGAATTCACCGAGGCCAGGGCCTGGACCGCCGCCACCCGAACCGCCGTCGCCTTCTTCTTGAACAACCCGTGCTCCGGCTCGGCCGCGCGAATCAGCCGCTGCACGGCCTCCAGCGTGCCCACACGGCCCAACGCAAGCAGCATTGCCAACTGCACGTCGGTATCGGCCTCCTTGTCGATCGCGGTGATCAGTGTGGCAGCGGTCTCGGGATCGCGGTGCGCCGCGATCGCGAATGCTGCCTGCATCCGCACCTCCGGCTCCGGATCGCGCACCGCCGCCCGCACCGCCTGTCGCGCGCTCTCCGTTCCGAGCTGCATGAGTGCGTTCGTCGCCGAGCGGCGCACCCGGCCTTCGGGGTGGTGCAGCAACCCCACCAGCGAACTCTCCGCGGCCACCGGCTTCATCTCCGCCAACAGGTCCGCTGCGTTCCGCGCCACGAACCACCGCGCATCGCCGAGCATATTGATCAGTGCGGGAACGGCGGCGTCGAGTTGCATCAGCACATCGAACATCGCTTGTCGGTCTTCGGTCGTCTGCGCCTGCGTCATCTGATCGATCAGCGCTTCGGCGCCGTCCTGCCCGGTCCGCGCCAGCACTTCAACCACGTGCGCCCGGCGCTCGGGATCCCGCGACATGAGCGCCGCGACCGGGCGCAGCGTGAGTTGCCTGGACATGCGGCGCAGTGCCAGGACGTAGGCCCGTTTCACATCCTCGTCCGCTGCCGATCGCTCGCACCGCACGACCCCATACATGAGGTCGGCCACCACCGCCGGCTTCCCTTCGCGCGCGGCCGTTTCGGCCTGCGTGACGGCACCGTCGAGCAACCGGATGGCTTCGGACGGGTTCTCCACCGTCTCGAGACGCGCAACTAACGTCTCGGGGGAATCCTTCGCCGCGCCGATCGCCGAGAATTGGAAGAACATCGCGCTGATGTCTTCCGACACGAGGCCCGGCACCCCCGCCTCACGTTCCGGCCCCCGTTCCTGGTCGTTGCGCGCGGCTTCGGGCACTGCGAACTCTGTCAGGGGTGCCAGGGCCGCCACAGGCTCGGCGACGCCCGACCCGTTCATGCGGCCCCCGGCTAGCTCGCGCGCGCGGTCCAGCACCGCCGCTGCACGCGGACTGGCTTCGAAAATGATCTCGCGCAGCCCGCACGCCGCCATCCGTGCCGCCACGTCGGATACCCCGGGGAGCACCGTGGGCATCGGCTCGTCATCGGCCATGAGTTCACCCTCGCGCACGGTCAGCCGAACCGGCCCCTGCTTGCCGACCGCGACGGCAGCCCGCAGCGTCACCTTCTGCTGGTCGACGTTGTGCGCGTCGTGGATCAGCAGGGAGACGAGTCGGGAGAAGAGGCGTGCGAAGGTAGCCGAGTGGTCCATGACGTGGCGTTCCGCCCCGCAGTGGGCTGGTGAGTGTCCCCAAAAGTAGGCCCCCCCAGTGCGGGGCCGCCAGCAGCCGGCTCACGCCCAACTGGTTCCCCGGGCGAGGCGGCGCTAAACTCCTCAATTCCCTCCTTGTAAGATGGCCATGAAGATCCTCTCCCGTTCTTCGCTGCTGTTCGCCGTAATGATCGCCGGCGCCTGCCAACCGGTCGTTTCGGGGCCAACCAGCGCCCCGACGCCCGCCCCCGTGGCCGCGGCCGACTCGGCGCGGATGCGCGCCGACATCGCTTATCTCGCCAGCGACCGGCTCGAGGGCCGGCGTGCCGGCACGCCGGGCAACGACAGCGCCGCTGCGTTTATCGAGCGCCGCTATCAAGCCCTCGGGCTCGCCGCCATGACGCCTACCTCGTATCTCCAGCCCTTCGTCGCGCGGCCCGCCGCGTCGGCTCACCCCGGCGCGCCCGAACTGCTGCCCACGCAGAACGTCATCGCCATGCTGCCTGGCACGGACCCGGCGCTACGCCAGGAATACGTGGTCGTCGGTGCCCACTTCGACCACTTGGGGCGCTCCACCGAGGGGGCGCTCGACCCAGAGGCCACGGACGCCATCCGCCACGGCGCCGACGACAACGCGTCCGGCACCGCGGCGGTGCTCGAACTGGCCCGCATGTTCCGCGCCGCTCCAACACGTCGTTCGCTCATGTTCATCAACTTCAGCGCCGAAGAGGAAGGGCTGCTCGGCTCGGCCTACTTCGTGGAGCACAGCCCGGTGGCGCTCGACAGCATGGATGCCATGGTGAACTTCGACATGGTGGGCCGGCTCCGGAACCGGCGATTGATCGTCTACGGCGTGGCCACCGGCGCCGAATTCCCGGCCCTCCTCGACAGCGCCAACGCCGGGCGCCTCACGATCTTTGGTCAGGGCGACGGATTCGGCCCCTCGGACCAGTCCTCGTTCTACGCCAAGAACATCCCCGTGCTCCACTTCTTTACCGACCTCCACGCGGACTACCACCGCGCCACTGACGTCGTGAGCAAGATCGACGCCGCCGGCGAAGCCACCGTGGTGGGCATTGGCGAACGCGTGATTCGCGACATCGCCGACCGGCCGGCGCGCATCACGTTCGTCCGCGTGCCAGCCAAGCCCAGCACGGCCGCGTCGAGTTCGAGCAGCGATGTCTATTTCGGGTCCATTCCCGACATGGCAGCCGGCGACATCAGAGGTGAGCGGCTCACCGGCGTCACCGCCGGAAGTCCCGCCGACGCGGGCGGCATCAAGGCGGGCGACGTCGTGGTGGAATTCGGCGGCCAGGAAGTCACCGATCTCGAGACCTACTCGGCAGCGCTGTACAGCCACAAGCCGGGCGACGTGGTCCAGGTCGTCGTGGTGCGCGACGGAGCGCGCGTCACGTTGCGCGTCACGCTCAGCAAGCGAGGAGGGTAGCCGGCGCGGTGCCGGCTACCGCCGCTGTGTGACGCTCCACGCCTGGTCGAGCGCGCGATATACCTTTCCGCTCCCCGAGGGGCACCGGTTTCCGATCGCCAAGTACCAACTGCTTCGCCAGCGGGTACTCGATCTGGGCATCGTGCCGGCCGACCGCCTGCACGAACCCGACCGCGTCAGCGCAGACGATCTCCTGCGCGTGCACACGCCCGACTACGTGCAGCGGTTCACCCGCGGCGCGCTTACCGCGGCGGAAGTGCGGCGGCTGGGGTTCCCGTGGTCACCGGCGCTCGTCGAGCGGTCGTACCGGGCCACGGGCGGCACCTGCGAGGCGGCCAGACACGCGCTCGACTTCGGAATCAGCATGAACCTAGCTGGCGGCACGCACCACGCGTTCCCCGACCACGGCGAAGGCTTCTGCGTGTTCAACGACGTCGCCGTGGCCATTCGTGCCCTGCAGCACCGCGGGCAGATCGAGCGAGCCGCCATCGTCGATCTCGACGTACACCAGGGCAATGGAACCCACGCCATCTTCGCCGGCGATGCATCGGTGTTCACCTTCAGCATGCACGGAGGTCGGAATTACCCGTTCCGCAAGGTGGCCGGCGACCTCGACGTGGAACTGCCGGACGGCGCCGACGACGCCGAATACCTGAATCGGCTGGCTGCGGCCCTCCCCGGCGTCATCGCTCGTGCCCACCCGGACCTAGTGGTGTACCTCGCCGGCGCAGACGCGCACGAGCACGACGCGCTCGGCCGATTGTCGCTCACCCAGCAAGGGCTGGCGCGCCGCGACCTGTTGGTGGTCCAACACTGTCGCGAGGTGGGACTCCCGCTGACCATCACAATCGCTGGCGGCTATGGTCGCGACCCCTCGACCACGGTCGCCCTCCATGTGCAGACCGCCCGAATCGCGTCGCAGTTCAGCTGACGCAGCCGTGGCATTCTACCCCGAAGCTCGCGTAATGCATGGGCTTAGCCAAATGTGATCTATATCACATCATTGTAAGTTCTTTACCAACAAAGGGTTCTAAACGTCTCAAGAACGGCACCCCTCTTGCCCTTCTGGGCTGCCGGTAGCGACGGCGCGACCACTACTGCCGGGCAACAACTAGTCATGCCCCCCATTTCCCATTTCGGAGACCCCCCCACCATGTTGCAGAATCGCAAGGGCTTCACGCTGATCGAACTTCTGATCGTCGTCGTCATCATCGGCATTCTGGCGGCGATTGCGATTCCGAAGTTCGCGAATACCAAGGACAAGGCATACATCACCGCCATGAAGTCGGACCTCCGCAACATGGTTACGGCTGAGGAAGCCTTCTTCTCCGATTCGTCGGCCTACACGACCAACGAAACTGCGATGAACTTCAAGCAGTCGACGGGCGTCAATGCGCCGACGATCACGGTGGGCGCCGGCTATTGGTCGGCGACGATCACCCACACGATGCTGACCGGGCACACCTGCGCCATCGCCATCAACACCACGAACCCGCTGGTCACGAGCGCGGGCGAAGGCGAGCCGGTCTGTAACTGAGGCTGGGGTAGTCGGCGGCACAGAGGGGCCGGACGCACACGCGTCCGGCCCCTCTGTTATACTCGAGTCACGACGCGCGACGATGTGTGGATTCTCCACCACCAGCATGCCTCCGAACCCTCCACCTCCTCGCGCCTCCGGTTTCACGACGACCACCCCGGTTCCGCTGTACTGGACAGCGTACGGTCCGGACGTGGGCCCCCGCGCGCTGGTGCTCCACGGCGGCCCCGGAGCAGACCACAGATATCTCTTGCCGCAGATGCTCGAACTCGCCCACGATCGGGAACTCCTGTTCTACGATCAACGCGGCGGCGGCCGGTCGCGGACCGACGATCGCGAGCCCATCACGTGGCAGACTCACGTCGCTGATCTCGCGGCGGTACTCCGGGAATTCACGCTCTCGCGACCCACCATCATCGGCTATTCCTGGGGCGGGCTGTTGGCGCTGTTGTATGCGGCGGCCGCGGAGTCCGACCCCGCCTCGCCTGCCCCCGATCGGCTCGCGCTCATTGACCCGGCTCCGATCTCACGGCAATTTCGGGAGGAGTTCGAGGCGGAGTTCGCTCGGCGCCAAGCCGCTCCGGCGGTCCAGGCGATGCGCGACGAGTTGGTCGCTTCGGGCCTGCGGGAGCGGGATCCCCAGGGGTACCGCCACCGGGCATTCGAGTTGAGTGTGGCAGGCTACTTCGCCGATCCGCACGCAGCGCGTGACCTGACCCCGTTCCGGATCGTGGAACGCGTGCAGCGAACGGTGTGGGAAAGCCTGGGAGATTACGATCTCGTGCGCGATGGGCGGTTGGCGGCGGTCCGCTGCCCGACGTTGATCGTGCACGGCATGCAGGATCCGATCCCGCTGGCATCGTCAGAAGCGTGCGCCCGCGCGACGGGCGCCGAGTTGGTGACGTTGGAAGCGTGCGGACACGTGCCGTACGTCGAACAGCCCGCGGCGCTCTTCGGGGCGCTGCGTAAGTTTCTCGCATGATCGCGGCTCGCCCGCACGGCCCTTTCGAGACGACCCGATGTCTCAGACCGACACTGTCATTCAGCCGTACATCACGACCATCGAACCCGACGGACAGAAGCTGCACGTATCCTGCCGCGTGGCGTTCGACGGCATCGAGTACGTCGGTCGCCTCTGGTTCGCCGACGATGGCTGGGAGGACTCGGGCATTCCCGACCGGGGCGCCCTGCCGGGCCGGTCACACGACGAGGTGCTGGCGCTCGCCAAACGGCTCAACGCCACCGAACTCACGCTGCGCTACCGGCGTGCGCTCGCCGAGAAGCGGCGCTTCATGCAACTGCGCAGGGCCACCGACGAAGTCCTCGCGAAGATTCGCTACTTGAACCAGGTCGCCATCTCGATGCGAGCCGGCCTGCTCGACAAAGAAGGCGCCAGACAGGAAATCGAGCTCACCGAGAAGCAGCTCCATGAGTGCGTGGACCGGCTGAAGCAGCATGCCGGTGTCGAAGGCTAGGTCCCGGGTCCGGCGCGGAGCACTGCGCGGCCCAGCGCTCGAACGGCAGGCCAGTGAGGTCCTGGGCCGGCTCCTCGCAGAGTACCCCGACGCCCACTGCGCCCTCGACTTTCAAAATCCGTTTCAGCTCCTCGTGGCGACCATTCTCAGCGCGCAGTGCACCGACAAGCGCGTGAACATGGTCACGCCGGCGCTGTTCAAGAAATATCCCACGCCGCACGCCTTGGCCCACGCCCGTCGTGAAGACCTTGAGGCACTCATCAAGAGCACAGGCTTCTTCCGCAACAAAGCCAAGAGCCTCATCGGCATGGCCGCTGCGATCACGGAAACGCACGGGGGCGCGGTGCCCCACACCATGGAAGCGCTCACGAATCTGCCTGGCGTCGGACGCAAGACGGCCAACGTCATTCTCGGAAACGCCTTCGACCAGAACGAAGGGATCGTCGTCGACACCCACGTCACGCGGCTCAGCCAACGACTTGGCCTGACCCGGGCGAACACAGCGGAAAAGATCGAGGCCAGCCTCACCCCGCTCTTTCCGCGCCAACAGTGGACCATCCTCTCGCACCTGCTCATCGAGCACGGGCGGCGCGTCTGCCTGGCTCGGAAACCGAAATGCGTTGAGTGCGTGCTCGCCGACATCTGCCCCAGCGCGATCTTCTGATTGAACTCCGGCTGGCTCGCCCGACCGGGAGTTCCTTGACTGTTCCTCCAATCTCGATGCCCGGCACACGCGATCACTCCCGCGCCGCGCCAGAAACGCCTAGTTTATCCTCGGCGAAGTTCTCTTCTTTCCCTGGCTGGTATTCCCGTGAGCAAGACCGCCACCTTTGAAACCAACCGCGGCACGATCGTCGCCGAACTCTACGACGGTGAGGCGCCGAACACCGTTGCCAACTTCGAGAAGTTGGCCAACTCGGGCTTCTACGACGGCGTGAAGTTTCACCGAGTGATTCCCGATTTCGTCGTCCAGGGGGGCGACCCGCTCTCCCGCGACCTCCCCGAAGGCGACCGGCGCATCGGCACCGGAGGTCCGGGCTACAAGATCAAGTGTGAGACCGCTGGGAATCCCCGCCGCCATCAGGTGGGCGCCCTGTCCATGGCGCACGCCGGAAAGGACACCGGCGGCAGCCAGTTCTTCATGGTGCTGAGCGAAGCGAACACCCGGCACCTCAACGGAGTCCACACCGTCTTTGGCCAGATCACGCAGGGCCTCGACGCCATGCAGTCCATTCGCCAGAACGATGTGATGAACACGGTGCGGGTCGCGTAGCCGCACCGCCGCCCAGGAGCTCACATGACCGACTCGCACGACGCACACCAGACGCACGCCAGCGACATGAAGGCCGGCTTCATGGGCCTCATCTTCGGTGCGATCTGCATCTTCGCCATCCTGTACGGCATCGTCCGGCTCACCAACCGTCATTTCAATTCTGAAAAGCCGGCGGCTCAGGCCACGAAGTAGGTGAGCATAGCGGCGTGAGTCCGCGACCGTTCCGGCTGCGCACGCCGCCGAGCATCAAGCACAGCGACTGGAACAGGAAGATCCGGAAACACCGGACGAGAGCGATCGACAACGTGGGGGCTTCGGTGGGAGGCATGATGCACTCCGCGTATCATGCCTCGCCCTGAGGCCCTCGCCCTTTCAGATCGGCGTCATCGGTCGCTGGCGGATCACGTGCCATTCCCGTCTCCGTTCCTGATGCGAGGGCCGCACGCATCGAGCGGTTTCTCATGCCGAGCTGGCGCCTATCGGTCCGCGGTCAGAAGAGACAATATTCCGAAGGCCTATCGAATTGGGAGCCACACCAACCGCCATGCCCGATCTACCATCCCGCGAATCCGCGCTCGCCCTGATGCATGAGTACACGGCCAGCGAGTCGCTCCGTAAACACATGCTTGCGGTCGAGGCTGCTATGCGCGCCTATGCCGTCAGATTCGACGAGGACCCCGCTCGGTGGGGACTTGCGGGGCTGATCCACGATTTCGACTACGAGCGGTATCCCAACGCCGAGCACTCGGCTATCGACGAACATCCCGCGCACGGCGTCGGACTGCTCCGCAGCATGGGCTGGCCCGAGGACATCCTGCAGGCCATCCTTGGCCACGCCACCTACTGCAACGTGCCGCGGGAGACTCCGATGGCCAAGACGTTGTTTGCCGTGGACGAACTGACTGGCCTCATCACGGCCACTGCCCTCGTCAAGCCGACGCGGAGCGTCCACGACGTGGATGCCCGTTCGGTACGGAAGAAGATGAAGGACAAGGCGTTCGCCCGCGGAGTGAGCCGGGAGGACGTGCTGCTCGGCGCGCAGGAACTGGGCGTGGACCTCGACGCCCACGTTCAGTTTGTGATCGAGGCCATGCGCGGTGTGGCGCCCCAGTTGGGGCTGGCCGGGACGCCTGGTCCCTCCTGACCAATGTTCAACGCCCTTTTGGCTCCCCGCGTACATCCAGTTGAACAACGTCGAGATGCCAATGACCGTAGCGATCGCTCCCAGGCAGCCACAACTGAGGGCGCCCGTGGTTGACGTGGGCAGGCCGGAGCGGGAGTACGTTCTTGCGGCGCAACACGGCGACCAGGAAGCGTTCGCGGCACTCGTGCACCTGCACCAGCGCCGCGCATACGCGGTCACGCGGGCAATCGTCTCGACGCATGAGGACGCGGAAGACGCGGTCCAGGAAGGGTTCTTGCACGCCTACCGCGCGCTCGACCGGTTCCTGCCCGACCAGCCCTTCGGCGCCTGGTTGTACCGCATCATGGCCAACTCGGCGCTCGATCTGGTTAGGCGTCGCAAGGTCCGCGATGCGGATGAATTGCCGGAAACGGTCGCGCTGCCATTCCGCGATCCGGGAGAGGCGGACGAGTTGCGGCGGCGGTTGAATGAAGCGGTAACGCACCTCACGGAGCGGCAGCGATCGGTCATCGTATTGCACGACGTAGAGGGGTTCACGCACGGCGAGATCGGCGGCATGCTCGGGATTCCCGAGGGAACTGCCCGGTCGGACCTGCACCACGCCCGCGCAACGTTGCGCGGGCTCTTGAAAGACGTATGGAGTGATCTATGAGCGATCTGCGACTGGTGCACGAGGACGACGAGATCACGCGCGGACTGCGCGAGATGTACGCCGCCCCGAGCAGTGAGGCGTACTGGAGCGAGCTCGAAGCGCGCATCACATCCCGCATCGCCGGCGTCGAGTTGGGGTGGTGGACCGAACTCGATCATTGGACGCGTCCGGCGCTGCTCGCCGCGGCGGCCCTCATCCTGGCCTGCACGGCGGCGGTCTTCCGCGCGCACCAGGCCGAACAGACCACCGCATACGAAGCACTGCTGGCGCCCATCCCGGGCCCCCTCGAGACAGCCGTGCGACCCATGCTGCAGGACACGCGCGACGGAACGGCGCGCTACGTCCTGACGCGGGACTGAGGAGAACGGATCATGGACCGGCCGAAGCTGCAGGCCCTGATTCTCTTGCTCGGTGCCGTGCTGGTGGGCGGAGTGCTCGGATTCTCCGCCGACCGCGTCATGCAGCGCCGGCCCCATAGCTGGGCCGAACGCACGACGATGTACGACGACATCGGGCTCACCCCCGCGCAGCGCGCCGCCGCCGACTCGGTGTTCGACGCCACCAATTGCGCGATCTCGACGGTGTTCACCCCGTTGCACCCGACACTTGATTCCATTCGCCTCGACAGCAGGCGCAAGTTCCGCGCCCTGCTCACGCCGAGCCAGCTCTCCACCCTGGACGCCCGCATCCGGGATGACTCCCTCCACCGCGCCCGAGCCGATTCCACTCGACGGGCGCGCGGGGACACCACCCATCGCGGCAGACAATCCAATTCGAGACAGGACGCCTGCAAAAAATGAAGAAGTTTCTGATTCTGGCGGCGCTGCCCGCCGCGCTCGCGGCACAGCAGCCCGCCGTCGATTCGCTGCGCCCCATATCCCTCAAGGACGCCATCGCCCTCGCCACCCAGTACGCGCCGGCGGCGGTGTCCGCCGAAGGGCAGATTTCCACGGCCCGGGCCGGGGTCACGTCGGCCTACGCGCAATTCATCCCGAGCCTCTCCTGGTCCATGGGGCAGAGTCAGCAGAGCGGCCCTCGATTGGGCCAGGACGGCACGATCATCCAGTACCTGACCCCCTGGTCGTACTCTGATGGCCTGCGGTTCGGACTCACCCTGTTCGACGGCGGTCAACGCCTTGCCGGCCTCCGCACCGCCAAAGCCGCCGTAAAGAGCGCCGAGGCTAACGAGGTCGCGCAGAAGTTCAGCATCGCGCTTCAGGTGAAGACGCAGTACTACAACATTCTCGCCGCCATGGAGTCGGAGGGCGCGGCACGCGCCCAGCTCCAGCAGGCGGTCGAGCAGATGAAGGTGTCGGTCGCCAAAGTCATTGCCGGCGCGTCCACCAAGTCCGACTCGCTCCAGTCCGGTATCCAGGTGGCCAACGCGCGCCTCGCGCTGCTCACAGCTCAGAACAACCTCCAGGTGGCCTCGGCGTCGCTGACCCGGCTCGTCGCCACTCCGTACCTGGTAACCGCCGACCCCTCGGACACCCTGGCGCAGGAACTCACGCCCGTGGACAGCGCCCTCGTGGCGCATCTCGCCGCCCAAGGGCCGAGCATCAGAGGCGCCCAGGCAGGTGTGGCGTCCGCCGAAGCCGGCGTCAGTGCGAGCAGGGCCCCGTACTTGCCCTCGATCAGCATTTCGTACGGCCGCAACGGCAGCGGCTTCGACAAGTACTTCGGAATCGGGGGGGGACAGCTGAGCTACAGCAAGAGCCTATCGCTGTCGCTCAGCTACAGCCTGTTCGACAACTGGACGCGTGAGGCCGGGTCAGTTTCGGCCAGTGTCTCCCTCAACAACGCCCGGGCCACGCTTCGCGACGCGCAGTTCGCGGCGCAACAGAACGTCGTCCAGTACGTCACGGGACTGCAGACGCTGCAGGAGGAGATCCAGATCCAGCAGCAGTCGATCGTGGCCGCCGAGGAGAACCTGCGCGTTCAGGAGCAGCGGTACGCGGTCGGCGCCTCCACCCTGCTCGACGTCCTCACGGCCGAGACCACGCTGAATCAGGCGCGGGCGCAGCTCATCCAGTACCGCCTCAACTACCGCACCACCAAGGCGCAGATCGAACAGATCATCGGGCGCGACCTGCAGTAACCCCGCACAAATGCCGAAAGCGCTGGTCGGGCCTCCATGGGCCCGGCCAGCGCTTTCTTTGTGTTTTCCGTATTAGAGGCAGTTGCCCCCCATCAACTGACCCCGAGGAGCAGGTTCGTGAATCGATTTCTCCCCCCGATCGTGATCGCCCTGGTGGTCGGCTGCGGCACCGGCAAGAGCAAGCAACTGCCCGTGCAGACGCAGACCATCACGCGACGCGACATCGTAGTGTCCGCCGACGCCAATGGCGCGATCGAGCCGATCGTGATCGTCGAGGTGCGCTCCAAAGCCTCGGGCATGATCACCGACATGCCGGTGGAGACCGGAACGTCCGTCAAGCCGGGCAACCTGCTCGCGCAGATCGACACCCAGACCGTGCAGAAGCAGTTCGAGCAGGCCCAGGCCGATCTCAACTCCGCCACGGCGCAACTCGACGTCGCCATCGTGCAGAAGAAGCGCAGCGACGACATGCTGGCCGCCAAGGTGATCACGCCCCAGGAAAACGAGCAGGCGCGGCTCACGTACGAGAGTGCGCAGGCTACCGTGGTGCGCCAACGCGCCGCCCTCGACCTCGCCGTTCAGGCGCTGCAGGACGCAACCGTCCGCGCGACGACCGTCGGCACCATTATCGAGAAGGACGTCCAGGTGGGCCAGATCATTCAATCGTCCACCAGTTCGGTGAACGGCGGCACCACGCTGCTCAAGATGGCCGATCTGTCGCACGTGCGCATGCGCGCGTACTTCAACGAAACCGATATCGGCAACATCCGCGCTGGTGAGCCGGCCACGGTTACCGTGGATGCAT
This sequence comes from Gemmatimonadaceae bacterium, assembly GCA_035533015.1. Taxonomy (NCBI): domain Bacteria; kingdom Pseudomonadati; phylum Gemmatimonadota; class Gemmatimonadia; order Gemmatimonadales; family Gemmatimonadaceae; species Gemmatimonadaceae bacterium. The sequence goes on along the minus strand of DATLUQ010000051.1, from coordinate 110,221 downwards.
TCCCCGACCGCCGATTCGAAGGCAAGGTCGAGAAGATCGAGCCCCAAGCCGTGGTCCAACAGGGCGTGACGATGTTCTCCGTGCTCGTCAACCTCGAGAACTTTGACGGCGCGCTGCTTCCCGGCATGAACGGCGAAGTCTCCGCCATCGTCGATCAACGCAACAACGTGATCGCCGTCTCCAACGACGCCATCAAGACCACCCGCGAGGGGGTGACCGTGGCGCCGATGCTTGGACTCAACCCGGATAGCGTTCAGGCCAATATACGCGCCCAGATGAGTGGCGGGCTCGCCGGCATGGGCAGTGGGCGGCGCGGAAGCCGGCGTGGGAACAGCGGAAACGGGGGCGGGGCTACAGGTGCGGCAGTAACCCGAGGCGACGTGGAGCTCGATCCTCAGCAGAGCGCGCAGGGCGCGAGACGGCGCGGCGGCGGCCAGCAGGTTCAGGTCACCGACCAGGATTGTGCGGCGATCGCGGCCGCCTACAAGAAGTTCCCCAAGGAGAAGAAGCAGCTCGACGATCTCATGGCGAAGATGCGCGACCCGGATGCCGACCGTCAGGCGCTGGTGGGCCAGATGGCCCCACTGTACGAGAAGATGGGCCTCGACCGTACCAAGGTGGGTGCCTGCCGCCGTCGTGACATGGTGGCCGCCAACGGCGGGGCCGGCGGCCTTGCCGCCGGTGCCTCGGAGACAGGGATGACCATACGGCCGCGCACGGGCCTCGTGTTCGTCGCCGACAGCGGCGGATACAAGGCCCGCGTCGTGATGCTTGGCCAGAGCAACTTCGACTACACCGAGGTGCTGAGCGGGCTCAAAGAAGGAGAGAAGGTCGTGATGCTCAACGTGCTGGCGCTGCAGGCGGCACGGGATCAGCAGCAGGACCGGTTCCGCCAGATGCAGTCGTCGCCCCTCGGCGGTGGCGGTGGCGGCCGCGGCCGCTAGGGAAACGCAATATGCTCATCGGCGAAATCATCAGTGTGGCGCTGGGCGCGCTACGTGCCAACAAGCTCCGCTCGCTGCTCACCATGCTCGGCATCGTGATCGGCGTGGCCGCCGTCATCGCCATGGTGGCGCTCGGCAGCGGCGCGCAGCAGGCCGTGAAGGACCGCATCGCGTCGCTCGGTACCACCCTCCTGAGCGTGAGTCCCGGCCAGGCGCGGGGGTTCGGCGCCGCCATCGGGGGCCAGCGCAAGCGCATGACCATCGAGGACGCCAAGGCGCTGGACGACCCGGAAAACCTCCCCGACGTGATCGCCGTGGAGCCGGAGATGCAGAAGAGTTCGCAGGTCACCTGGACCAACCGGAATACGAACACTTCGATCATCGGAACCGCCGCCAACTACCTGACGGTGCGCAACTACAAGCTTTCCTCGGGCCGCATGTTCACGGAGGCTGAAGACGCGGGGCAACGCCGGGTGGCCATCGTCGGCCCCACCGTGGCGGCGAACCTCGGCCTCACCACCGCCGATGCGCTGGTGGGTGAGGACATCCGCGTCGGCGGCGTGCTGTTCACGGTGATCGGCGCCACCGAACCGAAGGGCCAGGGAAGTACGTTCGGCGATCCGGACGATCAGGTGCTGATTCCGATCACCACTGGCCGTTATCGCGTGTTCGGCTCCAATTGGGTGCGCTCGATCAACCTCCTCGCGTCCACCGAGGATAACATCCCCCTGGCCATGGCCGAGATCCAGAAGGCCCTCCGTCGCCAGCACCGGCTGCGCACCAGCGATCCCGACGACTTCCAGATTCGCAGTCAGACCGACTTCCTCACCACGACCGCCGAAACGACGCAGGTGTTCACCTACCTGCTCGCCGGCATCGCGGGCGTCAGTCTGCTCGTCGGTGGCATTGGCATCATGAACATCATGCTCGTGTCGGTCACCGAGCGCACCCGAGAGATCGGCATTCGCAAGGCCCTCGGAGCCACCCGCTGGAACATCCTCCTGCAATTCCTCATCGAGGCCGTGGTGTTGTGCTGCCTGGGCGGCATCGTGGGTATTGCGTTAGGCGCCGGGGGCGCGCAACTCATGAGCAAGACCGCCGGCTGGAACACCCAGATCTCGATCGCCGCGATCGCCGTCGCCTTTGCCTTTTCGGCGGGGGTTGGCGTGATCTTTGGTGTATGGCCAGCTCGGCGCGCGTCAGTCATGGATCCGATCGTAGCGTTGCGGTACGAGTAGGCAGCCACCTGAAATTCGGCTCATGCTGCGAGTCAACCGGCAGCAATCCAATGTTGACTGGCCAAGACTGCTTGACAAGACATATCGCACGATATATCGTAATGTCACCAACGATATATCTCTGCTATATCGCAGAGGAGAAGATACCAATGCGCGATGACTGCTTTGGGCCCCGCCGGGCTCGCTGGGACTGGGACGCTTTTGCCGGAGGGTTCTGGGGGCGTGGGCCGCGAGGCCGGCACTTCCGCGGCCGCATGGGTCGCATGTTCGAGCAGGGTGATTTGAAGTTCGTCATCCTCCAATTGCTCGACGAGAAGCCCCGTCACGGTTACGACATCATCAAGGCATTGGAGGAGCGCTCTCACGGTGCCTATTCGCCCAGCGCGGGCACGGTGTACCCCACTCTCACGATGCTCGAGGAGATGGGTTACGCCAAGGCGACCGCTGAGGACGGAGGCAAGAAGGTCTACGAGATCACCGCCGAGGGCAAGAAGCATCTCGAGGAGAACTCGAGCACCGTCGAGTCGATATTCGCGCGCATTTCCGAGGCGGTGGAGCCCTTTTTCAGCTCGTCCATGGCCGACGTCCGCAGCGCCATGCGGCATCTGGCGAGGAGCAGCTTGGGCACGGCCATGAAGCACGCCGAGAGCAGGGAAGTTCTGGGCAAAATCGCCGAAGTCCTGAACCGCGCCGCCGGCGAGATCGACGCGATCACCGGGTAGCGCGCTGGACGCGCTCCAACGGATCGCTAGATTGGTGTACGGGCCGCGAATCCCTCGCGGCCCGTTTGCATTTGGCGGGGTCCGGCCTGGCGAGCATTCGGCTCGGCTACCCTGGGTAACCAATCTGCCTTTCCATGCCCGCTGAGCCCTCCCGCTCGGGCGAGCCGTTGGCCGACCCAACGGCCAACGGTACGAGCGGCTTCCATAGCGCCATCCCCCGCGAACGGCAGCACGTCGAATCCAATCCCACCGGCAAACGGCTGGCGTTCCTATCGCTGGCCGCGCTGGGCGTGGTCTACGGCGACATCGGCACCAGCCCGCTGTACGCGCTCAAGGAGTGCTTCCGGCCGGAATACGGGATCGATCCAGTGCAGCGCAATGTCTATGGCGTGCTATCGCTGCTCGTCTGGATCCTGATCCTCGTGGTCTGCGTGAAGTACCTGGTGTTCATCATGCGGGCCGACAACCGGGGAGAGGGCGGCATCCTGGCCCTGCTCGCACTGCTCCTCCGTGACAGCGCGACACCCCGTCCCGCGGTGAGCCGGCGGTGGCTGGTGGTGCTCGGGATCTTCGGGGCGGCGCTGCTCTACGGCGACGGCATGATCACGCCGGCCATCTCGGTGCTCGGCGCGATGGAGGGCCTGCAGATCGCAGCCCCGCACCTGGGCGAATTCACCGTGGTCGTGTCTACCGTCCTCATCCTGTTCGCGTTGTTCTCGCTGCAGAAGCACGGCACGTCTCGAGTGGGGGGCCTGTTCGGGCCGATCATGGCCGTCTGGTTCGTGGCCATCGCCGCGTTGGGAATCGCAGAGATCCTCCGCGCGCCGGCCATCCTGCTCGCGATCAACCCGTGGTGGGGGGTGCAGTTCTTTCTCGAGCACGGCGAAGCCGGGTTCTTCATCCTCGGCGCGGTGGTGCTCGTGGTCACGGGAGCGGAGGCCCTCTACGCCGACATGGGGCATTTCGGAAAGCGGCCCATTCGCCTGGCCTGGTTCGCGTTCGTGTTCCCCGCGCTGCTGCTCAACTACTTTGGCCAGGGCGCCATCTTGCTGCGCGAGCCGAGCGCGGTCACCAACCCGTTCTTCCTCTTGGCACCGCACGTCCTGTTGTACCCGCTTGTCGTGATCGCCACGCTGGCCGCCATCGTGGCGTCGCAGGCCCTCATCTCGGGTGCGTTCTCCCTCATGCAGCAGAGCGTGCAACTCGGATACTCGCCGCGCGTGACGATCATCCACACATCGAGCCGCGAAGCAGGGCAGATCTACATTCCCGAGGTCAACGACGTGCTGCGCATCGGCACGATCGTGCTCGTGCTGAGTTTCCGGTCGGTGGCCAACCTGAGTGCCGCCTACGGCATCGCCGTCACCGGCACCATGGTGATCACATCGTTGCTGTTCTACTCCGTCGCGCGCACCCGGTGGAAGTGGTCGTTGCTCAAGGCGGGATCGCTCACCCTCGCTTTCCTCATCGTGGATGTGGCGCTGATGGCCGCCAACCTGGTGAAGATCAGGTATGGCGGCTGGGTGCCGATCGCCATCGCCGTGGCGATCTTCGCACTGATGAGCACTTGGAAGCGGGGGCGCATCATGCTCAACCGTGTCCTGCATTCGGGGGCGTTGCCGCTCGATCTATTCCTCGACGATGTGGCCCGCCGCAAGCCCACCCGGGTGCCGGGCACGGCGGTGTTCATGACCTCGTCGCCCAAGGGCGTGCCGGTGGTGCTGCTGCACCATCTCAAGCACAACAAAGTGCTGCACGACCAGGTGGTGCTGATGTCGATCATGACGCTCGAGGTGCCCGAGGTGGACAACGCCGAGCGGATCACGCTGGAGAAATTTGAAGAGGGCTTCTGGCGGGTCACGGCGCGCTACGGCTTCATGGAAACGCCCGACGTTCCCGAGGTGCTCAACCGGGCGCGCGCGCTCGGCCTCCGGGCCAAGCCACTCGATACGACCTTCTACCTGGGGCGCGAACGTATCATCGTGCTCGGCAAGGGCGAGAAGCGCACCGGCCGGGGAGCGGTACCCGATGCGGAAGAGGGACCGGTGCTCGAGATGGCGCGGTGGCGCAAGAAGCTATTCGTCGTGATGTCGCGCAACGCGCGTTCGGCAACTGAATTCTTCAGCATTCCGCCGAATCGCGTGGTGGAACTGGGAGCCCAGGTCGAGTTCTGAGGGCTGGGTGGAAAGTACGAGGGTGGAAGGGTACGAGTGAGCCGCCGATCGACCGCCCCTCCCCCCACGAGCGCGCGCAGGGGTCCGCGATACGGCCATGCCGCCACGGGCAACGCAGCGCCCCGGCGGGCCCCCTTCCCCAGGCCCGGTCCCGGACGCAAATCAATGTCGCGGCGATCTCGCCCTCCCCCGTCCTGCCCCCTCCTCCGTCGCCGTTCCCATCCCGGAGATCCCTCCATGCCCGCCCATCCGCTACTGTTTCGCCACGCGCTCGGACAATCGCCCAGCCGGTTCGGCGTTGCTGGACTTGCCCTCGGGGCGGTGATGGCCGCGTCGCTCGGCATCGCAGCACCGGGCGCGGCGCAGCACCCGACGCACACCAACACGGCCAACTGGACGCTCGCCGACAAGTTCACCCCGGAGGCGTTGCGGCCGATCCTCTACAGCTCGGCGGTGGATCCGCACTGGATCGGCAAGACCGATTCGATGTGGTACAACTGGAAGGACCACACGGGGTCCACCTTCTTCCTCGTGGTGCCGGCGCTCAATGTCAAGCGGCCGCTGTTCGATCAAACCAAGCTCGCCGCCGCGCTCACCGCTGCATCGGGGCGCGCGTACGACGGCTACAACCTGCCGTTCACCACGCTCGATCTCAGCAAGGATCACAAGACCTTCGAGTTCAACGCCGACAGTTCGCGCTGGAAGTGGACGCTGGCCGCCGAAACGCTGGAGCGCGTGGGCAAGGCCACGCGCGAGACCGGCGGGGCCGACGGCCGGGGAGGCGGGAGGGGCGGCGGCTTCGGCGGCCGCGGAGGCAACTTCCGCAACTTCTCACCCGACAGCACGCACTTCGTGTTCGCGCGCGACAACAACCTGTTCCTCGTCGATACGTTGACGAAGGACACGGTGCAGATCTCCACCGACGGCGAGCGTAAGCGGACGTTCGGCTACCTCGATACGGCCGCCGTGCTGCTGGCCCGCGAAGGCATGGCCGCCGGCGGTCGCGGCGCGCCGCCGCTTGACTCGCGCGTGCGGGCCAACGTGACCTGGTCGCGCGACTCCAAGGCATTCGCGGTCACGCGCCAGGACGAACGCAAGGTGAAGGACCTCTATCTGGTGAACTACCTCGCCAATCCGCGTCCCACGCTCATGGAGTATCCGTACGCCATGCCGGGCGAGGCGGACGTGCCGCAGATGGAGCTTTACACGTACGTGCTCGGCGACAAGTCGGTGACGCCGTTGGACGTGAGCAAGTACAAGGACCAGAGAATCATGAATCTCGTGTGGCCCGATGCGGGCCACGATGTGCTGAGCCTGGTCCGGCGCGACCGCACCCAGCGCGAACTGGAGATGATCGACATCAACCTCCAGACGCACGACATCAAGACCATCCTCACCGAGAAGAGCGACTGGGGTGGACTGCAGACGCAGGAGCCGCGTTACGTGAAGGCCGGCGGCGACTTCATCTGGTGGTCCGACAGCACGGGATGGGGCGAGTACTACCTCTATTCGCACGATGGAAAGCTCAAGAACGCGCTCACGTCGGGTCCCTGGCGGGCCGAGAATCTCGTCGAGGTCGACTCGGTACATGGCGCGGCCTGGGTCACCGGCGTGGGTCGCGAGCCCGGCGAGGACCCCTACTACCACCACCTGTACAAGGTCAATCTCGACGGCACAGGGCTCACGCTCGTCGACGCCGGCAACGCCACGCATACGTCCGATCTCTCGCCCAGTTTCAGGTACGACGTGGACAACTCTTCACGGATCGACGTGGAGCCGCATGCCGTGATCCGTAACGAAACGGGCAAGGTCGTGATGGACCTCGAAACGATGGATGTCTCCGGGCTCAGGACGCTGGGCTGGAAGCCCCCCGAACCCTTTCACGTGAAGGCGGCCGACGGGATCACCGACATCTGGGGTGAGATGTGGAAGCCATTCGACTTCGATTCGTCCAAGTCGTACCCGATCATCACCTACACCTACCCCGGACCACAGACCGAGTCGGTGATCTTCAACTTCTCACCCTCGGCGCAGCAGCAGCGGCTGGCACAGCTCGGTTTCATCGTCGTCACCTTCGGCAACCGCGGGGGCAGCCCCGAACGGTCGCGAGCGTACGACACCTTCGGGTACCTCAATCTCCGCGACTACGGGCTGGCCGACAAGAAATACGTGATCGAGGAACTGGGCGCCGAACACCGCTACATCGACCTCAACCGGGTGGGGATCTACGGGCATTCGGGTGGTGGCTTCCAGACGGCGGCGGCCATGCTGCTGCCGCCCTATAACGATTTCTTCAAGGTTGGCGTGAGCGAATCGGGCAACCACGACAACAACGTCTACAACCAGAACTGGAGCGAGCAGTACCACGGGCTGCGCATCGAGTCGGCAGCCGACAGCGCCCGGGCACGCGGCGGGCGGGGCGGGCGCGGTGGACGTGGCGGAGCGCGGGGCGGCGGTGACGCGGGCGGGATGCCGGCTGCCGGTACGCCGGCCGATACCGGCACGAAGTACGAAATCCACGTGCCGACCACGGTGGAGTTGGCGGCGAACCTCAAGGGCGCGCTGCTCCTCGAAACTGGGCTCATGGACAACAACGTGCATCCAGCCAACACCATGCGGTTGGTGAACGCGCTCATCAAGGCCAACAAGAGGTTCTCCCTCATGGTCTATCCACCGAAGCCGCACGGCTACGGCGACATGGCCCCGTACGCGCAGGTGATGATGATGGAATTCTTCGCCACCCATTTCCTGGGGGACGACTACGGCGGCAGCGCGGAGATGACGGCGCACTAGCACCGGCGGGAACAACGACCACAGGTTCGATGCTGTGAGTTGTTGGCCGAACGCCGTGTGCAACGACGCTGGGACGCATCGCGACTCCGGTCGGAGTGCGTCCCAGTGTTTTGTTTGGCGAACAGCTGACCGCTCTCGGTTCACAGCCGTTCACCTGCTGCTTGCGGTTGCCGCTGCTACCGGGTCCAGATCAACGTCACGCAGCCGCTCCCATCGGCTATCGGCGCTGCGCTGCCCGCTCCCGTCGCGTTGAATCCGGGCGGAGTCTCGCCCGTCGTGTAGGTCTCGATCCCGGCGACCATCGCCGGATCGACGAGTGCGTCGAGCCCAGTTTTGAGCACGCGGCTCACGTGCCCCGGCGCGACGGCGCGACTCGGGACCTGCACGCGCACGCCGTCGATGTACACGTTGCCGGTGCAGAGGTCGCGGCCGGAGAAGTGCCCGATGTCGGTCATCAACGTCGGCGCCCAGCGCTTCAACTGGTCCTCGGTCACATACGCGGTAGGCGGCGCGCCGCCGTACTCCCGGCGCTCGTAGAATCCGACGCGCTCCAGCCGCACAATCGTGTCGGCCGGCCCCCGCGCGATGCCGCGCGCCCGGGTGTGCACCGTCGGGAGTTGCGGGAGCGCGGCGTCGATCGTGAACGTCGCCGGCGTCGTGTCCTCCGCGGCGTTCGGCAGGGGATACGTGCGCATCAGATAGCCCACCTTCCGGATGCGCAGCAGCGCGCCCGACGTGTCGAGCGGGAGCACCACCGTCCCGGTGCTGGTGGTGAGCGCCGAGAAGCCGGTGAACACGTCCTTCACCTCGACGCCCTCGACGGGCTGGCCGGTCTGATCGTCGAACACGCCGATCACCCGCAGGTGAACGGCGATGCTGTCGGCGTGCGGCGGGGGCGCCGTGTTCTGGGGGCGCGCCGAGCTGGCGGCGACCACGAGGGCGGCCGCGGCCAACGTCGCGGTACGCACGATGAATGGAACGGGGGGGCAGTTCATGTAAGAACGAGTATTGGCCTGTTGTACGCAGTTGAGTATGCAATTGGTGTTGAGAGGATGCAAGAACTTCTTCCCGCGCGACCGCATCGGTGCCCAACGGTCGAGCCTTCCCGGCCCTCGGCCCAAATCCTCCGGCTCCAGAAGTTCATCAGCACCCCTTACCACGCCCTCTGATCTTCGGTATTTATTCGGGTATGACAGGCGCCGCTGCCCAGGACCTTCTTGCCCTCCGTGCCCTCCTCGAGGAGCGCTTTCCCGATGCCTCGCCCATCACTCGGCGGGCCGCCACCCAATTAGCCACGGGCATTGCCCAGCTCGACCAGGCCTTGCCCAGCGGAGGACTTCCCCGCGGCCGGCTATCCGTCTGGGCGCCACACGGCGGCGCGACCGCCATCCTCCGCGCCGCCTGCCAGGGTATCCTGGCCGTCGGCGAGCGTGCCGCCTGGATCGACAGCGTCGGCACCGTGGCCGGCGCGTTCTGGGACGATGGCCCCCTGCTCGTCCGCCCCTCCAGCCGACTCAATGCGCTGCGATCGGCTGAGGAGTTACTGCGCTCGGGCGGGTTCGCGCTCGTCGTGCTGGCCGGTGCGGAACCCAAGGGACAGGAGACCGTCCGTCTCACCCGCGCCACGCGCGACGGCGGGAGCGCGCTCGTCGCGCTCACCACGCACGCCGCGATGTCGGCCTTGAAGCTCACCTCGCGCATTCAACCCGCGGACTACCGCTACACGCGCACGCCGTTCGGCGACCCCGCCGAGATCACGCACGCCCGCGTGCGCGTGGACGCGGTGGCTCTCGGGTGGCAGGCGCATGCCGCATTCGTTCTTCCGGTCACGCATCATGAGTTACGTCTGTCTCTGGAGCCCGAGCTGGCCGACCGGCGCGGCGTTTCCCGCTGAACTGATCACCGATCTACTGCAGCACGTCCCGCGCGTGCGCCTCGGCGCCGGCGGCCGCGTGTGGGCCGACGCACGCGGCCTCGACGCGGGCGCCCTCGCCCTGACGCTCGTGGACGTGGCACACCGTCACGGCTATTCCAACGCGCACGCCGGCGCCGCCACCACGGCGATCGCCGCCGAGTTGGCGGCCACGCAGCGCCGTATCCCGTTCACCATCGTGAAGCCGGGGCACGACCGCGACTTCATGGCGCCGTTTCCGATAGACGTTCTGGATCCATCGACATTGCTCGACCACCTGCTCGACGGCATCGGCGTGGAGACCTGCGGCGCGCTGGCCGCCCTCGACGCGGCTAGTATAGAAATACTAATGGGCGCCGAAGGTGTCCGACTGTGGAAGCTCGCCCGGGCCGACGATCCGCGGCTGCTCTTCGCGTCGCCCGCCCGCGCGCTCCCCAGCGCGTCCGTCGACTGGGTGGACTACGCGTTGCGGGACGCCGAACGGTTGCTGTTCGTGGTGAACGCGCAGGCCGCCACCGTGTGCGACGCGCTCGCCGCCGGCGGGCACCGGGCACGCGAGGTGTCGCTCGCCTTCGCGCTCGCCGACCGTACCGAGTTCGTGCACCGCATTCGCTCGGCGCGCCCCACGGCCAGCCAGAAGGCTTGGATGCGGCTCATTCGCACCGCGCTCGACCGCATCACGCTCCCCGACGCGGTCACCGGCGTGACGCTATGCGTGGAGTCGGCGATCGGCAACGACGGCGTGCAGGGCGACCTGTTCGACAAGGGATTTGCCAGCGCGCCGCAGGTGGAGCGCGCCGTATCGCAGTTGATGGACGACCAGGGCGACGTGGTGCTCACCCCCAGGAATTCGGCACACCCGCTCGTGGACGCGCGCACGGAGTGGACACGAGAAGATCCTGCGGTGGCGGCAACGAGCGGGGAACGCGGCGTGGCCAAGGCGCAGAGCGGGGCAAGACCCACCCCGCGGCTCACGCTGCAGCTCGTGTCACCGCCGCGGCCCGTGTCCGTGCGCACGGCGGAGCGCCGGGATCATCAGGTGCCGGTGCAGTATCGGGATGGCCAGACGTCGTACGCGATCGTGGACGCCGCCGGCCCCGAACGTGTGTCGGGAGGCCAGTGGGAACAGGGCGGCCCATACGCGCGCGAGTATTTCCGGTGTGTGCGGGAGGACGGCACGCTGGTGTGGTTGTATCGCGATGCGGTGGGGAGCGGTGGCGGTTCACAGTTGGAGGTCGGCGGTTCGCAGTTAGCGGTTTCCCCTCCTACCGTCCTACCGTCCTACCGTCCTACCGGTTGGTACCTCCACGGCTGGTGGGACTGATCCATGCCGTACGCGGAACTCCGCGGGCACACTGCCTTTTCCTTTGGCGATGGGAGCGCCACACCCGAGTCGCTCATTGCCAGGGCGCACAATCTCGGCTACCGCAGAATCGCCATTACGGACAACGCAGATCTCGGCGCCATCGTGCGCGCGCAACTCGCCGCACGGGCGTGCGATCCGCCGCTCGAGCTGATCGTCGGCGCGGAGATCAACGTGGACGGCATGCCCTGCGCGTTCCTGGCCCGCAACGCGCAGGGCTATCGGAATGTCGCGGCACTCGTCACCGCGGCGCGGGTGGGCAGCTGGACTGCCTGGGACAAGGACGCACAGCACCGGCGCCGCGGTCATGCCGGCGTGACGTGGCAGCAGGTGGCACGGCACGCCGAGGGGGTGCACGCGCTCACCGGCCCTGGGTCGGGTCCGCTCGCGTCGCGTATCCGGGCTGGCGACGACAGCGGTGCGCGCCGCCTGCTCGGCGATTGGTACGAGGTATTCGGCGACCGGCTGGCCGTGGAGGTGCAGCTGCATCACACCGGGGGCGCGGAGGCGGCGCTGGCCGGCGCACTCGTGTCGCTGGCCGAGCGTGAGCGCGTGCCGTGGGTGGTGACGCACGACCCGCGGTACGTGGATGAGGGCGGGCGGTTGGTGCACGACATGCTCACCGCGCTGAGGGCCGAGCTGACCATTGATGAAGCGGCGGCGCATGGCGTGCTGCATCCGAATGGTGAATGGCGCCTGCTCGCGCCCTGCGAGATGGAGCGGCGATGGCGAGGGCGCACGGAGGGGTTGTGCGAGAGTGCGCGCATCGCAGCCGAGTGCGAGCCCGCGGATTTCGCGTGGATGCGTCCACCGATGCCCAGGTACGCCGTTCCGGCCAACCACAACGACATCACCTTCCTGCGCGAGCAGGTGTACATCGGGGCGCGCGAGCGGTGGGGCGGCGCGGTCACGCCCCGGCAGGCCGCGCAGATCGAGCACGAGCTGGCGGTGATCAACCGGCTCGGCTTCGCGGGGTTCTTTCTCGTGATGTGGGACGCCGTGCGGTTCGCCCGCGGGCGGGGAATTCTCTGTCAGGGGCGCGGGAGCGCCGCGAATTCGGTGACCGCGTTTTGCCTGGGGGTCACGGCGGTGGATCCGGTGGAGCACGGGCTGTTGTTCGAGCGCTTCCTGAGCGAGGTGCGCGTGGACGGGAAGGCCGAGGCGCCCGACATCGACGTGGACTTCGAACACAACCGGCGCGAGGAGGTGCTCGACTACATGTACGCGAACTACGCGCGCGAGAAGGCAGCCATCGCCTGCACCGTGCAGACCTACCGCGCGCCCAACGCCGTGCAGGACGCGATGCGGGCGTTCGGGTACCCGCCGGAACTCGCCGTCTCCATATCAAAACGCTTACATCACGCCGAGCCCGCAGAGGCGGCGGAGGCCATCCGCAACGGACTGGGCGCCGAGCAGGGGCTGGACGTGGGCGACGCGCGGGCGCAGGCACTGTTGAGGGGAATCGCGGCATTCGACGGTGTGCCGCGCATGCGGTCCACGCACGTGGGCGGGTTCGTGTTGTCGGCGCAGGCGTTGGGGAGCTATCTGCCCATCGAGCAGACCGCGATGGGTCGGACCATCGTGCAGTTCGACAAAGACGATCTCGATGCCGTGGGCGTGCCCAAGTTCGATTTTCTGGGATTGGGTGGATTGTCAGCCATACGGCGTGCCTTTGACGTGATCGAGCGGCGGGGGGGTGCGCGTCCGGTGATGTACGCGCTGCCGTACGATGATAAGAAGACCTATGAGTTGATCCAGAGCGGGGAGACCATCGGCACGTTCCAGATCGAGAGCCGGGCGCAGATCGGATCCATTCTCAAGACCAAGCCCGAGCGGTTGTACGACATCGTGGTGCAGGTGGCGTTGATACGGCCGGGGCCCATCCAGGCGAAGTTCGTGCATCCGTACACCGAGCGGCGGCTGGGTCGCGAGCCGGTGACCTATCTGCACCCGGCGCTCGAACCCATTCTCGAGCGCACGCAGGGAATTCCGATCTTCCAGGAGCAGGCCATGGCCATCGCCATGGCGCTGGGCGGCTATACCGGCAGCCAGGCCGACGAGCTGCGCCGGACCATGGGGAACATCCGGAAGAAGGAGCGGTTGGTGGGGGCGCTCACCAGACTGCGCGCGGCGATGGTGGAGCACGGGGTGAAGGGCGACGTCGCCGACCGGATCTGCGCCGACCTCGTGAGCTTCGCGAACTACGGGTTTCCCGAGTCGCACGCGTGGAGCTTTGCGCTCATCGCATATGCCACGGCGTGGTTGAAGGCGCATTACCCGACCGAATTCTTTTACGGATTGCTGAATTCGTGGCCGATGGGGTTCTATCCGGTCTCGACGCTGATCCACGATGCCAAGCGGCATGGCGTGCCGTTGCTGCCGCCATGCCTGCGCGACGGGGATTGGGAGTGCAGCGTGGAGGAAACCGCGGATCCGGCGCGGCCGGCGTTGAGGATCGGGTGGCGGCACGTGCGGAGCGTCGGTACGCGGGTGATCGACGCGCTGAAGGATGCGCGGATGGCCGGACCGTTCATCTCGATTGCGGATGTGGTGCGGCGGGCCAGGTTGTCGCGGGCGGACGTGTTGGCGTTCGCGCAGGCGGGGGCGCTTGGAGTATGGGCGCCAGACCGGCGGCATGCCGCGTGGGAGGGGCTCAGGGCGGTTGGGGATCTCTTGTCCCTGGCACCGGCATCACGGGAGTTGCACGATCCGCCGCCGATGGATCGGGACCGCCAGGTGCTGCTCGATTACTACGCCATCGGGTTGAGTCTGGACGGGCATCCGATGCAAGTGGCGCGGGCGAGGCTGGAGGCGGGAGGGGCAGTGTCGAGCCGGGATCTGGCCGGGCTGCCGACTGGGCGGACAGTGACGATCGGGGGGCTGGTCACGGTGCGGCAGCGGCCGAGCACCGCCGGGGGGACGATTTTCCTGTTGCTGGAAGACGAATGGGGGTTCGTGAACATCGTGGTGCATAAGAGCCTGGTGGCGGCGAACGAGGAGGTCGTGAAGCGGGCGCCGTTCGTGCTCGTGCAGGGGAGATTGGAAAAGGACTCGGGGGCGGTGAATGTCGTGGGGCGGAAGTTCCGGGAGTTGACGGTGCTGGAGGGGGGCCGGAAGATCGCACACCTGTCGCACGACTTTCATTAACGACTCCCCGAACTCCGCCAACGGTCGGAGTCAGTCTGCCCCAACGCTGAGCCCGGGCGCCGGATTCACTTCCCACCGAAAACAGGTATGATGTAAGCGAGCATTCGCGCGCCCATTACCGAACGTTTCCGACCGCAGAGGCCCCTCATGTTCAAGCCCCTGACCACCGCCGTCGTCATCGCCGCGGCCGCCTTCTCCGGCGCCTCCGCCCAGAAGCCCGCCGCGAAATTCACCCTCACCAGTTCCGACGTGCACGCTGGTAAGACGATCCCCGCCGCCCACATCTTCAACGGCATGGGCTGCACCGGCAACAACATCTCCCCCGCCCTTTCCTGGTCCGACGCGCCAGCCGGCACCAAGAGCTTCGCGATCACGGTCTATGACCCCGACGCGCCGACGGGCAGCGGCTGGTGGCACTGGGTGGTGTACAACATTCCCGCCAGCGTCACCTCATTGCCGGCCGGCGCCGGCGATGCGACCCGGCACCTCCTGCCCGCAAGCGCGGTGCAGGGCAAAACGGACTTCGGCTCCGCCGGCTACGGCGGCCCCTGCCCGCCGGCGGGCGACAAGCCCCATCACTACCACTTCACGGTATACGCGCTCAATACCGACAAGATGGACATCCCCGCCGGCGCCACGGCGGCCTACGTCGGGTTCAACATCCATGGACATCTATTGGGCAAGGCGGAGCTGACAGCCCTGTACGGCCGGTAGTCGACCCCGGCCCACTGCACGCCGCGGCCGCACCGCCCAACCCAGCAGCGCGGCCGTTTCTCTATCGCGCGACGACCTGCACGCTATGTTCAACGCGCCCGGACTACTTCGGAGACCACCACGATGCTTCCCCGCGTCCGCTCCCTTCCGTTCGTCACATCCGCCCTGTTCGTCGCGTCGCTCATTGCCACGGCGGCGAGTGCGCAGAAGCCCACGCTCACCAACGAAACGCCCGCGCATTTCACCCCTGTGGACAGTTCGTGGAACTACGTACGCCGAGACGTCATGATCCCGATGCGCGACGGGGTGAAGCTCCACACCGTGATTCTCATCCCGAAGGGGGCGCACGACGCCCCAATCCTGCTCACGCGCACGCCGTATGACGCCAGCGCCACCACCACGTACGCCCAGAGTTCACACCTCGCACCCGAACTCAACGGCTACGACAACGCGCTCGACGTCATCATTCCCGGCGGGTACATCCGCGTCGTGCAGGATATCCGCGGCAAGTACGGTTCCGAGGGCGACTACGTAATGAACCGGCCGCTCGTCGGCCCGCTCAACGACACCAAAGTGGACGAGTCCACCGACACCTACGACACGATCGACTGGCTGGTGAAGAACATCCCGCAGTCCAACGGCCGCGTGGGCGAACTGGGCATCTCGTACGACGGCTTCGAGCCGCTCATGGGACTCGTGAACCCGCACCCGGCACTCAAAGTCTCCGTCCCCATGAACCCGATGGTGGACGGCTGGATGGGCGACGACTGGTTCCACCACGGCGCGTTCCGCGAACAGAACATGCCGTACATCCTGGAGCAGGAAGCGACGCGCGACAATTCCGTCAAGTGGTGGACGGACCACTTCGACGACTACGACGTATACATGTCGGCCGGATCGGCCGGCGCGCTCGGCGCGTCGCGCGGCATGCAGCAGGTGGGCTTCTGGAACCAGATCCTCGCGCATCCGAGCTACGATGCATGGTGGCAGGATCAGGCGATGGACAAGATCCTCGCCAAGCAGCCGCTCAAGGTGCCGGTGATGTTGGTTTCGTCGCTCTGGGACCAGGAGGACATCTACGGCGCGATCGCGGTGTACGACGCGATCAAGCCCAAGGACGTCAACAATGACATGGTCTTCCTCACCATGGGTCCCTGGCACCACGGCCAGGAGATCGAGGACGGCAGTTCGCTGGGCGCGCTCAGATTCCCGACCAATACGTCGTACGACTTCCAGAGCAAGATCCTGGGGCCCTTTCTCGCGCACTACCTCAAAGACGGCGCGCCGGCCGACGACGTCGCCCCGGTGAACGCGTACCTCACGGGCGCCAACGAATGGGAGCGGCTGAACAGTTGGCCGTCGGGGTGCGCCCGCGGCTGCACGGTCACGCCGACGCCACTTTATCTGGAATCAAGTATGAAAGTCGGGTTCTCCGCGCCCTCATCCGGCGGCAGTGCATTCGACGAATACGTGTCCGATCCTTCGAAGCCGGTGCCCTACCGCACGCGTCCGAGCCAGCCGATCGGCTATGACCTGCCGCTCACCTGGCCGCAGTGGCTGGTGGACGACCAGCGCGAGGTCGGGAGCCGCACCGACGTGCTCTCCTACGAATCGGACGTGCTCACCAAGCCCGTGCAGATCAGCGGCCAGCCGATGGCCAACATCATCGCCAGCACCACGGGCACCGACGCCGACTGGGTGGTGAAGGTGATCGACGTCTATCCGCCCGAAGTGGCGGGCGACGCCTCGATGGGCGGCTACGAACTCGCCGTGTCCATGGACATCTTCCGCGGCCGCTACCGCACGAGCTACGCGAACCCCGGGCCGATCACGCCGGACACGCCGCTGCTCTACAAGTTCCCGCTCCCGACCGCGAACCATGTCTTCCTGCCGGGCCATCGGATCATGGTGCAGATCCAATCGAGCTGGTTCCCGCTCTACGACCGCAATCCGCAGACGTTCGTGCCGAACATCTTCTGGGCCAAGCCCGGCGATTACAAGGCGGCGACACAGCGGATCTACCACGAACCGGAGCATGAGAGTTTCGTGGAGTTGCCGATCGTCGGACGGTAGAAGGGCCGGCCGGCAGGACAGCGAGGCTACGTGACGACAGCATCCGCTTCGATCTCCACGAGTAACTTCGGATCCACCAGCGCACTCACCTGAACCAACGTGGCCGCGGGGCGAATGTCCGAGAACACTTCGCCCTGCGCCCGTGCCACTTCGGTCCACCACGAGATGTCGGTGACGAAGGTACGGACACGGACCACGTCTTTCAGGGAAGCCCCCGCTTCGGCGAGGGCCGTTCCGATCTTCTCATACACGAACTTCGTCTGGCGATAGGGATCACCCTCGCCCACGACCTTGCCCGTTTCGTCCACGGCGGTGGTTCCGGCGACGTAGACGGCATTACCGAGCTTCACCGCGCGGCTGTAACCGTAGAGCGTCTCCCAACTCGTGCCTGACGAGATCAACTGTCTGGCCATGCCTACCGCCTCCTGGTCTCGGGTTCTCCCGCCATTCGTCACCTGGCCAGAGTCAACTCTGACACGTACAGACCCGGCTCGGTTCGCCCGGAAATCGCGAGTCGGTTCCACACATTGATCGTGGCGACCACACAGGTGAGATCGGCCAGTTCCTTCTCGGTGAACTGCAGCTTCACGGACTCGTATACGAGGTCGTCCACCTGCCCGCCGGCCACCAAGGTCACGGCCTCCGCCCACATCAGCGCCGCGCGCTCGCGGTCGGTGTAGTAGGGGCTTTCACGCCACGCGTCCAACCCGTACAGCCGTTGCTCGGGCTCACCGATCGCCCGCAGGTCCTTCCAGTGCATATCGATACAATAGGCACAGCCATTGATCTGCGAGGCTCGGAGCTTGACCAGGTGGATGAGCGGCTCGTCCAACCCGCACTCATGCAGATACTTCTCCAACCCGACCATCGCGCGATAGAAGCCAGCGGACGCCCTTTGGTAATCGAACCGTGATTTCATATGGACCCCACGCCTCCAATTGACGTATGGTGGAACAATAGCCGTCGCCGAACCGCTCGCGTAACCAGCCCGGCACCGAAGGCCGGGTGGCGGCCACTATCGGCGCCGTCGTGCTGGATGGAACGCTCCGTATGCCATAGTTTCGAGAGCGATGTCTTTTACGCGTGAGAGCCTGTGCCGGTTCGTCCTTGTTGCCTGCGCGTCCGCCTGCGCCGGTGCACAGGCCGGAGCGCCGCCTGCCCCCGCAGCAACCAACCGCGAGCCGGCGACGACCTGCTTGGTGGCCGATACGTCGGCGTCGCCCGCGGACACGCTTCACTACGTGGCCGACGGCCGGCCGCCGTCGGTAACGGTTGCGGCCGTGGACTGCAACGGTAACCCGGCGCCCGCGATACCGGCGGCGGATCTACCGGTGATCGAGTACGACGAGCTGCCGCCCGGCACCGACCTTCGCGACGTGCTCGATCGCGGCATTCCAGGCGCCGGCGCCGCCCGGGCCGACCTCGTATTCACGCGCGATCCCGGCGTGCTCGCCTACGCAGCGCGCCGAGACGACTACCGCGCCGTGGCGCTTCCCTGGGACCGCACGTACGCACTCGTGGTTCCGAACGCCGATTCCACGGCGCCGCCGGATTCCGTCGAGCGCGAGGCACTGGCGCGCGACGCCGTGCGGAGCGATGCACGGGGCGCGGCGGGTCCCTTCTGGTGGCAGGGCGACACGACCTGCAACCTGCCCGCGCCGGGCGCCGCCGCCCTGCCCGTGGTGGGATTCGCAGCCGGCGATTCGATCGGCCGTGAGCTGGCGGAGCGGATCGTCGCGCTCGCGACGTCGCCCGGACGGCCAGCATGGATTCCGCCGGAGCTCGGCGCGAGTCGGCGCGGGCCGCTGCGCACGGCGCCGATGGCCGCCGACTCGCTGGGCGAGGCGATCGCATCAGGACGGGTAGCGGCGGCGGTGCTCGCGTACCCGCGCATTCGCCCACCGGGGTGCGATGCGGCGCGGCGAACGCCAGCCGGGGCGGCAACGATCCCGTTGATCGACTCGCGGGCCCATGTGCTGATTCGGCGCGGCAGTGGCGCGGCGTTCTACATCGTCACCGACGGTTCCATCCGCGTCATGCCGAGCGAGCGACGGTGACGTTCCGAACCCGGCTGACGCTGGCCTTCAGCGCCATCGCCATCGTGCCGCTGTTGACATTCGGATATGGCGTGCGCCGTGAGATGAGCTCGACGCTGGACGCCGAGGCAGAGCGACGGGTGGCCACCGCCACTTCGACGGTCCTCGTCGAACTCGCGCAAGCCGCCGCCGCCGACCACGCCCGCCTTCGATCGTTCGCAGCCGATCTCGCTGCCGACAACCGCTTTCGCATCGCACTCGTCGACCGGAATTCAGCGGAGCATCGCTGGCTGCTCGACTGGGCGTCGAACACGATGAGGCTGGGCGGCCTCGCCGTCCTTCAGCTGCAGGACAGCTCCGGCCATATTCTGAGTTCCGGCCAATTTCGCAATGACTTCGACCGCCTGGATCCGGCGCTGCCGGCCTCGCTGGCTGCCGCGCCGGATGAATCGGGAGTGATCTCCGTGCGCACACCCGACGGCCCGGTCCGGGTGCTGGCAGTAACCGATGCCTTCACGATCGGTGGGCGCCGATTCTCGCTCGTGGGCGGACGCGCGTTCGACTCCAGCGCGGTGGCGCAACTGTCGCGCGACGCGCAGATCACCACAGCACTGGTGGTTGGCCACGCCACCGCCCCACGTGACGTGGCCCAGACCATCGCGCTCCCATACTTCGACGACCAGGCTGGCCCCCACCCGACTGCCACTGCCCGGCTCGTACTGCTCCAGGATCTGGGCCCGGCTCGTGCGCTCCGTGAGAGTGTGAACCGGTGGCTGCTCCTCACGCTCGGCAGTACGCTCATCGCGGCGATCCTTGCCGGCGTGCTCGTCGCCGGTCGGGTTTCCAGACCGATCGCCGACCTGGCCGACAAGACTGCGCGACTGGATCTCGATCGGCTCGATCAGAAATTCGGGACCGATCGCAGCGACGAGATCGGCGCCCTTTCCCGCCTACTCGATGCCATGACCGCGCGACTGCGGTCCAGTGCCGCGCGAGTGCGCGAGACCGAACGACTGGCCGCCACGGGAGACCTGGCCCGCCAGATCAATCACGACATCAAGAACGGACTGGCCCCGATCCGCAACGTGCTCCGCCACCTTACACAGACGGCCGAACAGCATCCCGACCAGCTCGCGGCCATCTACGACGAGCGCCGTGGCACGCTCGAATCGAGCGTGCAGTACCTGGACGAGTTGGCGCGCAACTACGCGCGACTTTCACCCGTGCTCGACCGGTCGTCGTGTGCTCCCGGGCTCGTGGCGATGGAGGTGGTCCATGGTGTGACCGCGGACGCCGCGCGCGTGCACGCGCGCATCCCCGACGGGTTGCCAAACGTCAGGGCCGACGCGGTCGTCCTCCGACGCATTCTCGAGAACCTCGTCTCGAACGCCGTCGACGCCCTCGATGGCGCGCCGGGCGACGTAACGCTCGCCGCCGAGCCGGCCGGCACGGACCTCGAACGACGGGTCCGATTCACCATCTCGGACACGGGCCGCGGCATGACCCGTCAGCAGCTGGACCGCGCTTTCGACGACTTCTATACGACGAAGCCAACGGGCACGGGGCTCGGGCTCTCCGTCGTACGTCGCCTGCTCACCGACCTGGGCGGCTCGATTCGGGTGGAGACGGCACCGGGCGAGGGGAGTACATTCACGGTGGAAATTCCTGCTGGGTGAGCACACGATGAGCAATATCCTGATTGTCGACGACGTCGCCCCCCTCGCCGAGCAATACGCGTATGATCTGAAGCGGATCGCCGGCCATGACGTGTCGGTGGCGACGAACGGGGCCGAGGCCGTCGAGCGACTGCGGTCCGAAGCCATCGACTGCGCGATTCTCGACCTCGAGATGCCCGGCATGGACGGATTCGAGGTGCTGCGCGCGCTCAAGCACCACGGAGTGGAGACACCGGTGATCGTATATACGGGCACGGGGAACTTCGATCGCTGCATCGAAGCCGTACGCCTGGGTGCGGCCGGGTTCATCGACAAGGCCGAACCCATGGAGCGCGTGGCGCAGGAACTGGAGCACGCAATCGAGCGCCGCGCGCTGCGGCAGGAAGTGTTCGCGCTTCAGCAGCGGCTGGGCGAGTCGACCCTGGTCGGTGCCAGCGCGGCGATGGATCAGCTTCGCCGCGCCATCGCGCGCGTCGCGCCCATTCCCAGCGCTGTGCTGATCCTGGGCGAGAGTGGAACCGGCAAGGAACTGGTGGCGCGCGAACTGCACCGCCTCGGGGCCAACCCCGCAGGCCCGTTCGTGGTCATCAATTCGGCGGCGCTGCCAGAACACCTGGTGGAGAGCGAGCTGTTCGGGCACGAACGCGGCGCGTTTACCGGGGCGGTGAGCATGCGCAAGGGCGCGTTCGAAGCTGCCGAGCGCGGTACGCTCTTTCTGGACGAAATTGGCGAGCTTCCACTGGCCGTGCAGCCCAAACTCCTGCGGGCGCTGGAGCAGCGCACCGTGACCCGGGTGGGCAGCAACAAGGACATCCCGGTGAATGCGCGCGTCGTGGCGGCCACGCATCGCGATGTCGACCGATTGGTGGCGGAGGGTCGCTTTCGCGAGGACCTGCTCTTCCGGCTCAACGTGCATATGCTGCATGTGCCTCCGCTTCGGGAGCGGCCCGAGGACGTGCCGGTGCTCGCCGAGCGGTTCGTGGCGGACACCTGCCGCCAGTTCGGCGTGCTACCCAAGCAGCTGGCTCCCGATGCCCGCGAAGCGCTGGTGCAGTACGACTGGCAGCGCAACAACGTCCGCGAGTTGCGGAACGTGATCGAACGCTGCGTCGTGGCCGCGAACGGCGAGGTGATTCGCGCCGAGCACCTGCCGCCCGAGTTGCGCGGCGAGACGCCGGCGGCAGACGGTACTTCGGACCATTCGTTCCAGGCTCTGCGCGAGGACGCCGAGCGAAAGATCGTCCTCGCCGCATTGGAGCGGCACGACTGGCACGTGACCCGGGCCGCCGAGTCGCTGGGACTGGCCGACCACGCGAGCCTGCTCAAGATCATGCGGCGGCTGGAAATCCAGCGAGCGGTCGAAAGTTGACCGTCGTTGGCAGCTCACGGTGAGCCCTGGAGCTCCCGACTCTGCGTTCTCAGCGTCACGTTCGCCGTCTCGTGTCCCGCCGGACACGTCGCGCTCGTGGCAACCGTGTTCGCACGGAC
This sequence comes from Gemmatimonadaceae bacterium, assembly GCA_035533015.1. NCBI lineage: Bacteria > Pseudomonadati > Gemmatimonadota > Gemmatimonadia > Gemmatimonadales > Gemmatimonadaceae > Gemmatimonadaceae bacterium. The sequence goes on along the minus strand of DATLUQ010000051.1, from coordinate 87,941 downwards.
ACGGCGCCTGGCAGCCCGAACCGCCGCGAGCCCCCAACTCGCTCGCGAGCAACGGCTTAGGGGAATTGCCCGAACACCCTGATCCGTGGCCGCCTCCTTGCCTTCTCAATGGGCGTCTCACCACCGCCAAGGCGCTCCGGCGCCCCCAATGAGGAGGACCCCATGTACACCATCACTCGCAGCACCCGCATCCGCGGCTTCTCGTGGACCGCACTCGTCATCGTGCCCTTCGCCCTCGCGGCGTGCGGCAACGACAACGCCGAGGCTCGTCCCGTCGGTTCCGGCAAGACGGACGTCGCACGGCCCACCGGCTCCGCGGTGACCGGCAAGGTCCGGCCGGCCACCAACACCACGGGCGGTTCGGTAACGTCCCGCACCTCGGAGTTCGTACTGCCCGCTACATATTCAAACGCTAATGACATCTTCAAAGCCGGCCACTACGACGAGGCGGCGGCGATGTTCGAGCGCTACGTGGCGTCCAAGCCCAACGACGCGTTCGGCTTCTACATGCTCGGCCTGTCCTCGTGGAAGGCCGGCGACTTCACGCGCGCCGAGAAGGCGTTCGAGAGATCCATCGACATCGATCCCACCTACGCCAAGGGGTACTTCAACTCGGCCCGGGTACTGCTCGACCTGAAGCGGGCACCCGAAGCGCTGGAGCGCGTGGAGAAGGGGTTGGCGATCGATTCCGTGTCGGCCGACGGCTGGCGGCTCAAGGCCCGGGCGCAGGCCGGCAGCGGCGACCTCGACGGGGCCAGGGAGACCTACCGGCAGTTGCTGGTGCGCGACGGCGAGGACCTCTGGGGGTTGAACAACCTTGGCGTGCTGCTGCTGGATTCGGGGGATTACAAGGACGCGCTCGGTCCGCTCGCCCGCGCCGTACAACTCAAGCCGACCGCGCCGCTGTTTCAGAACAACTTCGGCATGGCGCTCGAACGGTCGGGATACCCGGTGACGGCCAAGCACGCGTACGAGGCCGCCGTCCATGACGACTCCACGTTCACCAAGGCCGTGAAGAATCTGGAGCGGATGCAGAGCACCGTCACCGACTCGATGGCCGTTGACGAGGTCAGCATCCAGGACCTGGCCGAGCAATTCCGGCTGAAAGTGAAGGCGTGGAAGGACACGCCCACCGCGAAGCCTGACTCGGGAATCGTGAAGCTCGACAGCACGATCACGATCGTCCGGACGGTGGGTGATCCGATCAAGATCCGGCCGGATTCTGGACGGTAGGACGCTACACGGGAGGAACGACGGCCGAGCCCCGCGGATTGCATCTGCGGGGCTCGGTTGTCATTCCAGGAACGGGCCAGCCATCGTTCGCCGGGTACGGCGAACCCGGGCCCGGATTGCGGTGATCGGTCAACCCATTGAGGAAACGGTATGAAACTGGGATTCATCGGCCTCGGCCGCATGGGAGAAGGGATGGTGCCCAACCTGCTCGCGGCCGGTCACGATGTCACCGTGTACAACCGCACTGCGGCCAAGGTGCAACCGCTGGTCGAACGCGGAGCACACGCGGCGGCCGCGGTGGCCGGGGCCTGCACCGCTGGCGCCGTGATCACCATGCTCGCCGACGATGCCGCTGTGGAAGCCGTATCGTTGGGCGACGGCGGCATTATCTCCAACCTCGGAAGGGGCGGACTCCACATCTCCATGAGCACGATCAGCGTCGCGCTGGCCAACCGGCTGACCGCGGCGCACGCCGAGGCGGGACTGCGGTTCGTCTGCGCGCCCGTGGTCGGGCGCCCCGATGCCGCCGCCGCAGCAAGGCTCTACATACTGGCGGCGGGCGCTCCTGACGCGGTTACCGAGTGCACGCCGTTGTTCGCGGCCATGGGACAGCACGTGCTCTTCATGGGCGACGCGCCACGCTCGGCGAATCTGGTGAAGCTCGCCACCAACTTTCTCATCATGTCAGTGATCGAGTCGGTGGGCGAAGCCATGGCGCTGGTAGGCAAGGAGGGGATCGACCGCCGTGCGTACCTCGAATTCCTCACGAACACGCTGTTCGACGCCCCCGTGTACAGGACGTATGGCGGGCTGGTAGTCGACGGAGATTTCACCAAGGTGGGCTTCGCGGCTCCGCTGGGACTGAAGGACGTGCGGCTGGCGCTCGCCGCCGGCGAAGAGCTGCGGGTGCCGCTGCCGCTGGCAAGCCTGCTGCGCGACCGGTTCCTGGCGCTGCTGGCCATGGGAGGCGAAGCGCTCGACTGGTCGGCCATCGGGGCGCTTGCCGCCCACGACTCGGGGCAGCGCGGCCCCATGGGGTGATGTTGGGCCGAGCCGGCGTAAAAACCTTTCGGCAACTTCCGCCGTAGGACGGGCAGCCCGCTTCGCCAACCTTCGGCGGGCGTTCGCTGTCTAAGCGCGAAAGCTGCGCTCTCCCGTTCCTTCGGCCCACCGCCCGATGTCCCATCTGAAACTCGCCTTCCGGACGCTGTTCAAGACGCCCTTCGTGACCGGCGTGGCAGCGCTGTCGCTGGCCCTCGGGATCGGCGCGAACGCCGCAATCTATTCGCTGTTCAACGAATTGCTGCGGCAGCCCCTCCCGGTACCGCACCCCGAGCAACTGGTCAATCTGGGAGCGCCCGGCCCCAATCCGGGCTCACAGTCGTGTGGGCAGGCAGGCGGCTGCGACGTCGTGTTCAGCTACCCGATGTTCCGCGATCTCGAGAAGGCCCAGACGGTGTTCACCGGCCTGGCCGCCCACGTGCTGTTCGGCGCCAACGTGGCCTACGGCGACCAGACCATGAACACGGAAGGGGAGGAGGTCTCGGGGTCGTATTTCCCGACGCTCGAACTCTCGCCGACGCTCGGCCGGCTATTCACGCCAAGTGACGACCAGGCCATCGGGGCGAACTTCCTGGCGGTGCTGAGCTACGGGTACTGGCAGGCGCACCTGGGCGGCGACCGCCGCGTGATCGGCAAACCGATCGTGATCAACGGCCAGACGATGACGATCGTCGGCGTCGCGCCCCAGACGTTCACGGGAACGACGATCGGCACGCAACCGGCGGTGTTCGTGCCGCTTTCGATGCGTGGCGTCATGTTACCGACCTGGAAAGGGTTCACCAACCGCACGAGCTACTGGGCGTATGTGTTCGGGCGGCTCAAGCCGGGCGTGACGGTGGACCAGGCGCGCGCGGCGATGAACGCCATCTATCACCCGATCGTCACCGACGTCGAGGCCCCGCTCCAGAAGGGGATGAGCGACGCGACGATGGCACGGTTCAAGGCCAAGCTGCTGACCGTGGACGATGGGCGCCGCGGCCAGAATACCCTGGCGCAGAGTGCGAAGACGCCGCTGCTGTTCCTGTTCGCGATCACCGGCATTGTCCTGCTCATCGCCTGCGCCAACATCGCCAACCTGCTGCTCGCCCGCGGCGCCAATCGCACGATGGAGATGGCCGTGCGCCTCTCGCTCGGCGCCACGCGGTGGCAGATCATCAGGCAGTTGCTCACCGAGTCAGTGCTGCTCGCCCTGGTCGGAGGGGCGATGAGCATCTTCGTCGCGCACTGGACTTTGGTGTCGATCATGGTCATGCTGCCGCCCGACTCGGCGCAGACGCTCAACTTCCAACTGCACCTGTCAGTGGTCTGGTTCGCGGCGGCCATGTCCGTCGGCACCGGCATTCTCTTCGGCCTGTTCCCGGCACTCCAGAGTACGCGCCCAGATCTGGTCACCGCATTGCGCAACAACTCCGGCAAGCTCTCCGGTACGCGCGGAGCGGCGCGCTTCCGCACGTCGCTCGTCACCGCACAGATCGCGCTGTCCATGGCGCTGCTCATCTCGGCCGGCCTGTTCATCAAGAGCCTGCGCAACGTGAGCCGCGTGGATCTCGGTATCAACGTCGAGCACGTGGCGACGTTCGGCGTGTCGCCGGAGCTCAACGGGTATTCAAGTGCCCGCTCGGCGGTGTTCTTCGGCCGCCTGGACCAGGAGTTGAGCGGTCTTCCGGGCGTGACCGGCGTGACGGAAGCGCGCGTTCCGCTCCTCGCGGGCGACAATTGGGGCAACGACGTCAACGTCGAGGGGTTTCCGCGTGGCCCCGACGTGGACAATAACTCGCGGTTCAACGAGGTGGGGGCGAACTACTTCCACGTCATGGGCGTCCCGATACTGGCAGGCCGCGACTTCACGACGTCCGACATCGCCGGTGCGCCCAAGGTGGCCGTGGTCAACGAGGCGTTCGCCAGGAAGTTCCACCTCGGACGTGACGCGGTCGGCAAGCACATGTCCACGGGAGGCAACGATCTGGACATCGAGATCGTGGGGCTCACGAAGAACGCGAAGTACAGTGACGTGAAGGATTCGGTGCCTCCGGTGTTCTTCCTCCCGTGGCGGGCCGACACCGCGCTCGGCGGACTCAACTACTACGTGCGGAGCGCCCAGGATCCAGAGCAGCTTCTGCAGGCTATCCCGAGCGTGGTCAAGAAGCTCGACCCGAACCTGCCGGTGGAGGAACTCAAGACCCTGTCCGAGCAGGTCAAGGAGAACGTCTTCCTCGATCGCATGATCGGCACGCTGTCCACCGCCTTCGCAGTGCTGGCCACGCTGCTCGCTGCGGTCGGGCTGTATGGCGTGCTGGCATACTCGGTGGCGCAGCGCACGCGGGAGATCGGCGTCCGTATGGCCCTTGGCGCGGACGCCGCTCGCGTGCGCCGCATGGTATTGCGCCAGGTGGGTCTCATGACGTTGATCGGCGGGGCGATCGGCGTAGGAGGGGCGATCGCCTTGGGACGCGGCGCGCAGTCGCTGCTCTATCAGCTCAAGGGCTACGATCCTGCCGTCACGCTGGCGGCCGCGGTCGTTCTCACATTGGTGGCCCTGGCGGCGGGGTACCTGCCGGCCCAGCGTGCATCGCGGACCGATCCGATGCACGCCTTGCGGTACGAATAGTGAAACGGGCCCGGTCTCGGACTTGAGAACGGGCTCCGTTCGGTGCAACGTACCCGCCGCTACGCCCAGCTCAGGTCGTGCTTCGACAGCGGCAGCGACCGCACGCGCTTTCCTGTCGCCGAGAAGATCGCGTTGCACAGAGCGGCCACCGCTGGCGGCAGTGCCGGCTCACCAAGGCCCGTGGGCGGAAAGTCGGTGGCGAGAAAGTGCACATCCACCGGTGGTACGTCGCGGATGCGCATCAACCGATACTGGTTGAAGTTCGCCTGTTCGGTGCGCCCGTCCTTGATCGTGATCTCCTGGCCAAACGCTTCGGACAACCCGTCGAGCACAGCGCCCTGCGCCTGGCTCTCGGCGTTGAGCGGGTTGATGACCTGGCTGCCGATGTCGCCGGCCACCCAGACCTTGTCCACCTTCACGGCGCCGGCCTTGGTTACCGTGGCCTGCACGACCTCGGCGAAGTAGCCGCGGTGGCTGAAGTGGAAGGCGACGCCCTGCGCCGTTCCGCGCGGGAAGGTCTGCTTGCCCCACCCCGACTTCTCGGCCACGAGGTCGAGCACGCCTTGCATTCGCCGGGCGTCCATTGCCGCGCCGTCTTCGGCGGCCACCAGCAGATCGCGTCGGAACTGCACGGGGTCGCGCCCAGCGGCGTGCGCCAATTCGTCGATGAACGACTGCATCACGAACGCGATGGCATTGCTGCCCGGCGCGCGCAGCGCTCCGGTGGGCACGCCCAGCGGCATCGACGACACACCGAGCGAGAAATTCGGGATGAATCGCGACGGGAACTCGGCGGCTGAGATCCCGGCGCTGGCCGCGTAGCGGGGCGCATCGCCGAAGGTCACGAAGTGGTCCTTCCAGGCCACCAGCTTGCCCGAAGCGTCCACGCCGCCGGTGAAATAGTGGAACCCCGCCGGGCGATAGAAGTCGTGCTGCATGTCGTCTTCCCGCGACCAGAGCAGCTTGACCGGCGCGTCCACCTGCCTTGCGATGCGCGCCGCTTCGACCATGTAGTCGTTGTTCAATCGACGGCCGAAGCCGCCGCCGCTCCGCGTCAGGTGAACGGTGATGTCGTCCTCCTTCATCCCCAGCGTGGTCGCCACCATCGTGCGCCCGCGCGCCGGCATCTGCGTGGGCGCCCAGATCTCGAGCTTCCCGGCACGATAATGGGCGGTGCAGTTCTGCGGCTCCAGCGTCGCGTGCGAAATGAATGGATAGAAGTAGTCGCCGCTCACCACTTTCGCTGCCCCCTTGAGTGCGGCATCCACGTCGCCGTCGCTGCGGAGGGAGCGTTGCGGCGCCTGCTTCGACAACGCCGCGGCCCGGGAGGCGAACGACGCGCTGCTCTGTTGCGCCGCCGCGCCTTCGTCCCACACCACCTTCAACTTCTTGCGCGCCGATTGGGCGGCCCACCAGGTCTCGCCGATGATCGCGACGCCGCCGAGCAGACCGCTGAGATCGCCGCCCGGCGCCGGCTCCACCACGAACGCGTCCTTCACACCCGGCTGCGCCTTGATCACGTCGAGGTTGGCGCTCTTCACCGTACCGCCGAAGACCGGGCACTTCTGGAATACGGCATGCACCATCCCGGGCAGCGTGACGTCAATGCCATAGAGCGGCTGGCCGGTGACGATGGCGTGGTTGTCCACCTCGTGCACCGGCGTGCCTATGATCCGGAAATCCTTCGGATCCTTGAGTTTCACCGAATTCAGATCGGGAGCGGGCACGGTTGTGGCGCGATCCACCAGTTGGCCGTAGCTGAGCTTGCGTCCGCTCGCGGCGTGGACCACGGCGCCCGGCTCCGTGCTGCATGCGGATTCCGGTACGCCCCACGCGGCGGCCGCGGCGGTGATCAGCATCGCGCGGCCAGCCGCACCCACGCGACGCAGGGGCATCCAGTTGATGGGCGTGGCCGTGCTGCCGCCGGCCCATTGGTTCTCGAACTTGGTCGTGTCGAGCGACGCCTGTTCCACGCGGACGTTCTTCCACTCCACGTCCAGCTCGTCGGCGATGATCATAGGCAGCATCGTCTTCACACCCTGCCCGATCTCGGGATTCTTGGCCATGATCGTGACCATACCGTCGGGCGTCATACGGATGTACGCATCGGGCTGAAATTCGTCGGACGCTTTCGCGGCCAACGTTTCTGCCCCGGCCAATCCGGGGATGTAGGTGGCAAGCAGGATGCCGCCGCCCGCGATGGCAGACACGCGCAGGAAGTCGCGGCGGGTGACTGTGGCGTTCCTCATCGGGTGGCCTCCGTACCAGCGGCGCGATGGACGGCCGCGCGGATTCGCAGGTAGGTGGTGCACCGGCAGATATTGCCGCTCATCGCGAGATCGATATCGGCATCGGACGGATGCGGATTCCGTTTGAGCAACGCCGCGGCCGACATGAGCTGTCCCGTCTGGCAGTAACCGCACTGCGGAACGTCCAACTCCTCCCACGCCTGCTGGAGCGGATGGCGACCGTCTTCCGACAGGCCTTCGATCGTGGTGACGTCAACACCGTCGAGGCCGGACGCGGGCAGGAGGCACGACCGCGCAGGCCGTCCGTTCACGTGCACGGTACACGCGGCGCACTGGCCGACGCCGCATCCGAACTTCGTGCCTTTGAGATCGAGGATGTCGCGGAGCACCCAGAGCAGGGGCATGTCCGCGGCGACGTCCACGGTGTGCGACTTTCCGTTGACCTTGAAGGTGACAGGCATCGGCTTCGCCCTCGATGTTCGGCATGGCCCACGAGCATCCCGGGGAAACCGGGTCTCCTGGTCAATCTACGCCGAAGAACACACCGAAGAACAGCGTCAACCCGTGGTGCTTTCCCCTACTCCGACCGTAACGCCTGCATCGGATCCGCCTTGGCGGCGCGGCGTGCCGGGATGAGGCTGGCCAGCGTCGCGACCACGAGCAGCGTCACGGCCACAGCCGCGTAAACCGCCGGATCGCGAGGCGACTCGTTGAACAGCAGCGGCTTCACCCAACGGCCTGCCCCCAGCGCGATCGCGGCGCCGAACACGATGCCCACTGTCGAAACGCCGATCCCCTGGCGGAGCACCAGACCCATGAGATCCCGCATCTGCGCACCGAGTGCGACGCGGACGCCCATCTCATGCGCGCGCTGCGCCACGTTGTATGCGATAACGCTATACAGTCCCACGGCGGCGAGCACGAGCGCCAGCACGCCGAACGCCAGGAACATGGTGGCACCAAGCTTCCACGACTGCGTCTCATTGCCGAGCACGTCGCTCATCGACGTGACGGTGACGTACGATACGCCAGGCATGAGCGGCTGCAGCGCCCGGCGAATGGCCTCCGTCTGGGAGGCCGCGGCGCCGTGCATGCGCACGAACAGGCCGCCCTGGCTCGGCGCAAACTGCTGCCACGACATGTAGTAATACAGCCCCGGCTCACTGTTCAGGCTGCTGTTCTTGATGTTCTCGGCCACCCCCACCACGTAGGTGCATGGCATCGTGTCGGCGCCCACTTTCACGCATTGCCCGATGGCGTCGGCGTGGGGCCAGAGTTTCCGTGCCATGGCCTGGCTCACGACCATGGCGCCCGGTGCACCGGCCACGTCCTGCGCCGTGATGCCGCGGCCACGCAGGATGCGGGTGCCCATGGTGGCGAAATAGTCGGGCGAGACGGCGTTGAGATCGAATTCGCCGAGTTTCTCGACCGTATCGATTCCGGCCACGGTCAGTTGGGTGTCCCACGTGCTCCAGAAGGGCATCGTCACTTGGAGCGACGCGTGCTCCGCGCCTGGAATGGCCTGGGCCGCCTCGAGCATCCTCATGCGAAGCGCGTGCGCCTGCGCGCTGTCCAGCGTCACACCCCGCATGTTGAGGTTCACCACGGCCACCGGATCGGCTTCATACCCAAGCGGCGTAGCTCTCACATGGGCCAGGCTGCGCACGAACAGCCCCGCGCCCACGAGCAGCAGCACCGATAGCATGCCCTGGAACACGAGCAAGCCGGTGCGTATATGTGAACTATGATACGTTCCCTCGCGTGCGCCCGCCTTGAGATCGCGGGTGAGGTCCGTGTGTGCGGTCTGGAACAACGGGGCGAGCCCGGTGAGCAGCCCCGCGGCGGCCGCGGTGAGCGCGATGAAGATCAGGGTCCGGGGATCGTCGATCACCGTGGCCGTGGTCGTCTTGGAGAGGAACAGTGCGCGGAGGAGCGCCCCGCCCCACTGGGCCACCGCAGCGCCGGCCACGCCCCCGAGCAGGGCGAGCGCGAAGCTCTCAGTGAGCAGCTGCGACGCCAATCGCCCGCGGCTCACGCCGAGGGCCAGCCGCACGGCGATCTCGCGGCGGCGGCGCAGGGCGCGCGCCAGCAGCAGATTCGCGACGTTGGCGCAGGCGATGAGCCACACGATGAGGGCCACGCCGCTGATCCAGGTGACGATCCGGGCTAGGCTCGATTCGTTGGGCCCGCGATCGCTGAGTATCGACGCGGCGATGCCGCGCGGCTTGGTCACTGACAGCGGCTGCATGCCCTTGTCGGTCGCGGCCTCGATCGTGTAGCTGCGCAGTACGGCCTGCGTGAGGTCGGCATCGGCCATCGCGTCACTCACGCCTGGCTTCCGCTCGGCGATCATCGACGCCCAGGTCCAGTGGTAGGTGGTGTTCCAACTTTCGCCGCGTAACCGAAGATCAGCACCCATTTCGCGGCCCATCGCCGAGAGCGGGACGAACGCGGCCGGCGGCGCGTTCGGCCAGAGCCCGACGAATCCCTGAGGGGCGACACCGATCACGGTGTACGTCGTGGCGCCGATGTGCATCGCCTGGCCCAGGACGTTCTTACGTCCGCCGAACTTCATCTGCCAGTAGCCGTAGCCGAGTACCACCACCGGCGTTCCGGTCAGCGCGGCGTCTTCGGCGGTCGAGAAGTAGCGGCCGAGCACCGGCGGCGCGTTGAAGAAGCCAAAGAAGCTGGCGCTCACCGCGCTGACGTTCACCTCTTCGGCGTCGGTTCCGGTTCCGATGGCCAGCTTGCGTTGGGCGACCTCGGCCGTGCGCGAGAATGACCGGGTGAAGTTGGTGAGGTCCACGTAGCGGGCGAACTGCACGTTGCTGCCAATGAACTCCTTGCCGCGGTAGGTGCTGCCGATGTAGACGCGGTTGGCGAGCGCCGGGTGGGCGAGCATCGGCGGCGGGCGGAAGAGCAACCGGTCGACGATGGAGAACATGGAGGCATTGGCGCCGATACCGAGGGCAAGCGTGACCACCACGGCGATGGTGAAGCCCGGCTTGGCGCGTAGCCCGCGGGCGGCGTAGCGGACGTCCTGGAGGAACGCTTCGAGGGAGGCAGGCATGGGAGGGGGAGAATCCTCGGCCAGCGGGAGGTCACTGCTTGCGGCGGACGGTTCACGGGGGGGCACACGAGCGCCGGCAACGGCCGGTTTCCCGCTGACACAATCTGCTCCTTTGACACCGGCCCGGCGAGAATCGTTTGCCGCTATTCGGCGCGCAGCGCAATGACCGGGTCCACGCAGGCGGCGCGGCGGGCAGCGAGGTAGCTCGCAAGAAGAGACGTCGCCACCAGCACGATCGGGATCGTGACGAGGACCAGGGGGTCGGTCGGACTCACGCCATATAGCAGCGTCGTGAGCAGTCGCGCCGCGGCCAGCGCAGCGCCCAGGCCGAGAATGAGTCCAGCAACCGCGAGCCGAACCCCATCGCCCAAAACCATCCGCACCACGTCGCCCGCCCCCGCCCCCAGCGCTACGCGCACGCCGATTTCGTGGGTCCGCTGACTCACGGCATATGCGATGAGGCCGTAGAGCCCCACCGCGGCAAGCACAAGCGCCAACGCGGCGAACACGATCATCAGCGTCGTGCTGAATCGCGGGCTGGCCAGGTTGTCGTCGAGAATGCTCCGCTCGCTCCGCGCATCAGTGATCACGGCGCGTGGATTCACTGATTTCACGATGCTTCGCAATACCGCCAGTGTCCTGCTCACGTCAGCGCCCGGCCGGAGGCGCACCATGATTCCCGCCGCCTGATCGAGTCCCGCTCGTGGCGTGGGATAATAGAACTGAAGATCTCGATTCACCGGCGACGGGCCTATCAATCCCACGTCGCTCACGACGCCTTCGACGGTCAGCCATGGGTTCGCACGATAGGTCCTGAACCGATGGCCGACGGCGCTGCCGTTCGGCCAGAACCGCCGCGCCATTTCCTGTCCGATGACGACGTTCTGGTCCTGGCCGCGCTCATCCTCGGGGGTGAACGTGCGCCCTGCCAGGACGTGAATTCCCAGGATGGCAAAATAGGCGGCCGGCACCCGGCGCACGCTGTAGATGAACTCCTGATCCTTGGGTCCCGGCGGGGCTCCTTCGATTTCGAGAGCGCTGCCACTCCACCCACTCGATGACTGCAACAGGCTGTATCCGACGGGTATCGCCGCCGCCACGTCCGGCGCCGCGTCTGCCCGGATCGTGAGACCGGACCAGAACGTGGTGCGGGCCACGGAGTCGGGAAACGCTGGTGCCGGCAGGACGATTCCCATCTCCAACAGCCCGTCCGGAGCAAAGCCTGGATCCTTCGCGTTCATGCGAGCGAAGCTCGTCACGAGAAGTCCGGCGCCGGTCAGCAAGACGACGGAGAGCGCGAGTTCGCCAACGATCACCGCGGACTGCAGCCGGCTGCGTGCCCGCGAAAGCCCGGTCGATGCAACGCTTCGCAGCAGCGTCGCAAACCGCGCACTCGTCGCGTGCCACGCGGGCAGCACGCCGTAGGCCAGACTCGTCAATCCGGCCAACGCGATGCCGACCAGCAGCACCCACCGATCGAACTGGACGACGTCGAGCTGCCGGAGCTGCTGCGGGCGCAGCAGGATCACCGCGCGAAGCATCCAGTAGCCGAAAATGATTCCCGCCGTGCCGCCGAAGGCGGCGAGGATCAATCCCTCGACCGACATCTGGCGTACGAGCCGGCCGCGGGACGCACCGAGCGCGGCGCGCACCGAGAGCTCCCGGGCTCGGTTCGCCGCTCGGACGAGGTGCAGACTCGCAACGTTCGCACAGGTGATGAGAAGCACCAGCAGCGTTGCGCCCACGAGCACCCAGAGCCCCACCTGCAGGTTCGTACCCATGACGTCGCCCGGCCGGACGAGTCGGGTCGGGATCACCCCGCTGACCTTCCCTCCAGCAGCCAGCACCTCTTGGCGCTTGAGCAGATTCAGCTCCTGCTCGGCACGCTCCACGGTCACCTTGGGCTTCAACCGGGCGACGCCCCGCACCCCCCAGTCCTGGCGGGTGAACAGCGCCATCTGGGTCGGAGTCAGCGGAGCCCAGAAGGCTGTGTTCGAGTAGTCGTTGATCGCGTCGAGCTGGTCGGGCACGACGCCGACGATGACGTAACTCGTGTCGTGAATCGTGACGTGCTCGCCCAGCACGTCCCGGCTTCCGCCGAATTCCGCGCGCCAGAAGTGATCGGAGAGCACCATCGTCCGTTCGGCGCCCTGCGACGCATCGGCTGGCCCGAACACACGCCCGATAGTCGGCTTGACACCGAGTTGCAGCAGCAATTCAGGCGAGATGTCCGCCCCCGAAGCCACCGTCGAATGCCCCGGAGCGGAAAGCACGCCGCCGGTTTCGAATACGATGCTCACGGCGTCCACCGTCGTTGCGCGCTTGGCCCAGTCCACCATGTCCTGCGACATGGCCGAGGCCCGCAGGTTTCCCTCTGCCGGAATTAGTATCCCGAACACGCGCCACCGATCCCCGTTGGCGAACGGCAGTGGATGCAGGATCAACCGATTCACCACACTGTACATCGTCGTCGTCACCCCAATCCCAAGCGCAATCGTCAACGCCGACGTCACCACGAACCCCGGGCTCTTGCGCAACGACCGCACGGCGTACTTCGCGTCCTGCGCCAACTGCTCGATCCACCGCACCCCGCGCGCGTCGCGCTGGGCCTCGCGGTAGCGCTCCACGCCCCCAAACCCGATCATCGCCCGGCGCCGCGCCTCGTCGCGCGACAGCCCATGCATGCGCATCAGATCCTCGGTCTCGAGCTCGATGTGCAGCCGGATCTCGTCCGTCAACTCGGCGTCGAGCCGCTCGCCCCGTACGAGCGCCCGCAGCCGTCGCCCCACGAGCTTCAGCCAGTTCCGCATAGGCGCGTTCCGCTCAGGTCGCCTTCAACACTTGATCCACTGCCGCCGAGAACAGCTTCCACTCCGATCGCTCGGCGGCCCACTGCTTCCGCCCATCGGTGGTCAGCGTGTAGATCTTCGCGCGCCGCCCTTCGGGACTCGTCCCCCACTCAGCTTCGATCCATCCCTTGTCTTCCAAGCGGTAGAGCGCGGGATAGAGGCTCCCCTGCCCCACGTCGAGCACGTCGTCGGACAGCTGGCGCAATCGCTTGGAGATCGCCCAGCCGTGCAGCGGCCCAAGCACGAGCGTCTTGAGGATCAGCAGATCGAGCGTGCCCTGCAGCAGATCGGCGCGTTGCGCCATCGCACCTCCAGGCCGGCGGATTACCTTGTCATTCGACAATACGATGGGGCTGTCGTTGTCGGATGTCAAGGTATTGGACGGTTTTCGCCTCTCCGGCGCCGGTTTCGTATCTTTCCCAAGCCCCCACCCACCCGCTACCCCACCGTCGCCATGCGCCGCTTTCCACTCGTCGCCGCCCTCGCCGCCGCCCTCCTCGCGCCGAGCACCACCCGCGCCCAGACCCAGACCCACGATGTCGTGCTGCTCGGCGGCTGGCTGTTCACCTCCACCGGCCACACGCGCGTCCGAAACCCCGGCATCCTCATCCGCGCCGGCAAGTTCCAGCGCGTTGGCGGCAACCTTTCCGAGGTCAAGCCCGGCGCCGACACCATCCGCGTGGCTGATACCGAAACAATCATACCCGGCTTGTTCGACCTCCACGCGCACTACGCCATGCAACTGTTCGGCAATGGACGCGTGGACGAGACGAAGGCATATCCGTCGCTCTTTCTCGCCAACGGCGTCACCACCACGTGGCCCGCCGGCGAGATGAACGCCGACTCCATGCGCGCCCTGCGCATCCGTATCGATCGCGGGCTCCAACCCGGACCCCGCCTGCTCAATTCAGGGCCCTACTTCGGCACCGCGCGCCCCGGCTGGAAGCGCGACATCTCGGTGGACTCGATCTACGCCGAGGTGGACCACTGGGCCGAGCTCGGCGTGGGCGGATTCAAGGCCAAGGGCATCGCCCCGTATCAACTGCAAGCGCTCATCGAGCGGGCCCACCAGCACGGGCTCACCGTCACCGGGCACCTCGACTCCGGATTCCACGACACGGTGAACCCGCGCGATGCGATCCTCATGGGGATCGACCGCATCGAGCACTTCATGGGCGGCGACGCGTATCCACCCGACCGCAGCGCCTACGCGTCACTCGAGAATTTCACGACGGCGACGTTCGCTTCGGCGGCCTACAGGCGCACGTTCCAGCTCTATATTCAACATCACGTATACTACGACGCTACGCTCAGCGCCTACGGCTACTACGGAAAGCGCGACCCCGCGGTATTCACCTACTTCACCGACGAGAAGCGCTTCCTCACGCCGTACATGCGCAAGATCGTGGACTCGCGGCCGCCGCGGCCGGTGATGGAGCAGTTCGAGAGGATCTACTGGGCCAAACGAAAGGAGATCAAAGCCTTCTATGACGCGGGCGGCGGCGATCTCATCACGCTCGGTACCGACCACCCGAGCTGGGGCGAGTACTTCACGCCGTTCTCGGTGCACCGCGAGTTGCTGTCGTTCGTGCTGTCGGGCATCCCCCCCGAAGCGGTCCTGCGCTTCGCCACCATCAACGCCGCCAACGCCATGGGGCTCGGCGACCGGCTGGGTTCCATCGAGACCGGCAAGTGGGCCGACGCCGTCATCGTCGAGGGCAATCCGCTGGCCGACATCCGCAACGTCCGCCACGCTCGTCTCGTGATCAAATCCGGCATCGTGTACGACCCGGCCAAGCTCATGAAGTCGGTGGAGGGCACGATCGGCCCCGCGACACCGGCCGACACCGTGTTCTGGCTGGGGGGGACGACGGGGGTATACCGCTAACCCGTGCGCCTACCGCCCCGCATCGCGGCTCCCTAGCTTGCCCGCAGCCACGCCTCGCACCGTTCGGAGCCCGAATGCCGTCTCACGATCAACTCGCCGCGTTGCTCGCTCGCCTGTCGTACCGTGAAGGCGACTTCACACTCACCTCGGGCGCCACGAGCAATTTCTACCTCGACGCCAAACAGGTGACCTACCACCCGGACGGCGTGGCGCTTGTCGGCGCGGCGATGCACGCCATCGCGCGCGAGTTCGGTGCGGCGGCGATCGGCGGTCCGACGATGGGCGCCGACGCGATCGTCCTGTGCGCGGTGTACGCGTCCGGCGGCAGCGACCGCCCGCTCACCGGATTCGTTGTGCGCAAGGAGCCCAAGAAGCACGGGCTCGGCAAATGGATCGAAGGAATCAACCCGGCCGGCCAGAAGGTCGCGATCGTGGACGACGTGATCACGTCAGGCGGCTCGCTGCTCAAGGCCGCCGCGCACGTGCAGGAAGCGGGCGCGGAGATCGTCGTTGCGATAGGACTCGTGGATCGCGAACAGGGCGGACGCGAGGCAATCGAAGCCGCGGGGTTCGCCTTCCGCGCCGTGTGCACCCTGTCCGACGTGCGCGCCCAATTCCGCGGCGCGCGATGACGCCGCCCCCTGCGCTCCCCACGTTCGGCGAACTGGAAGCCGCCGACCGCCTCGTCAGGGCGGTGATGCCGGCCACGCCGCAGTACCGGTGGCCCCTGCTCGACCGGCTGGTGGGCACCGCGATATGGGTGAAGCACGAGAACTTCACGCCGGTGGGCGCGTTCAAGATCCGCGGCGGGCTGGTGTACATGGACCGCCTGCGGCGCGCCATGCCCGGCGCCGAGGGCGTGGTGACGGCGACGCGCGGCAATCACGGGCAGTCGGTGGCGTTCGCCGCGGCACGGTACGGCTTCAAGGCCGCCGTGGTGGTCCCCCACGGGAACAGCCGCGAGAAGAACGACGCGATGCGCGCCCTCGGCGCCGAGTTGATCGAGTTCGGCGACGATTTTCAGGACGCGCTCGAGCACGCGGTGGAAGTTGCCGAGCAGCGCGGCTGGCACCGAATGCCGTCGTTCGACACGGCGCTCGCGGCCGGCGTTGGCACGTACGCCATGGAGTTCCTGCGCGCGGTGCCCGAGTTGCAGACGGTGTACGTTCCCATCGGCTTGGGTTCCGGCATCTGCGGTATGCTCTCGGCAATGTACGCGCTCAACCGGGACGTCGAAGTGGTGGGCGTGGTCTCGGCGGCGGCGCCCGCGTACAAACGGTCGCTGGAGGGCGCGGAGTCGGTGTCGTGCGCCGTGAGTACGCAGATCGCCGATGGGGTCGCGTGCCGCACGCCCAACGCGGCCGCGTTGGGCCTCATGCGCGGCCGAGTGGCGCGCGTGGTCGAGATTTCGGACGCCGGGGTCGAGCGGGCGATGCGCGACATCTTCCGCGCCACGCACAACGTGGTGGAAGGCGCCGGCGCGTTGGGGCTGGCCGCGGCCATGAAGGAGCGCGATGCCTTGCGCGGCCGCACGGTGGGAATCGTGTTCACCGGCGCCAACGTGGACTCGGACGTGTTCGCACGCGTGCTCGCGTCCGGGTAGGGCTCAGCGGTAGATCCGGTAGCGTTCCGCCGCCCGTTCGAATGCACGTGACTGGGCATCCAACACGGGCAGCAGCGCGGCCACTGTGCCTGCGTCAACGGCCTTGCGCAACGCGTCGGACCCGGCCAGCTCGTCCATATGCGGCAGCAGCCATTTGAAATCGGTGGGATGCCGGCGGCGAATGACCTGCAGCATGTACGCGGCGACCTCCAAGGGCCGCACGCGGTCGCGATCGACCACTGAAACATGGAGCATCGGGATCGTTTGGCCGCCCCACTTCTGGCCAGCATCGATTCTGCAAGCCGTGGACTCGAACCGCACGCCCGGCAGCGCCATGGCGTTCAGTTCCCGTGCGATCGCTCCGGCATCGGTGAGCCACGGCGCACCTACGAGTAGAAATGGCGACTCGGTGCCGCGCCCCTCGCTCAGATTCGTGCCTTCGAAGAACACGGTTCCGGGATACATCAGCAGGGCGTCCATCGAGCGGAGGTTCGGCGATGGGCTCACCCATGGCAGCCCCGTCTGATCGTACCGCATGGCCCGGTGCCAGCCGTCCATCGGAATCACGTGCACGTTGGCATGCACCTGCCCGGTACCCACGAGGTAGCGCAGCAACTCGCCCGGGGTGAGGCCGTACCGCAGGGCCACCGGATATTCCCCTACGAACGAGCGGTATGCCGTGTCGAGCACGCCACCCGTAACCCGGCTCCCGCCGAGAGGATCGGGCCGGTCGAGCACCACAAAGGGCTTGTGCGCCCGTCCCGCGGCATCGGCCGACAACGCCATGGTCCATACGTACGTGTAGAAGCGGACGCCAGCATCTTGAATGTCATATAGCAGCACGTCCACACTGTCGAGCATAGCTGGTGTGGGAGCGCGCACGGCCCCATAGAGCGAGTAGATGGGGACTCCGGTGGCCGCATCGGTGTCCGACGCGATGCGTGCCCCGGCCTCGGCCGTCCCCCGGATGCCGTGTTCGGGCGCGAACAGCGCTACGAGCCGCACGCCCGACGCATGCGCGAGCAGGTCGATGTCGCTGCGGCCCCGCCGGTCGCGGCCAGTCTGATTGGTGATGAGCCCCACGCGCTTGCCACGCACGAGGGACATCGAATCGCGCAGCAGGACTTCGATGCCGGGCACCACGCCGGCCTCGCGCGGCGCCGGCGTGCCCTGCGCGCGCGCCGCCGTCGCGCTCAGGAACAGGATCGTCAGCGCGACCCGCGCGCGCGAAACGTGAGCAGTGGTCACGCCGGGATATTACCCGCCGGCGCCCACGGCGAGAAGCTCCGCGCCCTCGAGCCGCAGCGGCTGGCCGCCGCCATCAGAACCTGATGATGCGAATCGGTGCCGGGGAAGCGAGCACAGGCCGGAGCATCATGGCAGCGCGCGACGCGCGGATCCGGGCGATCACGGGTAGGGCAGACATGCTCGGCGCCGCAGGAGCCTCCGGAGCGGCCGTCGTCGCAGGAGCCGGTTCCGGCGACGGGATGAATTTGCTGATCACCGCCGGTGCGGCGCTGTCGTCCAACCAGCGCACGCGGGGCGCCGGGGCTTCGATGCGCACCCGCTGCATCTCCTGCCGCACCTGGTCCATGGCGCGCTGCACCTGCGCGCGGACCTGTTGGCTGTTCACGTTGAACTGCATCATCGGGGCTCCGTCGCCACGGAACATGAACGTGGTGCCGGCGTTGCCCAGCTCCGACGCCTTGGTGGCCTTCACGTGGACCGTCTTGAAGTGACCGTCCGCATAGACCTGCAGCGTCACGTCGTCGCCGGGTTTGACCTTGGCCATCTCCTTCTGTAGGCGCTGGTAACGCGCCTCGGCCACGTATCGGTCGCCGGCGTCCTCGCGATCGACCTTGAGATTCACGCCGTTGATCGCGGCGAGTCGATTGCCCTCCTCGAGCCCAGCCTTGGCCGCCGGCCCGCTGTCGTCCACGGCAACAACGAGCACGCCGAGGGTGTCGCGTTTGCTGCCGGTCACCGAAAGCGAGACGCCAAGCATGGCCCGGTTGTCCTCGGCCATGCGCATCATGCCGGCCGGGTTGCCGTACAGATCGCCGGAACTCACGGTCTTGATGACCACCGGTTTCACTTGGCCGTTGTGGTAGACGCTGAGCGACACGTTGTCGCCAACCGTGAGCTTGCCCAGTTCGCGCGTCAACCGGTTTGACATGGCATTGGCCATCTCCTCATCTCCGATGTCGATCGGTGCGAGCTTGAGATCGATGCCGTTTATGGACTGGATGCGGTCGCCTTCCTGGATGCCCGCCTTGGCGGCAGGCCCTTTGGCGGCCACGTCCGTCACGAGGAGACCCAGTGTGTCGCGCGCGTCGCCCGCTGAAGTGGTCACTCCGATCACGGCCGTGGGAGCGAGCACGCGAGTCCACGAGAGGCTACGTACGCCGGACCCCGGCATGGTACGAACGGTGACCTGAGCCGCGGCCGGTGCGACGGTGCCGGCCGTGAGCAAGAGCATGATGCAGAATGTGTTGCGCATGGTTCCTCAGTGCTTCGGTTGGGGGCTACTGTGGAATGGACACAGCTGCACCCACGAAGGGTTTACGGAAAACACCGGTAGGCCGGTCAGACCGTAGGACCGTGGGACGGGAACTGCGGTGGGCAGTTATCCCTCTCACCGTCCTACCGTCCCACTCTCACTCCGCCATATTTCTGCCCATGCCCCCCACCCCAACCCCCGACCTCGACGCATTCCTCGACCACTGGCAGGACGAGGCCGACGCGGCCTACCTGTACCGCGTCCTGGCCGGCTTCGAGGCCGATGCTAAGAAGAAGCACATCTATCTCGAATTGGCGGAGGTCGAGGACCGTCATACCACCATCTGGGCCGGTTTGCTGGCCGACAATGGGCGTCCGGTTCGAGAATTCCGGCCCACGGCGCGCACCCGCCTGCTCGCACTCCTCGGACGCTGGCTGGGGCCGAACTTTCTGCTGCCAATGTTGCTCGCCGAAGAAGGGCGCGAAGTGCGTAGCTACCTCCAGATGCATCGCGGCACCACGAAGGGCGCGCCGGGGCGCGACGAATCGCTGACGCTGGCGCGCGAATCGGCGGAACATGCCAGCACGCTCGGTACGATGGCCGGTCGTGAAGGGGAGCCATGGCACCGTGCCGAGTCGGGCGGATTCTTGCGCAACGTAGTGTATGGGTTCAACGACGGACTCACGGCCAACTTCGGCCTCGTGGCCGGCGTGATCGGCGCCTCGGCGAACAACCAAGCGCACGCGGTGATCGTGGCAGGTGTAGCAGGGCTTATCGCCGACTCGCTGTCCATGGGATCGAGCGGGTACCTGGCGGCGAAGAGCGAGCAGGAAGTATACGCGCACGAGATCGCGATGGAGCGCGACGAGATCGCGCTGATGCCCGAGGTGGAGCGCGACGAGCTCGCGCTCATCTACCAGGCCAAGGGGATGGACGCCGATTCCGCCCACGCGCTGGCCACGGACGTGATGGCCGACCCGCGACGAATGCTCGACGAGCAGGTGCAGGAGGAGTTGGGGATCGGCGAGCGGAGCATGTCGCCGCTGCGCGAGGGGTGGGTGACGGGCACGGCGACAGCCGTGGGCGCGTTCATCCCCGTGGCGCCGTTCCTGTTCTGGTCGGGCACCACGGCTATCGTGATCTCGTTCGCGATCGCCATGCTCTCGCACTGGCTCGTGGGGGCCGCGCGCTCCGTGTTCACTGGACGCGGCGTGTTCCGGTCCGGGATCGATATGTTCGTCGTCGGTCTGGGTGTTGCGGCGGCGGGCTACCTGGTGGGCGATTGGATCGGCCGGCTGCTCTGACGCTACATTAGACTCATGCGCCGATTCGGGATCACTGGTGCTCTGCTGCTCTTCGCCGCGTCCAGCGCGGTTGCGCAGGGCGGACTGTCGGCGGGCCATCTGGGGGCGGCGTTCGGCGTCAGCCTTCCGACCAGCTCGCTGTCGCACGAACACTCCGCGGGATTCAACCTCGCCGCCACCGCCGAATACCGGGCACCGCTTGAGACGGTGGGCGTGCGGGGAGAGCTGTTCTACGAGCACTTCGCCGCCAAACCACAGGCGGTAGGCGCCCACTCCGTCCAGGCCACGGCCGCCATCGTGAGCGCCGTATACCATATCCAGGGGGTATCGTACCACCCGTACCTGATCGGCGGCATGGGGCTATACCACGTCACCGCGAGCGGTACCAATCCCGGCTTCAACGGCGGGTTGGGAATCGAGATTCCGCTCACCGGAATGACGGCGTATTTCGAGGCCCGGTTGCACAAGGTCCTCACGAATGGTAGTTCCTACCTGTCCCTGCCCATCACGTTCGGGTTGAGCTTCTAGCCCTCCACGCATGCCCTCCACCACACCGGATCCCCTTCCCGCCCTCTCCGCCACCGACATCCACGTGTGGCATGCGACCCTTGCGGCCACCCCGGAGAACCTCTCCAGCGCCGCCGAGATGCTCCCGGCCCATGAGCGTGAAAAGACCGCGCTCGTAGCGAGCGAAGCCCAGCGGGCGCGGCTCACGCTGTCGCGCGCCTGGGTGCGCGACATCCTGGCTCGGTACCTGAGCGAGGCGCCTGCGGACATCACCATCCGGCGCTCGGCGCGCGGCAAGCCGCAGGTCGTGGCCAAGGACACCGATGCGCCGCTTCAGTTCAGCGTATCGCACTCGGCCGATCACATGCTCGTGGCTGTCACGCGCTCCGACGATGTGGGGGTGGACCTCGAGCGCATGACGCGGCTGGCCGATGTGGAGCGCATCGCGGCGCGGTTCTTCGCGCGCGGCGAGTACGACGCGCTGCTTGCCCTGCCCGCTGAGCAGCACGCCGACGCGTTCTTCCGAGCCTGGGTCCGCAAGGAGTCGGTGGTGAAGGCGCTCGGCACGGGCATCGCTGCGGCCTTTGACGGCTTCACCGTATCGCTCGGCAAAGAGGTGCAGCAGGAGGTCGACGTCACGGGGATCACCGGCGTCGACCGACAACACCTCTGGGTGCGCCTACTCGACATCGGACGCGTGGATTATCTGGCGGCTGTGGCCTTTTCGCAGCCCGACTCCCAGGTCCGTTACGCCGAGTGGACCTGACCGCCAGCCCTACACTACCAGATTGAGCAGGCGGTTCTTCACGTAGATCACCTTCCTGGGTGATCCCGTAACGAATTTGGCGATGTTCGGCTCGGCCAGGGCCGCTTCCAGCGCCGCCGGCTGCTCAGCGTCCTTGGGCACCTGGACGGTGCCGCGGGTCTTGCCGTTCACTTGGACGGCCACGGTCACCGATTCCTCGGTTGCCAGAGCGGCGTCGAATGCGGGCCAGCCGTCGTCGAACACGCTACGCGCATGGCCAAGGATTTCCCACAACTCTTCGGCCACGTGCGGCGCGAACGGCGCCACGAGTTGCACCAGTGGTTCCACCTCGCGCACGTGGGGTGTGCGGTCGTGGGCGCGGATCGTGTTCACGCACTCCATCATCGCGGCCACGGCCGTGTTGTAGCTGAGCGCCGGGATGTCGTCGGTCACCTTGCCGATCGTCTGGTGCACCTTGCGCATAACGGCGGGGTCGGCTTCGCCGTCGCGCGCCGCCTCGTGCACCGACGTCCACAACCGGTCGAGGAACCGTCGCACTCCGGAGATGCTCTGATCGCGGAAGTCGCCGCCCTCTTCGTACGGCCCCAGGAACATGAGGTAGGTGCGGAACGAGTCGGCCCCCCACCGCTCCACGTATTCGTCGGGGTTCACCACATTGCCGCGGCTCTTCGACATCTTGGCGCCTTCGCGCACAATCGTGCCGTGGGCCCGAAAGCGCGTGAACGGCTCCTCGAAGCCGAGCAGCCCGGCATCGTGCAGCACCATCGTGATGAAGCGCGAGTACAAGAGGTGCAGCACGGCGTGCTCGTTGCCGCCGATGTACGAGTTCACGGGCAGCCAGTGCCTGGTGATCTCGGGGTCGAAGGCCACGTCGTCGCGATCGGCGCTGGGATAGCGCAGGAAGTACCACGAACTGTCGAGGAAGGTGTCCGACACGTCCGTCTCGCGACGCGCCGGCGCGCCGCACTGCGGGCACGACACACGGTACCACGACGCGTCCCGGGCCAGCGGCGAGACGCCCGAGTCGTCGGGGCGGAAGTTCTCCAACGGCGGCAGCACCACCGGGAGATCCTGTTCCGGCACCGGCACCGGGCCGCACGCGTCGCAGTAGATGATCGGGATGGGCGGGCCCCAGTACCGCTGCCGCGAGATGCACCAGTCGTGCAGCCGGTAGTTCACCACCGCCCGTGCGGCGCCGTGCTCCGTGAGCCACTTCACGATGGTGAGCTTCGCCTCGGGCACGGTGAGCCCATTGAATCTTCCCGAATTCACCAGAACGCCATTCACGTTGTCGGTGAACGCGGCGTCCATCGGGGGGGCCGTGTCGTGCGGGTCGGCGCCCACCACGCGCACGATTGGCAGCCCGAACTTGAGGGCGAACTCGTGATCGCGCTCGTCGTGGCCCGGCACAGCCATGATCGCGCCGGTACCGTACTCCATCAGCACGTAGTCGGCCGTCCAGATCGGAATCGGCTCACGGGTAGCCGCGTTGATCGCGTACGCGCCCGTGAACACGCCCGTCTTGTCCTTGTTCACCTTGCGGGTGACGATGTCCTGCTTGGCGGTGGCCGCACGGTAGGCTTCGACCTCGACGCGCTGTTCGTCGGTGGTGACGAGATCGACCAGCGGATGCTCAGGCGCCACCACCAGGAACGTCGCGCCGAAGATCGTGTCGGCGCGCGTGGTGAACACGCGGATGTCCACCGGCGTCGAAACCACCTCGCCGCTCAGCCCGCCGCCGCTGACCGTTGCGCTCCCCGCGAACTCCATCAGATCCTGCACCCGAAACGCCAGTTCGGCACCCTCCGACTTGCCGATCCAGTTGCGCTGCGCCGTCTTGGTGCTCTCCGACCAGTCGAGCGCGCCGAGGTTGTCGAGCAGGCGCCCCGCATAATCGGTAATCCGGAAGAACCACTGCTCCAGGAACCGCTGCTCCACCAGCGTGCCGCACCGCTCGCACGCGCCGTTGATCACCTGCTCGTTGGCCAGCACGGTCTTGTCGTACGGACACCAGTTTACGGCCGCCTGCTTCTTGTACGCCAGCCCGCGTTTGTACAGCTGCAAGAACAGCCACTGCGTCCACTTGTAGTACGACGCATCGGTCGTGGACAGCTCGTAGCGCCAGTCCACCATGAGGCCCGCCCGGCGCAGCTGACGCCGGAAGTTGGCGATGTTGCGTGGGATCAGCTCCAGCGGATGCACCCCGACTTTGAGGGCGTAGTTCTCCGAGTGGATGCCGAACGCGTCGTAGCCCAGTGGCTCGAACACGGTGTGGCCGCGCATGCGCTGGTAGCGGCCGTGAATGTCGTTGCCGGTGAACGCGAACAAGTTCCCCACGTGCAGCCCCTCAGCCGACGGATAGGGGAACATCATGAGCGTGTAGTACGGATTCGCGCCTGAGAGGTCGGTGTGGTTCGTGCCGCGCTCGTCCCAGCGCGCCTGCCACTTCCGTTCCACAACGGTAGGCTCGTACGCGGCCGGAAGATCGGTCGTAGGCGTGTGATTCGTATCGGTCATTCGTTCGGGGCGGCGCACCGCGATCCCGCAGGGGCGGGTCGGAGCGGGCGCCAAAGAGGCGATGGCCAGGGGTTTCCGCAATTTACTTGGCCCCAGAGGGCAAACAAGCCAGATTGGGGGGGGTGCCCGGCGCGGGGTACCGCGCGTCCACCCACCAGCCCCGATGCCCCCTTCACGTCCGCCCTCGCCCACGCCCGTGACCACGGGAGCCACGCCGGAAGCGTTCGCGCCCGGAAGCGCGCTCTCCATCCGGTTCGTGCCCCTCACGGCGCTCGCCGCGGCATTGATCCTCGTGACCCTGGGAATGGTCGTCAGCGGCGAGGTCGCGTCGGCGCTTCGTGGCCGGGCGGACGGGCACCTGCAGACCGTAGCCAAGCAATACGCGGCGCTGGCGCAGGTGGCGGCGGCAACCCGGCCCCAGGCCAGCCCCGACCTCACCGCCGATCCGGCTCTTCGAACCACCCTCCAGGATGTGTTCGCGACGGCGTCGGCCTCGGAGATCGAAGTAGAACTGGCCGACTCGGCGGGCCATCCGCTCATCAGTTCGCGCGACGCGACGAGCAGTGATCTGCAGGCGTTCGCGAGGGCCGCGAGCACCGGCGGTGACACCGTCTTCACCGTAGTCACGTCGCGCGGCCAGGAGCGCGTGGCGCTGGCCACCGCCAACCTCGGCCGGTGGGTGGTGCTCGCCCACGAAACGCCCGCCACCGCCACGTATCGCGACGTCCGCGAGACGATCGTCGCCGTTGGTGCTTTCCTCTTCCTGATCATCGTCGGCATCGGATTCGCCGTCGAGCGGCTGGTGAACCAGCACATCCGCCGCCCGGCCATGGAACTCGCGGTGCTCGCCGAAGCCGTGGCCGCCGGCAATCTCACCGCGCGCGTGCCCACCGTGCGGTCCACCGACGAGATCGAGCGGCTGGCGCGCGCACTGGGCGCGATGGTCGGCGAACTCGCGCGGCTCGCCCGGGTGCTCAGCGCTTCGGCTGGCGACACGGCCACGATGTCGGTTCAGATCACCGCCAGTTCGGAACAGATGGCGGGCTCGGCGGCCCAGATCGCACAGACAGCCAGCGACCTCAGCAAGCAATCAGAGCAGATGGCCGAGTCGGTGCAGTCGCTTGCCGCGTCGTCGGACAGTCTCGGACCGCTCGTCGAGCAACTGAACGCCGGCGCGCATGAAGGTGTAGAGCGGAACGGGCGCCTGCGCGAGCTCGCGCTGGAGAACCGGCGGCTGATGGATGACAGCACGAACGCGCTCGCTACACTCACCAGCGACGTGGCCGCCACCGCCGCGACGGTGCGCGCTTTGGTGGAGGCATCACAAGAGATCCGCACCTTCGTCGCGCTGGTACAATCACTGGCCCGCCACTCCAAGCTGCTCGCCCTCAATGCCGCCATGGAGGCGGCCCGCGCCGGCGATCAGGGCGAGGGTTTCGCCGTGGTCGCCGCCGAGGTGCGCCGCCTCTCAGCCATGTCGTCCGACGCCGCCGAGCGCGCGCACCGCGTGGTGACCGGAGTGCTCACGGGCGTCGAACGATCGAGTGAAGGCATGGAGCGCATGGCGGCCACGGCTCGAGGCGTGCAGCGCGCCACCGAGCAGGCGTCGGCATCGTTTGCGCATCTCGAGGCGAGCGTGGCCGAATTGGAGACGTGGACGTCGTCGATCGAGCGCACGGCGGCCGGCACCGACGCGCTGGTACGCGACATGAGCGAGCGACTGGTGATGATCACCCGCGGAACGGAGTCGTTTGCCGCCGCCATGCAGCAGGTGGCTGCGGCAAGCGAGGAGCAGAGCGCCAGCACGCAGGAGATCGTGGCGGCGGCCGCCACCATGGCGCACGCCGCCGAGCGCCTATCGACGCTGGTGTCGAACCTGCGCATCGGCAGGAGCAAGCGCAGCGAGGGCACGCCCGCGCGGGGCACTGCGCCGGGGCGGACGAGCTGAGCGCTAACGCCGCGAACGAAGTATCTCCCCCATCGTGGCGAGTAGGCGCTTCACGCCTTCGACGGTGTGATCGCCCATGTGGCCTATGCGCACCGAGGTGCGCTGCAGATCACCGTGGCCGAGGCCGATCACGTACCCCTGCTCGTTGAGCGCGCGCACCATCCGCTCGGGTTGGTCGCACAGGTAACAGGTCACCGACGGCGACCGTTCCCCTTCGCGCGCCAGAATCTCCAACGACAGGTCGGACCCTCCGTCAGCCACCACCCACTCCCAGCATGCCTGCGCCATCTGCGCATGCCGGTTGAACCGGGCGCCGAACCCCTCCAGCTCGATGTCGGCCAATTGCCGGTCCAGAGCGTACAGCAACGCAATCGACGGTGTAGTCGGGCTCTGTGATTTGTGCCAGAAGTCATCGTAGCGCACGAGGTCGAGCGTGAAGCCGCGGTCGAACAGCGTGCGCGCGCGTTTCAGCAGCCGCTCCGACGCCGCCGCGAACGCCAGACCCGGCGGCAGCGCGAGTGCCTTCTGCGACCCGGCGAACACGAAGTCGGCGCCCCATGCGTCCATTTCCACCGGCATGGCGCCTACGCTCGTCACGGCGTCTACGAGCAACATGGCGTTCGACGCCTCGCGGACCGCCCGTGCGATACCGGTCACGTCGCTCAACGCGCCGGTGGACGTCTCGGAGTGCACCACCGTCACCGTATCGTACGCGCCCTGTTCGAGCGCCAGGCTCACCTGCTGCGCTGACACGGTCTCCCCTGGCTCGGCGATCACGCGGGTAACCTCGCGCCCGGAAAGTTCGGCGATCTCGGCGAACCGCTCGCCGAACGCGCCGCACACCAGGGAGAGCACGCGTCGCATACTCCCGCAGCGAATGCCCATTTCCATGGCCGACGTCGCCGATCCGTTCACCACGTAGACTGGCCGCTGGGTGCCGAACAACGGCTGCAGCCGCCCGTGGACGGTGCTCATGAGCAATTCCATCGCGGCGCTGCGGTGCGGAATCATCGGGTGCAGCATGGCCTCCAGCACCTCGGCCCGCACCGCAGTGGGCCCCGGCAGGAAGAACCGCTCGTCGCACGACATCAGCCCACCACGGCCGAGGCCGCGCCCGGCCTCCGGTCGAGGCGCCCCAACGTCGTCTGGCGATCGCTCATTTCGGGATCACGAGCGTCCCCGACATCGGGTGCCCCTTGGGCCGCTGATCGGCCGTGTACATGTACGCGAACGGTTCGAAACGCGGCCCCCGCTCGTCGCACACCGCGAACATCGTCGGCCGGTCGGGATTCGCGCTCTGATACGCGCAGGCCGCCGCGTATTCGCCCTTCTTGTTCACGGCGTAGTACTCGAGGTCGAAATAGGGACGGCCGTGCTCGTCGAGCAGTCGCGTTTCCGTCATCTCCACCACGCGCTCCATCACCTTCATCACCGCCTGCGAGGGAGACATCCCCTGCCGCATGAACTCCACAGCCAGGAAAGAACCGCACACCTTCATGTTGGCCTCACCGCGGCCTGTGGAGCCTGCCGCCCCCACCGTGTTGTCGCAGTACTGGCCCGCCCCGATGATCGGCGAATCGCCCACCCGCCCCGGGATCTTCCACGACAGCCCGCTCGTGGTGGTCACCGACGCGATGTCCCCGCTGGCCGTCACCGCATTCATGTTGATCGTGCCATAGGTGTGCGGCACACCGTGCGCGTCGTAGGTCACGTGCATCGATGGCGATTCGTCGTCGCCTCCGCCGCGTCCGGACCCCCGCGGAGGAAGATCGAGCCAGTTATCGTTGGGATTGAGATCGGCCTTCCACCGCAACCAGTCCCGGCGGCTCTTGTCGGTGAGCAGGTTTTGCGTCTTGAACCCCATCTCCACGGCGAACCGCCGCGCCCCCGCGCCTACCAGGAAGATGTGATCCGTGTAGTCCATCACGGCCTTGGCCACGGCCGCAGCCGTCGCCACGTCCTCCAGACACCCCACGGCGCCCGCCCGTTTCGTGGGTCCGTGCATGCACGACGCGTCGAGCTGCACCACGCCGTCCTCGTCGGGCAGTCCGCCGAGCCCCACCGACTGGTCGTCCGGGTTCAACTCGACGATGCTCACGCCGGCCACGATCGCATCGAGCGGATCGGCGCCGCCCACGAGCAGGTCGTACGCGACCTTGATGCCTTGCTTCCCGTCGGCGTCCTTCGTGAGCCCGTTGCTCGCCGAGATGATCACGGGCCGCGACGCCGGCCCCGGTGATCCAGGGGCCGACCGGTCGACAACGGACGAGATCACCGGTTCGGCACCGCCGATCCGGGGGAGCGCGAGGCCGGCCGCTGCCGCAGCGCCCGCACTGATGAAGTCACGACGGGAGATCGACACGATACTTCCTCCAGAATATGACGGACGTTCGAGCAATCTTACGCGGTTTCTCGCCCCAATACGAGAGGTGACCCCCCTCGGCGGCGGGTCCCCCGTCGTCCGCCTGCGGAGGCCCGTGCCGGTGGCCTCGGGCGTTCGCTACCGGGCCCCGTACACAGCGCGTAGCTTACGGTCCTATGACGCGCCCCACCCGGCAGGACCAAGTCAAGAACGTCGCATTCTTCCAGAGTCTGCCCGAATCGCTCCGCTGGCATCTCATTCGGGCCGGGGTTCCCACAACCTACGAGCCTGGCGCCATGCTGTTCCGCGAGGGCGAACCACGCGAGTTCTTCGCCGTGCTGCTCGCCGGAAGTGTGGCCATCGAGCAAGCCAACAACTCCACCCCGCTCGCCACGCTCGGTCCGGGCGAGGTGATCGGCGAAGGGCTGCTGCTCGACGATTCGCCCCACGGTGTTTCGGGGCGGGCCCTGGTCAAGACCGAAGCCCTGATGTTCCGCAAGGACGTGGTCGAGCCGCTGCTCAAGGACACGCCGGCGCTGCATGCGGCGCTGGTCACCCGGGCCGCGCGCGCCATCGCCCAGCGTCTGAAGGCCGCAGACGCCACCCTGGCCGGACGCGGCCGGGCCCTTGGCTTCACGGGCGGCCAGACGCGGCGCGAGCACGACCTGCTCGGCGAGCGCGACGTGCCCGCTGACGCCCTGTACGGCGTGCAGACGCTGCGCGCGCTGGAGAACTTCCCGATCACCGGCGTTCCAATCCGCGAATTTCCGTCGCTGGTCGAGGCCCTGGCCGCCGTGAAGGCCGCCGCCGCCCGAGCCAACGCCGACCTCGGACTGCTACCGCGCGACGTGGCCCATGCCATCGATGAGGCAGCCATGGAGATCCGGGCCGGGCGCCACCACGAGCACTTCATGGTGGACGCCATCCAGGGCGGCGCCGGGACGTCTACCAACATGAATGCCAACGAGGTGATCGCCAACCGCGCGCTCGAACTCATGCACAAGCCGCGTGGCGACTACGCCGTGGTGCACCCCAACAACCACGTGAATCTCAGCCAGTCCACCAACGACGTCTATCCGACGGCGGTGAAGGTGGCCCTCCACACCAGCATTGAGGGACTCCGCGCCGCGATGCGCGACCTCGTGAACGCTTTTCTCGCCAAGGCTGACGAGTTCTCGCCGTTCATCAAGATGGGTCGCACTCAGCTGCAGGACGCCGTGCCGATGACGCTCGGCCAGGAGTTCGCCGCCTTCGGCCATACGATTCTCGAAGACGTGGACCGCCTGGGCGAGGCTCAGGCGCTGATTCGCGAGATCAACATGGGGGCGACGGCGATCGGCACTGGTATCAATGCCCCGCCAGGCTACGCCGAGAAGGTGCGCGAGCATCTCTCCCAGATCACCGGGCTCTCGCTCATCACGGCGCCCGACCTGGTGGAGGCCACCTCGGACACGGGAGCCTTCGTCCAGCTCTCCGGCGTCCTCAAACGCTGCGCCGTCAAACTCTCCAAGATCTGCAATGACCTGCGGCTCCTCAGTTCGGGACCGCGCACCGGACTCGGCGAGATCAACTTGCCGGCCATGCAGCCCGGCTCTTCGATCATGCCCGGCAAGGTGAACCCGGTGATCCCCGAGGTCGTGAACCAAGTGTGCTTTGACGTCATCGGCGGTGACGTGACGGTGACCATGGCCGCCGAAGCCGGTCAGCTGCAGCTCAACGTGTTCGAACCCGTGATCGCCTACCGGTTGCTGCGTAGCGTCGATACGCTGCGCAACGCCTGCGTCGTACTCCGCGAGCGGTGCGTCACCGGCATCACGGCCAATCCGCAGCGGATGCGCGACTTCGTCGAGCATTCGATCGGGATCGTGACCGCCCTCGTGCCGGTCATCGGCTACGACAAGGCCACGCAGATCGCCAAGGCCGCGCTCGACACGGGCCGCGGGGTCACCGAGTTGGTCCTCGAGCAGAAACTGCTCACGCGCCAGCAGATCGACCGGATTCTCGATCCGGAGCGGATGACCGCCCCGCGCGCCACCAAGGCGTAGCCCCTCTTTCTCCCGATCCCCGCGGCATCCCATGGCTGGACTCAAACTCGACGGCGCCGGTCAGGCGAAACTCAAGACGCTCGACGATGCGACCACCATCCTCCACCGCATCCACGGTCTCGTGGAGCAGTACGCGCTGGCAGTGAAGCGCCAGACGCCCACGAGTCCCTACTTCAACAACCTCAAGCGGCAGCTCCCCGCCCTCGGCGGCTTGCTCAAGGGCCAGTTTGGCGTCATCTCTGATCAGGTGTTTGCGATCACGCTGGCGATCAGCCGCGGCTCCAGCGAGCCGACGCGCATCCGGCAAATGCGCGAGGGGGTGGCCCAACTCACCCAGGCCCTCGAACTCACCGCCAAGCAAGTGGTCGAAAAACATTCCATCCACGACGAAGAGCAGCCCGACCACGCTGGCGGCTAGAAGTTCCGGTCGGCTGTGCCCGACGGGCACCCCGCCGTTTGTTCCCGCAGAATCGCGGCGCGCGGGGGGGGGACACCGAAAATCGCTTGATTTAGCCCTGGGCAATCCGTAGGTTGCCTCTGCTGTTTTTCACCCGCTTGCGCTCCCTCGGCCGGAGCGCATTTCCCACTGTCGGTACAAGGACCCCCGCATGGATCCACATTCCCGCCCGCGTCGGCTGACTACCGCCGCGCTGACGGCCGTGCTCGCAGTGCTGCTCGCTGCATGCGCCCCCGCACATCCCAACTCGATCTTCACGCACCATACGGAGTTCAATCGGGATATCGGACACTTGTTCGACATTCTGATCTGGCTCGGATCGTTTGTGTTCGTGTTCGTCGAAAGCATCCTGCTCATCGCGCTCATCAAGTTCCGGAAGCGCGAGGGCCAGCCGCCGCCGCAGCAGGTCCACGGCAACACGAAGCTCGAGATCCTCTGGACGTCCATTCCGGCCCTTATTCTGGCCATGATCGCCGTACCCACGGTGCGGACGATCTTCAAGACGGAGGCGCCGGCAGCCCAGGACGCCCTCCAGGTCACCGTCACTGGCCATCAGTGGTGGTGGGAGTTCCAGTATCCCCAGTACGGGATCACCACGGCCAATGAACTCTACCTGCCGATCGGCCGCACGGTGAACTTCACGCTCAGGACGGCCGACGTGATCCATTCGTTCTGGATCCCTGAGTTGGGCGGCAAGCGCGACCTGATCTCAAACCACACCAACTACCTGTGGTTCACTCCCGATTCGGTCGGCGACGACGTGTTCAACGGCTTCTGCGCCGAATTTTGCGGCACCTCACACGCCAACATGCGGTTCAAGGTGTTCACGGTGGCACCCGCCGAGTTTGCGGCGTGGACGCACAATCAGGAGCAGCCCGCCGTCTCGCTCCTTCCCGACACGACGAAAGCCAAGACGCCAGCCATGGCCAAGGGAGCAGCGATCGCCTCGGCCATGCCGGTCGCCCAGGCCGCACCGGCCACCGCGAGTTTCGTGAGCTTCCCGCGGGCGAATATTCCGAGATACGCTGTTCCCGCGACACCACTTCCGCCGGGGATGACCTTCGACCAGTCACTCACCGGCGATCCGCTGGAAGGCGAAAAGCTCATCTCGGCCGGGCAGAGCATGTGCC
This sequence comes from Gemmatimonadaceae bacterium, assembly GCA_035533015.1. Taxonomy (NCBI): domain Bacteria; kingdom Pseudomonadati; phylum Gemmatimonadota; class Gemmatimonadia; order Gemmatimonadales; family Gemmatimonadaceae; species Gemmatimonadaceae bacterium. The sequence continues at coordinate 55,843 of DATLUQ010000051.1, read as the reverse complement.
TCGCCTGCCACACGATCAAGGGCAACCCGATGATGCAGGCGATTCTCGGGCCCGATCTCACGCACATCGCCTCGCGGACCACCATCGCCGCCGGCCTGTACCCGAATGACAAGCAGCACCTCGAGCTGTGGATCAAGAACGCCCGCGTCATGAAACCGGGCGTGATCATGTACACGCTCGGCAAAGGCCAGATCGACCCCGCCACCGGAAAGCCCACGACCATGGGCAACCTGACCGATCAGCAGATCGCCGACATCGTCGCATATCTGCAGACCCTGAAGTAACCGCACGGAGACGCTGACGCATGGCCACAACCGCCGCCGCCCCGCCCTACGTTTCGACGCACGAAGCGTCCAACACGGGAATCTGGAGCTGGCTCACCACTGTTGATCACAAGCGGATCGGGGTGCTGTATCTCGTTACCGCGCTGACGTTCTTCCTGATAGGCGGCCTCGAAGCCGAGATCATCCGTGCCCAGCTGATGCACCCGAACGGAACCGTCGTCTCGGCGACTACGTTCAATGAGCTGTTCACGATGCACGGTACGACCATGATCTTCCTCGCGATCATGCCGTTGTCGGCCGCCTTCTTCAATTTTCTGATCCCGCTGCAGATCGGGGCCCGCGACGTGGCCTTCCCGCGGCTCAACGCGTTCAGTTACTGGGTATTCCTGTTCGGCGGCATCTTCATCAACGTGTCATGGCTCGTGGGCGCCGCCCCCGATGGCGGCTGGTTCGGCTACGCACCGCTCACCACCATGCAGTTCAACCCCGGCCTCAACATCGACTTCTGGGTGCTCGGCATCCAGATCCTCGGCGTTTCCTCGCTGGCCGCAGCGTTCAACTTCATCACCACGATCATCAACATGCGGGCGCCCGGCATGCAGCTCATGCGCATGCCGATGTTCACCTGGATGGCGTTCATCGTGCAGTTCCTGCTCGTCCTGGCCTTCCCCGTGATTACGGTCGCCCTCGTGTTCCTGCAATTCGACCGCTTCTTCGGCACCCAGTTCTACGAGTTGGCAGCCGGCGCCGATCCGCTCCTCTGGCAGCATCTGTTCTGGATCTTCGGCCACCCCGAGGTCTACATCCTCATCCTGCCAGCGTTCGGCCTCGTATCCGAGGTGCTCCCCACGTTCTCCGGAAAACCACTGTTCGGGTACCCGGTGATGGTGTACTCGGGCATGCTGATCGCCTTCCTCGGCTTCGGCGTATGGGCGCACCACATGTTCGCCGTCGGCCTCGGTCCGATTGCCGACACGGTATTCGGCGTGACCACGCTCCTCATCGGCATTCCGACGGGAGTGAAGATCTTCAACTGGATCTTCACAATGTGGGGCGGCAACGTGCGCTTCACGGTGGCCTGCAAATTCGCCATCGCGCTCATCGCGCTCTTCACCATCGGCGGGATTTCCGGTGTCATGCACGCGTCGCCGCCCGCTGACCTACAGCAGACCGACAGCTACTTCGTCGTCGCCCACTTCCATTACGTGTTGTTCGGCGGGTCGATGATGGGCATTTTTGCCGGCATCTACTACTACTATCCGAAGCTCACCGGACACCTGATGAGCGAGAAGCTCGGCAATTGGCATTTCTGGCTCACCTTCATCGGGATGAACCTTACCTTCTTCCCGATGCACTTCTCTGGTCTCGCCGGCATGCCGCGCCGCATCTACCGCTACGACGCCAACCAGGGCTTCGATACGTACAACCTGATGTCGTCGTACGGCGCCTACCTGCTCGGCTTCGCCACGCTCCTCTTTGTCTGGAACTTCGTCCGTAGCCGCAAGAAGGGCGCCGTGGCCGGCCACAACCCGTGGAACGCCCCCTCGCTGGAATGGTCGCTCCCGTCGCCCCCACCCGACTACAACTTCGCCACGATCCCGACTGTGTCCTCACGCTATCCCCTGTGGGACCACAAGGGCAACGTGCCGGAGTTCCATGACGGAGATCGGATCAAGACGGCCAAGGAACTTGGCATCCCGATGCCGTTCCCGACCATAAAGCCGCTATTCACGGCCCTGTTCATGACCCTCATGTTCTCGGGCCTCCTGTTTATCCACAAGAACAACTGGCCGATGGCCTATACCTTCATATTCGGTGGCGCCGCCGGCATGGTGATCTCGCTCTACAGCTGGCTGCTCAGTCCGCTGGAATAGCCCGTCCCGGCGCGCGGGAGCATCTGCGCACCGTTCCCGATTCCTTTAGCTGTCGCACAACGCAATCACGGTTCAATCAATGGCCAATCCAGCAGCTGCAGTCGAGCACCAAGGGCACACGCCGACCACCACGGGCCTCGATCACCGCAAGGTGGCGATTTGGGCCTTCATCGGGTCGGAGTGCATGCTGTTCGCGTCGCTCATCTCGACCTACCTGATCTACAAGGGCCGCAGTGTGACGGGCCCGTTCCCGCACGAGGTATGCAGTCCGCCTGTCTGCGACACGGTGATGAAGCCGATCCTCAACATCCCCGTGACGTCGGCCTCCACCTTCGTGCTGCTCATGTCGTCGCTCGCCATGGTACTCGCGTTGGCCGCCGTCGAGAACGCCGATAAGCCCAAGCACTCGTTCGGTGAGAAGGTCCTCGGCAGCTCCAAGCTGTGGCTGTTCATGACCGCGCTGCTCGGCACCACCTTCCTCGGCTTTCAGGCATTCGAGTTCACGTCGTTCGTACATGAAGGACTCACCATCCGTACCAACCTGTTCGGATCGTCGTTCTTCACGCTCACCGGCTTCCACGGCGCCCACGTGACCGCCGGCGTCCTCTGGCTGCTCACGCTCCTCGCCATCGACTTCAAACGCGGCCTCCAACCGAAGGACGCACTGATCGTAGACATCGCCGCGCTCTACTGGCACTTTGTAGACGTGGTCTGGATCGCGATCTTCACCCTCGTGTACCTCATCCACTAACGAGACCACCATGGCTCACGATCCCTCGGCCGACGCTCACCCCACCCACGTGGACCACTCCGCGATGGGCATGGAAAAGGAGCATCCGACCTGGTCCGTGTATTGGAAGGTCGCGGTCATCCTCACCCTCATCACGATGGCCGAGGTGTGGATCTACTACATCCCCAGCTTCGTCGCATCACACCTGTTCGTGCCGACGCTGCTGATCCTGTCGGCGGTCAAGTTCGCCATCGTCGTCATGTTCTATATGCACCTGCGCTACGATCACCGGCTCTTCCGCGCACTGTTCACCGGGCCCCTGATCATCGCCATGACGACGATCGTCGCTCTGCTCTTCCTGTTCGGCCACCTGGCCATCCACACCGGATAGCCCGCCGCAGCCACCGATCGCTCCGCGAAAAAGGCCGGGCACCCCGGATGGGGCGCCCGGCCTTCATTTCATCCCGCGGCGCGGCCGCTATTCCCTGCCTTCCAGCGCGTAGATCAGCTCCGCCTTGAGCCCCGGATGGGCGCGCCACATGTACGCCCCCATCGTGATCGACGCAATCAGATTGCCCACCGCCACGTTGTACCACGCCAGCACCCCCAGCACCGGGATGCTGTCGAATGCCGAGCTGAGCCCATAGAAGCCAACCTCGAAGGCCACGAACAGGATCATCGCCCCGGCTAGCACCGTCGGCTGCTGCTCTGCCCAGTGAACGATTGCTGCGACGACGATCCCGGCCGCAATGAACGCCAGGTAGTGGAACACTGTATACCCGATCACCACCAGCAGGTCGGTATTCCCGTTGGTCGTCTGCCCGAACAGCGTGAAGAACCCGCGGCCGAGTTCGATCGGCGTCTGGAATGGATGACGCAGCACGACATCCACGATGAAAAACCAGCCGGCCACACTCGTCGCACCCAGAACACCGGCGACGCTGCCCTCGCGCAAGATATTGTTCCGCACCGGCCACCTCCTGAAGTCATTTCGGCGGGAGCCCCGCCGGGCTATACTAGTATCCCCAGATGCCGCCGATCAGTTCCCCAGTCCCCGCCTCCACGGCGCAGCCCGCGCCCCGAGCGAGCACCGCTCCCCGCGAGCGGCTGCTCTCGCTCGACGTGTTCCGCGGCCTCACCATCGCCGGGATGCTGCTGGTGAACACGCCGGGCACATGGAGCGCCATCTATCCGCCTCTCGAGCACGCGGCCTGGAACGGGTGGACCCCCACCGATCTCATCTTTCCGTTCTTCCTCTTCATCGTTGGCATCACCACCGAACTTTCCCTCTCCGCACGCCGTGGCCGTGGAGACGCCGAAAGCGATATTCGCCGCCAGATCGTTCGCCGCGGCGCCCTCATCTTCCTGTTCGGATTCCTCCTCAATGGCGTTCCGTTCTTCACCTGGTCCGCCATCCCTGGGAACCCCGATCCCACGTTCGTCCAGCGCGTCGTGGACCGCCTGTATGATTGGCGCATCCTCGGCGTGCTCCAGCGCATCGGACTGGCGTACATTGCCGCCGGCCTCATCTCGCGCCGCGCGTCGGTGAAACAGCTCGTGATCGTCGTCGCCGTCATACTCTTCGGCTACTGGTTCGTGCTCACCTGCCTGCCCGTTCCGGGTACCCACGGCACCATCGGCGCCCTGCTCCTCGACCGCCCCGAGACGACCATGGCGGCGTGGTGGGATCGGACTTTGCTCGACTGGACGCGGTTCGGCCTGGGCAATCACACGTGGGGGAACAGCTTAACCTGGGATCCTGAGGGTTTCTTCTCGACCATCCCCGCCGTCGCCACTTGTCTGCTTGGCAACCTTGCAGGCCGTTGGATCGTCAAACAAGAGCGATCCTTGCTCGACCGCGTCAGTGCGCTGTTCGCGGTGGGCGCCCTGGGTATGATGGTCGGGTTGATGTGGAACTGGGTGTTCCCCATCAACAAGAATCTCTGGACAAGTTCGTACGTCGTGTTCACCGCGGGCGTGGCGTCCGTGGCGATCGCGACGATCATGTGGATCGTCGATGTGCAGGGGGTAAAGCGGTGGACCGGCCCATGGGTCGTCTTCGGCCTGAATCCGCTCACTGCCTACGTCGGCTCGTTTTTCATGGCCCGCATGATTTACTCGGTGCTGTCCGTGCAGTACCACGGACAAACCGTCCCGTTGGAGGAGGCGATCTTCCGGTCGCTCTTTCTCTCGTGGGCGTCGCCGGTGAATGCGTCCCTCGCCTTTGCCGTGGTCTTCGTATTACTCTGGTATGGCATTCTGGTCGTGCTGCGACGCCGCAACATCATCTGGAAGGTCTGAGCCCTTCAGGCTCGCTCACACGCTCAGGCCATTCACCCGCCCGTGCGACATCCATCGGTCCCTTCGCTGACATGAAAATCGCGGTCCCTTTCGCCCTGCTGCTCGGCGGCGCCACACTCGTCGCCGCCACGCGCGCCGTTGCCGACGCGCCGAAGGGCGCGCCCACCCCGACGTCCACCGTCCCAGGGGCCAGCGCGGCGGCGCCAGCGAACTGGCGCGTGCCGGCGCGCCCCATCGCGTCTCGCGCCGCCAAGTCGAAGAGCGTCCGGGACCTCGACCTCGATCTGGACTATTTCCTCACGACCAAGGTGCGTGGCGGTCGGTGGGGCGCCATCGTCGTCTCGCTGACACGAGGTGACACGCTCTTCACGCGCAACGCCGACGAGTTGATGCAGCCCGCGTCGACACTCAAACTGTTCACCACCGGGCTTGCGTTCGATCGTTTCGGACCCAACTACCAGCTCGGCACCGATGTTCTGCGCGACACAACGATCGACCGCGACGGCACACTCCATGGCAACCTGTACCTTCGGGGCGGCGGCGATCCCTCGCTCTCCACCCGCTTCCTCGGTTCGGCCAGCTCGCCTATGGATCGCTTGGCGCAGGCCCTTGCCGCTACCGGACTTCGCCATGTGACCGGCGACCTCATCGCCGACGCCAGCGCCTTCACGGACCAGCCCATTCCCGACGGATGGAAGCACCGCTATCTCTCGGCGGCGTATGCCGCTCCCGTCTCGGCGCTTTCGCTCAATGAGAACGTCGTCTGGGTAGCCGTCTCGCCGGGCGCGAGGAGCGGCAAGGTGGTGCTCGAGCCGGCCAGCACCGCGTTCACGATCAGCAATCAGGTTACGATCAAGCCGGGCCGCACCGGCGCCTCGATCACTATCTATCGCCGTGGCGAGGGCGACATCGCAGTGCGCGGCTGGATCGGCACGCGTGCCACGACCAAGCGCTATTCCCTCGTCGTCGACGACCCGCCGCTCTTCGCTGCCGGCGCCCTCCGCGCTTCACTCGCCGCCCTCGGCATCACGGTGGACGGTACCCTCCGCGAGGCGGTGACGCCGCCGTCGGCCATCCGGATGGCCTCGCTCGAATCACCGCCGCTGGCCGAGATCGTCTCGGAGATGAACCGTGAGAGCATCAACCACGTCGCGGAGTTGCTGTTCCGCGACGCGGCGCGCGCTACGGCGCCCGACCACATCGGGTCGGTCGAAGCCGGCGAGACCGCCCTGCATACCTTCCTCACCGACAAGGTCGGTGTGCCCGCCGCCGACGTACGCGTATCCGACGGCAGCGGCCTCTCGGTCCGCGATTCGGTCACGCCCCGCGCTATGGTGAGCCTGCTCGCCTATGCGCATTACGCGCCGTGGTCGTCGGCCTTCCACGCCTCGTTGCCCGTGGCCGGCGAGTCCGAACTGCTCAAGGCCCGCATGCGGCGCACCGCCGCCCAGGGCAACCTGCACGCCAAGACCGGCACCACCAATACCGTGGCCTCGCTCGCCGGCTATGTGACCGCCGAGGATGGCGAGATCCTGGCCTTTGCACTGATCTACAACGGCGGCGACCGCTGGAATGCGCGCGCCGCCATGGACAAGACCGGCGCCGCGCTCGCCTCGTTCTCGAGAAACTGATCGGTCGGAGCTGGCCGATCGGCTAGTCGCGCCGCTGCGACTTATCGAACTTCGCGGATATCGATGCCCCGCTTGCCAAGCTCCGCGATGTACGCCTCGGCCGGCATTGCCTCATCGGGCGTGTGCACGCCCATCACCGCCACCTGCCCCCTGGCCTGCATGAGTCCGGTGATGGCCAGCGAGTAGCCCGTGGTGCGCTCCATCGCGCTGATCCCGTGCGCTTCGTCGTACCGATCCACGAGCTCCCACTCGAAGGTTTTCGGTTTCCCGTCCTTCTTCCCGGTGACGATCACGCGCAATGCCACGAGGTCGGCGCTTTCAGGCTTGGTGAGCCGCGGTCCCATGGCGGCCACCGCCACGTCGCGCGGCGACACCTGCACGCCCTTCACGTTGATCGGCTGCTGTTCCAGCAGGCCGAGGTCGCGAATCGCCTCCATGATTTTCGCATGGCCCGGATACCGGAGCGTCTTGTATTCCATCGTCGGGATCTTGCCCTCGTACCGGAACGCCATCGTCGATAGCCCGCCCGCCGTGTGGAACGCCTCCAGCGTCCCGATCGGCGACGCGAAGCTCATCGGCTCCACTTCCGACAGCGCCTTGACCTGCGTCCGTTTTCCGTTGCGCAGCACCCACGAGAGCGTGGTGTAGTAGTCGAGCACCCCTTCCAGGGAATACACGATCTGATAGTTGAGCGGTGCCTGCGGATGCTGTGGAAGCCCACCCACGAAGATCTTCACCGCATCTACCGTATCCAACTGGCGAATGCCATGCTCGGCCAGGATGTTCACCATCCCCGGAGCCAGCCCGCAGTCGGGCATCACCGAGATCTTCTTCTTCCTGGCCTCGGCGTCCAGCGCCTTTTGCTGGAAGACGATCTCCGTGTTTCCACCCAGGTCCGCAAAGTGGACACCGGCTTCCACCGCACACCCGGCCATCTCGAAGTTGAAGTAGTAAGGGATGGCGCTCATCACGGCGTCGCATCCCTTCATGGCCGCCAGCACGGCCGCCCGGTCCCGCACATCAAGCTTCACCCCCTTGAGCTTCTTGTCCGCGCCGGGTGCCGTCGCCAGGAACGCGGGCAGATCGTTCACGTGCAAGTCGGCGATGCGGACTTCGGTCACTTCAGGATCCCGCAGCAGATCGTACGCGCAGGCAGAGCCCTGGAGCCCCGCACCCAGCACGAGCATCTTCATCTATGCCATCTCCAGAAATCGGTTGGGGAGCGTTGTATTGTTCAAAGCTAACCGTTCGTTCCTTCGCCTGTCACGCCAAGCCGTCCGCAATCGGGACCCCTTGGGTCACCATTACCAAACGCCCCATGACCGATACGTCCGCCGCCTGGCGCGGCCACCTCATAGAGGACGACGCGGGACTCCGCCGTATCATCGAGCAGTCGCACCGCATCGCCGTGCTCGGCATCAAGACGCCCGAGTCGCAACAGTCCGCGTATCTCATTCCCGAATATCTGCAAAAGGCGGGATTCGAGGTCGTCCCCGTACCAGTGTACTATCCGGACGTTACCCAGATCCTGGGGCAGCCCGTATACCGCACGCTGGCGGCCGTCCCCGGCCCCGTCGATCTCGTGGACGTGTTCAGGCGCCCGAAGGACATTCCCGCCCACGTCGACGACATGATCGCCAAACACCCCAAGGCCGTTTGGTTCCAGCAGGGGATCCGTAACGACGAGGCCGCCGAGCGGCTGGCCCGCGCCGGCATCGACGTCGTGCAGGATCACTGTCTGATGCTGGAGGCGCGGCGCATCGGCCGGTGACACGCACCGGCGCGTGTCACTTCACGTCGAGGCGCGCCAGCAGCGAGACGTCCGGGTCCGCTACGAGCGTTGTGGGTGCCGAGGCGAGCGTCACGGGAATCGTCGCCGCCGTCTCCGTGAGCGCATCGACGTCGATCGTCGCCCGCTCCGTGTGACCTGCGGCATCGCGCAACTCCACCGTGAGCGGCACGTGGAAGTAGCCGAACCGGTCACCCTGGACAACCCGCAGATGAACGGCGCGTGCCGCCGCATCGTATGCCCAGGTCACCGTGAGCTCCGGATACCCGGGCCGGCGGAGCCACTGGTCGAAGAACGCTTGCAGCCGCCTCCCCGAACTCTGCTCCAGAGCGTGCTCAAGATCGGCCGAGGTCGCATTCCCGTATTCATGCGCGTGGAAGTAGATCCGTAGTCCACGGAAGAACGCACTGTCGCCGAGCGAGCGGCGCAGCATGTGCAGCACGAACCCGCCCTTCTGGTAACTGTTGGCATCGAGCAGTGCCATCAGGTTCGTCTCCGTGGTGTCGATCACGGGCCGTGTCGCCACCCGTCTATCACTCAACACACGGCGACGGATCCCGGCCATGGCCTCGCGGAACGCGCTGTCGCCGCGCGCATGCTCGGTCCACAGCGCCGAGAAGTACGTAGCAAAACCTTCCGACAGCCAGAGGTCCGGCCAATCACGCTCCGTGACTGCGTCGCCGAACCACTGATGCGCGGTCTCGTGCGAGATGAGGCCGTCGTTCATCGTGTGCCGGCGAAAGGCTTCATCCGAATAGAAGATCTCGGTGGCGTTCTCCATGCCACCGAACTGCGTGGAACTCTGCAGATGCGCCAGCTTCTCGAACGGGAAGGGCGCGATCAATTGCGCGAAGAAGGTCACGATGCTATCGGCCGCCGCGAATGGCCCCGGCATATAGTTGGCTTGTTCCGGTGCGGTGTACACCATCTGCGGCACGCACCGCGCCGAGCTGCCGTAGCCGCACGCCGTTTCCCCAAGCCGTGTTTCCACCAATGGGGCGGCCGCGATCACCATGAGATACGTGCTGATGGGATGAATCTCGTTCCACTCGGTGACCTCGCGCGGCGCGCCGCCCGGCACGAGCGGCGGCGCCGCATGCCGACCCGTCATCATGCCATTGCCCACCACCGTCTCCGACGCCGGTGCGCTCACCCACCACGACACCGTGGCCTTGTCGCTGGGCCGGTCCACGGTGGGCAGCCAGTGCCGGGCGCGGTTCGGCCAGTTGTCGCCGAAGTAGGTCCAACGGCCGGCGGTGTCGCGCCGAATGATCAGGCCGTCGTCGGGCGTGCCCCCATACACCACGCGCACGAGCAGCGTGTCATGCGTTCCCACCGGCAGCGGCACGAGCAGCCGGTCGCCGGCCCGTCGTGCGGTGACGCCGCGCCCGTCCACGAGCACGCGATCCACATCCAGCCCCGCGAGGTCGAGCGTCAGCGTGTCGGCCGGACCGCGCCGGGCTACGGTGATCATGACGGCCGCCTCGAACCGGTGGCCGCTGTCGGGAAGCGTGAGCGCGAAGTGGTAGTGGAGCACGTCCAGGAGCGGCGACGACGACGCCCCCTGCGCCCGCGCGGTTCCCCCCAACAGCGTCACCGCGGCCACCACGGACGCCCACCGGCGGATCATCGTCCGAACCCCTGGCCCATCGGGCCGACGCCCCTGCCATCGCCCGCCCCTGCGGCCAGTCCATTAGCCAAATCTAATGTCGTTCCGGGTCGCTCGTCGGGGTTGCGGGCCATGGCCTCGTTGAACACGCGCTCCACGGCCTCCGGGAAGTCGAGATCGGGGCGCATCTTGCGCAGGGGGATCGGGTCGCTGCGCAGCCGGGAGATCATCAACTCTTGCGGCGTCGGTCCCTGGAACGGCAGCCGGCTGGTGAGCATCTCGTAGGTGAGCAGCGACAGTGAATAGATGTCGGTGCGCGCGTCGAGCGGCTTACCGCGCAGTTGCTCCGGGCCCATGAACTCCGCCGTTCCCATGATGACCCCCGTGGCCGTCAATCTCTGCAGCTCGGGCCCCGCTCGCCGCCCCTTGGCCCGCCCAAAGTCCATCACCACCGGCCACTCGGTGCCGTCCGGCCGCTCATATACCATCACATTTTCTGGCTTCAGATCGCGGTGCACGATGTTGAGCTCGTGCGCCACGTGCAGCCCCGCTGCCATGCCCTGCACCAGCCGCACCGTCTCGTCCAGCGGCACGTGCCCCACCCGGTTGTTGCGGTCCGACAGCAGTTCCCCTTCCACGAATGGCATCACCACGTATACGAGCCCGTCCTCTGTCTCGCCCACCCGGATGATGTGGCACACGTTGGGGTGCGCCAGCCGCATGCCGAGACCGGCTTGCCGCTTTAGCTGCGCCATCGCGCTCGAATCCTGCGACAGCGCCGCTGACAGGATCTTGATCGCGCGTGGCTGTCGCGTACCGAGCTCGGTGGCCAGGTACACGAATGACATGCCCCCCTCACCCACCTTCTTCTCGACCAGGTAGCGGCCGTCCAGCACGCGGCCCACCATCGCCGAATCCGTTGGCATCTCGCCGCCCGCCGCTGCGTGCGGTGCGGCGGCGCAAACGTTGGGGGCGGGATCGCCCGCCGCCATCAGACGTGCGCCATCCTTGGTACAGAACTGGGCGTCGGTACCGTAGTCCGTATGACAACTGGGACGGCGCTTCATCCGGAAAAGGTGCTACACGAACCGGAGAGCGTCAAATCGAATCCTTAGCCGGTTAGGGCAGGCGACAGCAGTCCCTGAAGCCCCGACCAGTCTACGTTCCCACCACTCAGCACGGCCACCACCGGTCCGGCCGACGGCACTACGGCGCCCGACACGAGGGCCGCCACCGTGATCGCACCACTCGGCTCGGATACCAACTTCGACCGCTCGAGCAACAGGCGCATGGCGTCGCGAATCGCCGCGTCGTCCACCAGCACCACATCGTCCACGTACCGCTGGTGGTGCGCGAACGGCAGCCGCCCGATCTCCACCGCCAGGAGGCCGTCCGCAATGCTCGCGGTGTGCTCGAGCCGCACAGGCGCTCCTGCCGCGCGCGCGCGCGTCAGTTTGGGCGCACCGGCCGGCTCCACGCCGATCACGCGCACCCCGGGGGCCACGAGCTTGACGGCGGCCGCAACTCCGGCGCTCAGCCCGCCTCCACCCACCGGCACCAACACGGTCGCCACATCCGGCAGCTGCTCGGCGATCTCGAGCCCGACCGTGCCCTGGCCCGCGATGATCGTTGGATCGTCATACGGTGGCACGACCGTCGAACCCTCGGCGCGGGCGATTTCCAGCGCACGCTCCATACGATGCGCGGTGGTGGTGCCGGCCAACTCGATGCGCGCGCCCAACCGTTCGGCCCCGGCGCGCTTGGCCACCGTGACCGTCGTGGGCATCACCACCGTCGCCGGCACGCCGAACAGGCGCGCCGCCAAGGCCACTGCTTGCGCATGGTTACCAGACGACGGGGCGATTACGCCGCGCGCGCGGGCCGCCGGGCTCATGTTGGCTAGGTAGTTGTACGCCCCGCGGAATTTGAATGCCCCGCCGCGCTGCAGCATCTCGGGCTTGAGCCACACGTCGGCGCCCATGATCTCGCGGAGCGCGTCGCAGGGCAGGAGCGGCGTGCGCACCGCCACCGGCCGCAGCGTGGCGGCAGCGCGCTGGAATTCCTCGATCCCGACCAGCGCGTCCGGGCGGGCGACGGTGGCGGCCATCAGGAATAGACGCGGTTACGGCCGCCCGCTTTCGCCTTGTACAGCGACCGATCGGCCTCGTGGAGGAGCACATCCGGCGAGATCGGGTCGGTACCGCCGGCTAGTGCCACGCCGACCGATACCGTCGCTTCCACGGGCGCGCTGTCCGGCCCGAACGCGAACTCCTCGACACGGTGACGCAGACGCTCGGCGAACGTCATCGCGCCCTCCCTTCCCGTGTCCGGAAGGACGACTACGAATTCGTCGCCGCCCAAGCGCGCCACCGTGTCGGTGTCGCGCGCCGTGGCCTTCATGATGCCCGCTAGTTGCTGAAGCACGATGTCCCCCACCGGGTGGCCGCGGGAGTCGTTGACCGTCTTGAAGTTGTCCAGATCAATCGCCACCACAGCTACGTGCGAACCGCGTCGCTTCGCTATGCGCCAATCGGTACGCAGGCGGTTCTCCAGGGCGCGTCGGTTCACGCACCCGGTGAGCGGGTCGGTCCCGATCTGTTCGGCGAACCGGTCGCGCATGGTCTCGAAGCTGCGCGCCAGTAGGGTGAGATCGTCGGGGTGCGAAGCACGGGTGGCGGTCAGCGTCGTCGTCAGTTCACCGTCTTCCACGAGCTTGCAGAACAGACGCAATTCGTCCATACGTTCGCGGAAGCTGCCGAACACGAGAATCACGATGCCGCTGACGAGGGCGAAGGTCGCCGCCGTCACCAGCGTACGGTTCAACGGTGCGCCCCCGCCGGCGACGAACGGCGGGAACACCAACTCGACGAGCAAGTACGCCGCCAAGGTGAGTGCGGCCGTATAGGCGCCCAGCCACTTGCCGAAATAGAAGACCGCCAATTGCACGGCCAGCAGCCCGATGAGCAACATGCGGTAGTGCCCGAACCCTGTGCTCGCGAAGTAGAAGAACGCCGCCATCATGGCGATGTCGGCAGTCGCGAGTACCACGGGCAGGACAGGATGGAGCACGCCTCGCTCCGACCGCTTCACCCACCCCGAGGTCCCCATGATGCTGGCCAGGTAGATGAAGCAGGCGATCACCACCGGCATCAGCGCGGCGTCGCGCGGGGAAGCGCCGAACAGAAGCGCCAGGAGAAGCCCCAACAGCACGCCGAGATACCGGAACCAGCGCTGCCACAGGATCGCCTCCCGCTGGGCGTCCGCCTGTGCGTGTCCGAGCGCCTCCCCCAGTTCCGTCACGTGGACCGATTCGCGCACCACTTCGAGTGAAGTGGAGCTCCGCCGTCGCGGTGCGCTGGAATGAGGGGCAGTAGACATCGAGTGACGCTCGTGCGTCGAGCCAACCTACAATCTTGCGGTTGAACGGTAAAGCGCAGATTGTCGGCGGCGGATGCTGCCGCCAGACGCCAAGGGGGCGGCTCCTGCCGCCCCCTGCGCCCCGTGCTCATTCCTCGTCGCCCGCACCCACCGGCTCGCCCGCGTCCTCGGCGACCCCCTCCTCCTCGTCCGGCACCACCCGGGCCACGTCGCGCACCAGATCGTCCCCATCGAGCTCAACCAGGCGTACACCTTGGGTGTTGCGCCCGGCCACGCGAATGCCTTTCACCGGCATCCGGATGATGATCCCCTGCTTGGTGATCAGCATCAGTTCGTCGTCGGGGAGGACTTCCTTGATGCTCACCGCGTCGCCGGTCCTCTCGGTTCGGTGCACCGTGATGATCCCCTTGCCACCGCGCCGCTGCACTCGGTACTCATCGATTGGCGAGCACTTGCCCATGCCGCGCTCGGTGACCACCAGCAGGTTGGCTTCGCGTTTCACCACGACCATGCCCACCAAGACGTCGCCGTCGCCGAGCTCCACGCCGCTCACGCCCGTGGTATCGCGTCCCATGGGCCGAACGTCGCTCTCGTGGAAGCGAATCGACAGTCCATGGCGCGTGGCGAGCACGATGTCGTTGTTGCCGTCGGTCACCTGCACGTCGATCAGCGCGTCGCCATCCTCGATCTTGATGGCCTTGAGACCGGTGGAGCGCGGGTTGGCGTACTGCGACAGCGCCGTCTTCTTCACCGTGCCCTGACGGGTGGCGAATATCAGGAACTTGCTCTCCGGAAATTCCCGGACCGGCATCATCGCCTGGATGCGCGTTTCCGGCGACACGTTGATCATGTTCACCACGGGCTTGCCCTTGGCGGCACGGCCGGCCTGCGGGATCTCGTGCACCTTCAGCCAGAACACGCGTCCGTCGTCCGTGAAGAAGAGCAGATAGTCGTGGGTCGAGGCGATGAACAGATGCTCCACGAAATCCTCGTCCTTCAGCGTCGCCCCCGTGCCCCCCTTTCCGCCGCGCCGCTGTCGCCGGTAGGTGGACACCGCCGTCCGCTTGATGTAGCCGGAGTGCGAGATCGTGACCACCATGTCCTCTTCGGCGATCAGGTCCTCGACGGTGAACTCGCCCTCGTCGCTGGTGATCTCCGTGCGGCGATCATTGCCGTACTTCTCGGCCGCTCGCGTCAACTCTTCCTTCATCAACGCCATGCGCTTGGGCCTGGACTCGAGCAGCGCTCGCAACTCGCTGATCATGCCGCGGACTTCCTTCAACTCGTCTTCCAGCTTCTCGATCTCGAGCCCGGTGAGTTTCGCCAGCCGCATGTTGAGGATCGCTTCGGCCTGCCGCTCGCTCAGCTTGAACCGCTTCTGGAGTTCGGTACTCGCCGTCGGCGTGTCCTCGGCCGCCCGGATGACCTTGATCACCTCGTCGATGTGGTCGACCGCGATCTTGAGCCCCTCAAGGATGTGCTCGCGCTCCTGCGCCTTGTCCAGTTCGAACTGGGCGCGCCGTACAATCACGTCGTGCCGGTGCGTGATGTAGTGCTCGAGCACTTCCTTGAGCGGCATGATCTTGGGCACGAGCCGCCCCGTCACGGCATCCGGCACGAGCGCCAGCATGATCACGCCGAAGGTCGTCTGCAGTTGCGTATGCTTGTAGAGCTGGTTCAGCACGACGCGCGGAATCGCGTCGCGCTTGAGTTCGATCACGATGCGCAGCCCCTCACGGTCCGACTCGTTTCGGAGATCGCTGATTCCCTCCAGTTTCTTGTCGCGCACCAGTTGCGCAATGTCCTCGAGCAACTTGGCGCTGTTCACCTGGTATGGAATCTCGGTGACCACGATCTGTGCCTTGTTCGACGATTCCTTTTCCTCGATCACCGCGCGCGCACGCATCACGATCCGGCCGCGCCCCGTCTCCTGATAGTCCTTCACCCCCTGCCGGCCGTAGATGAACCCCGCCGTGGGGAAATCGGGCCCCTTGACGTACCGGCGCAGCTCGGTAATCGTCGCGTCCGGATGGTCGATCAGGTGCAACAGCGCCGACACCGCCTCGCCCAGATTGTGCGGCGGAATGTTGGTCGCCATCCCGACCGCGATGCCCGACGAACCGTTGACGATCAGGTTCGGGATCCCCGATGGCAGCACGGCCGGCTCCTGCAGCCGGTCGTCGAAGTTCGGCACGAAATCGACCGTGTTCTTGTCGATGTCGGCCAGCATCTCCATCGCGATCGGTGTGAGCCGTGCCTCGGTGTAGCGGTACGCCGCCGCGGGATCGCCTTCCACCGACCCGAAATTCCCTTGCCCGTCGATGAGCGGATAGCGCAGCGAGAAGTCCTGCACCATACGAACCAGTGCGTCGTACACGCTTGAGTCGCCGTGCGGGTGGTACTTGCCGAGCACGTCGCCCACCACCGTCGCCGACTTCTTGTACGGCCGCCCGGGTACCAGCCCCAATTCGTTCATCGCATAGAGCACCCGGCGGTGCACCGGCTTCAATCCGTCGCGCACGTCGGGCAATGCGCGCGACACGATCACGCTCATCGAATAGTTGATGAACGACTCTTTGATCTCGTCGTCGATGAGCCGGGGAAGGATCCGTTCTCGATTGTTCGGAGCGGTCATCTTTAGCGTGGAGGGAGGGGCGGAAATGCGGGCGGCGGGAGACCTGTAAACCTAACGGTTTCGAGACCGAAAATCAACCGATAACGCAAGCCATAACCCGCTACAAATCAACCACTTGCGGACAGCGCTCCTGGCTTCCGCCAGGCGCATGTTTCCGCCCTCGAATTTCTCGTGCCTACCCCCCAGATTCGGCCTCTTCGCGCTCCAATTCCGCCTCTTCCTGGGCCACCGCACGGCGCTCCAATGCCCGCACTTCATCGCGCTCCGCGCGGTAGCGATCGTACCACTGGCGCGTCACCTCCGCGGCCAGATCGCGGTTCCCCAACCCGAACGCGAGCGCCAACGCCAACGCCACCGCCCCGAACAGGATCGCGAACGCCGTCGACACAATGTCGGTCGCGATGCCGAGTTCCTGGACCGCCATGAATACCGCCAGGAGGATCACCCCGCCTCGGCCCACGTGCGCCAGCATGCGCCCGCCCGTGAGCGCACCGGCCGAGGCCGCGATCAGCCCGCCCACGAACCGGCCAAGTACGATGCCCACCAGAATGATGATGACCGCCGCGATCAGACTCGGGATGTAGCTCACGAGTTCTGAGAACACGTTGGCCAGTGACGGCAGCCCCAATGCGTCGGCCGCCACGAGAATCACCGCGAACATCATTAACCAGAACGCGAAGCCCGCCACCGCGCGCGCAGGATTGGGATGCGAGCCGCCGCGCTCCACGGCCTCGAGTACGCCTCCCCGCTCCAGGATCTGGTTCAACTGGATGCGCCGTAGGAACCGCTCCACCACCCGCTGCAACAGCTTCGCCACGAGATAGCCGGCGAACAGAATGATCGCCGCCCCGCCGAGCGGGCGCAGGAAATCGGTGAACACCTGGGCGAAGCTGTCCCCCAGACGCCCGGCGAAATTCGAGACTTGTGTGGTGTCCTGCAGCGGAAGAAGCATGCGTCATCCAGGTAGTTGAGAGATAAGCTACACCGGTTGACCGCCGGCCACGAGCCGCGCGCGCCCTACGTGCGCGTGCCCCGCCGCCGGTCGAAGATCACACTCCGCCGGCACACCGGGCACAACAGCCACTCGCGCTGTCGTGCGTATCCGAGCCCGAACGATCCACCGCCGATCTCGCGCACGGTCATCACCGCCCCGTCCCGCGGACAGTGCACGCCCCCGCCCGCCGCATAGGCCTCGCGTACCACCCGCTCCTCGTCGGGCGCGAACTGGGCATGGTCCGGTACCGGCGGCAGTTCGCTCATCCACTCACTCCTTCACACGTAGGACGATCTTCCCGAACTGCGCCCCATCCTGCAATCGTGCATACGCCTCGCGCCCCTGCGCCAACGAATACTCCCCGTCAACGGGCGGCAGGAGCCGCCCCGCCCGCAGTTGCTCCGTGATGGCATCGAACTCGGCGTCGCTGCCCATCGTCGACCCGAGAATCGACCACTGGTTCCAGAACAGCCGGCGCACGTCCGTTTCCACCGTCGGTCCCGACGTGCCGCCGCAGGTCACCAGCCGGCCGCGCTTGCCCAGAGCGCCCAGCGACTGGCTCCACGTCGCCGCGCCCACGTTGTCCACTACTACGTCCACGCCGGCCTTCCCCGTTGCGGCCCGGATCTCACGCGCCACGTCCTGCGTGCGATGGTTGAGCGTATGGTCCGCACCCAATCCCCGGGCCCGCGCCAACTTCTCGTCGTGGCCCGAGGTCACCCACACCTCGGCACCCACGAGCTTGCAGATCTGCAACGCTGCCGTGGCCACCCCACCGCCGATACCCCAGATGAGCACCCGTTCGCCGGCGCGCAACTGCGCGCGCGTGACGAGCATCCGCCATGCCGTGAGCGTCACGAGGCCGAACGCCGCGGCTTCTGCCAGCGGCGTGCTTGCCGGAATGGCGCGCACGTTGGCACCCGGCACGACGACGTACTCGGCCGCGGTTCCCGGGTGGTGCTCGCCCAGAATGCCGAACCGCACGCACAGCGACTGCTCGCCCTCGCGGCAGTACACGCAGGTTCGGTCGCTGATCCCTGGGTTCACGATCACCGTGTCCCCTTCGCGTACGCCTCGCGCACCGCGTCCGGCCTGATCCACCACCCCCACGGCGTCGGCAGCCACGACCCAGGGTGGGGTGATCGTCACACCCGGCAGCCCCGCGAGCACGAACAGATCCAGGTGGTTCAGCGCGGCCGCCGCGACGCGCACCCGCACCTCGGTCGGGTCCCGCACCGACGGCTCACGGAGGTCATCGCGAACCTGCAACTGGTCGAGCCCGCCATGAGCGGAGATCGTGAGTCCTCGCACTGCCACCCTCGGGAGTTATATTGCACTCGCTTGCGGCCATTCGCATCCAGCCGCGCTCCGTCCGGAGGAAATATGCACCGGAATCCCGGAGCCCGCGGCGGCTGGACCGCCGAGAACCGACACCGAATCCGATGACGTCCATCAAGGTCCCCCCGCTCGGCGAATCGATCACCGAAGCGATCGTGTCCCGCTGGCTCAAGTCCGAGGGCGACGCGGTTGCGCCGGGCGATACCATCGTCGAACTCGAAACGGACAAGATCACCGTCGAAGTGCCGTCGCTGACCGGCGGCGTCCTCACCAAACGCCTGCACGCCGAGGGCGATACGGTTCACGTGGACGATGCACTCGCGGAGTTGGACGAGACGGCCACCCCGGCCCCCGCCCGCACCGAGCCCCCCGCGACGTCTCCGGCCAAGCCTGCCCCACCGGCGCCGATAGCGCCCGCACCGATCGTCGCCGCCAACCCGCGCGTGTCGCCGGCCGCCGAACGGCTCGCCACGGCGTCGGGGGTGGACCTGTCAGGAGTGAAGGGCACCGGACTCGGCGGCGTGGTGAGCAAGCCGGACGTGCTCGACGCGATGGCCATCCATTCCGCTCCCGCGGCGCCCAGCGCGCCAAAGGGCGCCGTTGACCAGCGCGAGAAACGTGAGAAGATGTCCACGCGCCGCAAGCGAATCGCCGAGAATCTCCTCCAGGCACAGCACGCCACGGCCCACCTGACGACGTTCAACGAAGTCGACATGACCGCCGTGATGGGACTCCGCACGCGGCTCAAGGATCGTGTCGAGAAAGAGCACGGCGTGAAGCTGTCGTTCATGCCGTTCTTCGTGAAGGCCGCGTGCCAGGCCCTCAGAGCCTTTCCCACGGTCAATGCGCAGATCGATGATGATGCGATCATCTACAAGCACTATGTGAACATGGGCATCGCTGTCGCATCAGAAGCCGGGCTGGTCGTGCCGAACATCAAGGACGCCGACCGCATGGGGCTGCTCGACGTGGCGCGGGAGATGAACGACGTGGCCGACCGGGCGCGCAAGTCCAGGCTGACCATGGACGACCTCACGGGCGGCACGTTCACCATCACGAACGGCGGCGTGTTCGGCTCGCTCCTGTCCACGCCGATTCTCAACTATCCGCAGGTCGGCATCCTGGGGCTCCACAAGATTCAGGACCGTCCCATCGCCCTCGACGGACAGGTGGCGATCCGGCCGATGATGTACGTCGCGCTGTCGTACGATCACCGTATCGTGGACGGGGAGCAGGCCGTGCTGTTTCTGGTGCGCATCAAAGAACTGATGGAAGAACCCGGCGCCATGCTGGTGGAATAGCGCTGGGTGCTCGACCACAACGAGAGCGGGGCCGCGATGCGATCACGCGGCCCCGCTCTCCGTTCTTCTGCCCCTCGGCAACCCTACATGTGCAGTGCTTTCGGCAGGTTGAAGTTGTACGACACGGCAACACCGTACGACGTCTTGCCGTTTGTCTCCGATACCGGCACCTGCACCATCGGTGAGATCGTGCACCGCTTGTTGAATACGAAGCCAATCGTGGCCGTGACGAGGCCGAAGCTCTCGCTGGTCGTGGGATTCGCCGCTCCTTGCGTGACAATCTTCGACTTGAAGCTGCGGGCCACGAGCGAGGCTCCGATCGCCGGAATCACCGACATCGAGCTCGACTCGCTCGCCGTCCAACCCAGCGAACCGCCAAAGTTCAAGTCAAGCGTGTTCTGTGGGAGGTTTGGGTACGGCGTCATGCCGACCAGCGATCCAGACTGGGCTGTCACTCCGACGATCGGGCAAATCTCAACCGAACTGCCGCCACCCACGGCCCACTCATAGCCCAACGAGCCGCCACCGGCGTTCGACGAGCCGTCGCTGTTGTCGTCCTTGGCGTGGCTGTAGTTCCCCACCGCAAAGAAGTTGTGGTACGTGCCCAGGGCGAGCTGTCCGCCGTACGCCTTGCTCTGGTCGCCGATCAACACGCTGCCGCCAACCCGGGCCGAGCCTGTGGAAAATGAAGGGGTGCCAACGCACACCTGCGCATTAGCCACCGATGCCAGCCCTGCCACAGCCAGCCCGACAATCGCAGTACGAAACAGTCGAGACATATCGCTGACTCCGAAGAAGGTGAATGCAACTGAAAGGTATCGCCTGAAACACCCGATCCGTCCACTGCCGGGCGGCGCTCGGGGGGCGCCGCTCACTCCCTGGGGCTACGCAGACTGGCTAGCTTAGGATTCAGCACTTACCAGCAAACACCACATGACAGACTTGGTCCCGAATCGAGCCGATGTCGTCGTCATTGGCGGTGGTCCCGGTGGCTACGTCGCCGCGCTCCGGGCCGCCCAACTTGGTCTCTCCACCGTCTGTGTCGAGATGGACAAGACACTCGGCGGCACCTGCGTAAATGTCGGCTGCATTCCTTCGAAAGCGTTGCTCACGTCGAGCGAGCACTTCGAGTTTGCCCGGAACCACGCCGCCGAGCACGGCCTGCTGATCGGAAACGTCGGCCTCGATCTGGCCCGGATGCTCCAGCGCAAGGACGCCGTCGTCACACAAAATACTAAAGGAATCGAATTCCTGTTTCGCAAGAACAAGGTCGTCTGGTCCAAAGGACGCGGCAACGTCAAGCCGGGCAACATCTTGGAAGTCACTTCGGCCGACGGCGTGGTTACCACCTGGGAGGCCCGGAACATCATCATCGCCACTGGCTCGGCGGCGATCGAGCTGCCATTCCTGAAGTTCGACGAAGAGCGGATTCTGTCCAACGTGGGTGCGCTCAGGATTCCCGAGGTCCCGCGTCACCTGATCGTCATCGGCGGTGGAGTGATCGGCCTTGAGCTGGGGTCCGTGTGGCGCCGCCTCGGGGCCAAGGTCACGGTTGTCGAGTTCTTCCCGACCATCCTGCCCGGAATGGACGACGACATCGTCAAAGAAGCCGACGGCGCCTTCCGCAAGCAGGGATTAGAGTTGCGCACCGGAACCAAGGTCGTATCCGGTCGTCGCGATGGCACTCGGGTCTTCGTCGACGTCGAGAAGAACGGCCAAACCGAGACCCTTGAAGGCGATTACGTGCTCGTGGCCGTAGGCCGGCGTCCCGTGCTCACGGGGATCGACGCCGCCGCGCTCGGACTCGCCGTGGGCAAGCGCGGCGAACTCGTGGTGGACGACTGCATGCGTACCAACATTCCCAACGTGTACGCCGTTGGCGACTGTGTCGGCGGCAAACTCCTCGCCCACAAGGCCGAGGAGGAGGGGAGCGTGGCTGCCGAGGTCATTGCCGGCCGACCCGTGCACATGCACTACAAGTCCATTCCGTCGGTGGTCTATACTTGGCCGGAGATCGCGTCCGTGGGCCTGACGGAACGGGAAGTGAAGGAATCGAAGCGTGAGTATCGCACGGGCAAGTTTCCGTACTCGGCCAACGGCCGCGCCCGGTCGATGGGTGAGACATCGGGGTTCGTGAAGTTTCTTGCCGACGCGCGCACCGACGAGTTGGTGGGCTGCCACATCATCGGACCCAATGCCTCGGAGTTGATCGGGGAGGTGGTGCTTGCATTCGAATACCGCGCGACAAGCGAGGACATCGGGATCACGGTGCACGCGCACCCGACGCTCTCAGAAGCCACCAAGGAAGCGGCCCTGGCCACGCTCGGCCGCGCCCTGCACATCTGACGTAGTGTCGGCCCGCGCGCGCCATCTCATCGAGGCCGCGCTCGGCGGCACACCATACTTGGGACGCGGGCTCGAACTGCTCGACGCCGCGGAGCACCACGCCTCGGATGAGTGTTGTGCCGTATGGACGGAGCACGGCGGTGCGGTTGTGGCCGTGGCCCTCGTGGGGCTCGTAGCTGGAGCGGAAGGGGCCGGCCGCCTCCATCTATTGATCGGGCACGACCCGCACCTCGTGGCGCGCGCGCTCGACGTGCTGCGCGCCATGGGCGCGCGCTTCGTGATGGCCGAGTGGCCCGACGACGCGGCGTTCGCCGAAGCTATCCGGCGACTGCACGAGGAGGGCTTTCACGAAGAGGCACGCATCGCGCACGTCTACCGCGCCGGCGTGGACCAGGTCTTCCTACGACGCGATCTCTGAGAACGGCGGCGCTAGCCGAGGACGATTTCCGCCGCCGGGGGCAGGGCTAGCCGCGCCCACCGCTCGTACATCGGAGCTGCAGGATGGAGGCCATCGGCCGCCAACATCGCCAACTCGGAGCCCGCCCGGCGTGAGTCGTCGGTGACGTTCGCGAAGCGGGCGCCCACGGCGAGCACCGCGGTACGGATCACGTCGTTGAACGCGTCGATCGCTGCTGCGATCGCCGGTCGGTCGCGCCCGTTGGCAAACGGCGTCATTCCCCAGTCGGGGATCGACAACACCAGCACGTGCCGCGCGTTGCCACCGGCGAATTCCGTAGCTCGCGCGAGCAGTCGCGCGAAGCGCGGCGCGTACTCCGCAGGCGTCGCGCCGCCGTACTGATCGTTCACCCCGATGAGCAGCGAAACGAGCGTGTACGGACCGCAGGGACGCGCGGCATCGATTGCCGCCCACAGCTGCTCACAGGTCCAGCCCGTGCGCGCCACGATTTCCGGATCTTCGACGGCGGCGCCGGCCTCCCGGAGCAGGGCGACGAGCCGCGCCGGCCATCGGTGGGCCGCCGCCACGCCCTCGCCAATCGTGTAGGAGTCGCCCAACGCCAGGTACCGCCCCGGGAGTTCGGTCATCGTTTCCCTACCGGCACCGGGCAGAACGAAGAAGGCGACCGGGTTCGCGAAGGATCCCGGCCGCCTGGTTCGGACACTGAGCGAACGCTCAGCGCACGACCAACGCCGTGATGATGGAGGCGGCGGCGACTAGCGCCGCGCCGACGAGCAGGGCCGTGGTTGGCGTGACGACGAATTCCCGGCGAAACCACGGGGTGATCGTCGCGGCCGGCGCATGGGTGGGCAGCGCCGCCATGATTTGTGCTTCCACGTGCTGGGGCGTGCGCATCCGGCGCACGCGCGCCATCTCGCTGTCCAGCCCTCGCCAGAATTCCACGTCCCTCGAAGTATCGCTCTTACGCACGGCAGCCTCCGGCAGCTCCCCATCCAACCACGCATGTACGGGTGCGGCGAGGAGACGCTCCGCCTGCTGACCCAGCGGGACTTCTCGATCCATGAGGGATCGCGCTGGTTCGTCCGGCGTCGGACGCTTCTGACCCTCTCGCGCGAGCCCAGGCTCGGAATTCAGATCGTCGTACATGTTCAGGCGTACTTCTCCTCGAGTAGAGCCTGGAGCGCCTCGCGTGCGCGGTGCACGCGCATCTTCAACGCCCCGACCGTAGTGCCCAGCAGATCCGCCATCTCTTCGTACGAGCGCCCTTCCACGTGCTTCATGATGAATGCTTCCCGCAGCGATGCGGGTAGCGACGTCAGGGCCCGATCCAGATCCGAACGCAATTCCGTCCGGTCCAACTCCTCTTCGGGGGTCGCGTGCTGCGAGGGCTGATCATCCTCCTCGTAGCTCAAGTGCGACCGTCGAATATTCTTCAGCCAATCCTTGCAGCCATTCGCGACGATCCGGAACATCCACGCGTCGAACCGGCCCCGCACCTCCGACAGGTGCTGATAGGCCTTGATGAAGGAGAGCTGCAGGATGTCTTCCGCGACATCCGGACTCCCCGTCATGCACAGCGCGTGCCGATACAGCGGATCGCTGTAGCGGGTGATCAGCAGCCGGAACGCGTCTCGCTTTCCCGCGAGCACCTGCTGGATGATCAGTTGATCAGAACCATCCTGATCGATGTCTGGGGCGGTAGTTTCCGTCGTCTTCACGACGATAGAGTAATGCACTTTCCCCGCTTGGAACAGGGAGCGGCACCCGTCCCGCCGCCAACCACGAGTGTCACGCCAAGAAGACGATATTGAGGATCGGGAGGTAACGCCGTCCGGCTCTAGGTCCCGAACACTCCCCAGCCGAGTCGCCGGATCGCCGCTCCATGCTCGTCCAGGGCGGGCGGCATCCGGCGGTTTTCCCCCCCGACACTCGATGGCATGCCCATGAGGGGCGACGCCGAGGGCGTCTGGGCCAGGACCTCGAGCACCGTGCGCACCACGCCGCTCGGCACCCCCGCGGCGGCGAGCCGCGCGAGCCAGTGCGCGGCATCCCGTTCCGAGAGCCGCTCCTGCAGGGCGGAGACCACCCGCTCGCGCTGTCCCACCCGGCCGGCGTTGGTGACCAACGACGGATCGTCGGCGAGTGCGTCGAGCCCCAGCGCGCGCGCACACGCCGCCCACTGTCCATCACTCCCCACCGCGATGACCAGGCCGCGGTCGGCGGCTTGAAAGAGTTGGTATGGGACGAGATTGGGATGGGCGTTGCCCCACCGGCCCGCGTCGATGCCCGTGACCAACGCATTCTGCGCCACATTCACCAGGGCGGCTCCGGCGCTGTCGGCGAGCGAAACGGCGACGCGGCGTCCCCGGCCGGTGCGCGCGCGTGCCATGAGCGCCCCGAGGATCGCCACGGCCGCGTCCTTGCCCGCCAGCACGTCGGCAAGCGCCACCCCCGTCTTCATGGGTGCACCCTGAGGCTCACCCGTGATCGCCATCCATCCCGACTCCGCCTGCACCACGAAGTCGTATCCCAGACGATCGCTGGCTGTGCCAAACCCCGAGATCGTGCACCAGACGAGCTGCGGGTGGTCGGCCACGAGCGCGTCGGGATCAAGCCCGCACCGCGCCAGGGTGCCGCGGCGAAAATTATCGATCACCACGTCGGCTCCTGCAATGAGCCCGCGCAGCAGAGCCACGTCGCGCGGCTCGTCGAGGTCCGCGGCCACACTCAGCTTGTTGCGGTTGATGCTCAGGAAATAGGCGCTCCGGCCGCGATCATCAAACGGCGGACCCCAGCCCCGGGTCTCATCCCCCACTCCTGGGCGTTCGACCTTGATGACATCGGCACCGAGGTCCCCGAGGAGCATCGAACAGAGTGGACCAGCAAGCACTCTCGACAGATCTAGTACATTCAGTCCAGTGAGCATTTGGTGGCTTGTGAATGGCTTTATATTGGCTTAACTTTTTGCGAATACATCCGGTCCATTGACTGGCGCCGGTTGGTCATTCTGCCGCGGCAGTCCTTGCATAGCTGTCGAAAAATCATATACTTGCCGCGAATTCCGCCAACCTGTTCGGACGCGAGGCCCGCGAACATAGCGCACCTCCGGCCGTCCATCAAATCAAACGGTGCGCAGTTTCCCCTTTCACGAAGAGTGGACGCGTATAGATGCCGGATTCTTCGCACGGCGGTTCAGCCAAGCCAGCCACCACCCAACCGAGCGGTGGAGCACCCGCACCGCGACGCGGGCCCGGCCACCGCGCCGACGCCCGTGATACGGTAGCCGAGCTGGCGGAGAAGGCACAGCTCATCAGTCTCGAAGCCGGCAGCAAGGTGGCTGCGGCCATGAAGGACGTGATCAGCGCCGCCGCCGGCATTGCCGGCTTTGCCATGGAAAGCGCCCGCGATCTCACCACGTACATGGTACGCCGCGGCCAGATGACGCAGGACGAGGCGGACAAGCTGCTCCGCGAAGCCGACGCCGCTCATTCCAAGCGGCCAGCATCCGAGCGCACAAAGCCGACGGCCACGATGGTCACCGCCGAGAGGACAGCGCTACTCAAGGCGCAGGCGGCACGAGCCGCAGAGATCGCCGCGGCCGCCTTTGCCAAACTGCACCCGCCGCGCCCTCCAAAGCCGCCGTCCAAAGTATTCATGCCCAAACCGGTCAAAGCCGCCAAGTCCGGTTCCAGACCGACGGCAAATAAGGCGGCGGCGAAACCAGCGCCCAAGGGTGCCGCCGCGAAAAAGCCGGCCAAGAAGTTGGCCACCAAGCAGCCGGCGAAGCAGCCTCATCCCAAGAAGGCGGCTCTCAAGGCACCCGCCAAGAAGCCGGCCCCGAAGAAAGCCGCCAAGAAGCGCTAGCCGGAGACGTCTGGCATGTTTCGCACACGTCACCTGCTGCTCCTGCTCGTGCTCGTCGTCGTGGCATGGTTCACGCTCCAACGGGCCGCGACGCCGCGCCCCGAACCGGTCGACTCCGTGCAGATTCAGCGCCAGGTCCTGGCCGTACTCGTCCACGGGGCCAAGGCGTGGAATGCCGGCGATCTCGACGATTTCGTGTCGGACTATCTCCCCGACTCGGAAACGACGTTCATCACCAAGACGGGCGTCCTCCATGGCATTGCGGCGATCAGAAGTGTCTACGCCGCTCGCTTCGCTCCCGGCGCGCAGCGCGATTCGCTGCACTTTCAGGGCGTCGAAGTGGACGTACTCGGCCCGGACCTGGTGAACACGATTGCCTGGTACGTGCTCATGCGCGGCGACTCGGTCACGGCCCGAGGCCCGACATCCCTGGTCATGCGGCGCGTGAGCGGCCGTTGGCGGATCATCCACGACCATTCGAGTTGACGTGGTTCGGGTAGTCGCCATGCGCGCGCCGACGCGCATCGATTTTGGCGGGGGCTGGACGGATGTGCCGCCGTACGCGCAGCGGGAGGGTGGGGTAGTGTGTGCAATGGCGATAGCGAGGTACGCGACGGCGGAGTTGCGTGGCGGCGGAGGGCCGGTACCACGCAAGGCCGGTACCACGCAGGGCAAAACCAGCGCACCGCCGAGCCCGTATGAGGCCAAAACGGCGGGGGGCGTGGAGGCGCCGCTCATCCGCGCGGCGCTCGAACGGGCGGGGTTGACCTCGAGGCTGCAAGTTCGACTGGACAGCGACTTCCCCGTCGGCGCGGGCCTCGGCGGGTCGTCCGCCGCGAGCGCGGCGCTGCTCGGCGCCCTCGACCGGTGGCGCGGCGTGCCTATCGACCGCGCGGGCATCGCCGAGCGCGGGCGGACGATCGAGATCGAGGACCTGGGCGTCGCCGGCGGCCGGCAGGATCACTACTGCGCCACGTACGGCGGGCTGCTCGGCCTCACCTTCGGCCGCGGAGTGGAGGTGCGGCGGCTCGCGCTGCCGCCGACCCTCCGGGAGGAACTCGAGCGGCGCTGCGTGCTGGTTTACACGGGCGAGTCGCGCATCTCGGGCGACACGATCACCGGCGTACTCGAGGGCTACCGCCGCGGAGAGAAGCGTGTAACGTTCGCACTCGCACGCCTGCGCGACCTGGCGCAACAGATGCTCGCGGCGCTGGCGCGCGCCGACGTCGACGCGCTCGGCGCGTTGGTGGATGAACACTGGACGTATCAGCGGTCGCTGCATCCGTCCATCCCCACGGCCCGCATCGACGCCATCGTCGAACGGGCGCACGGGGCCGGCGCGACAGGCGTGAAGGCAACCGGCGCTTCGGGCGGCGGGTGCGTGGTGGCCATCGCACGGCACGGCGTGGAAGACGCGGTGCGGCGGGCGGTGGCCGAATTGGGCGAATTGGTGCCGTTCACTCTCGACGAGGAAGGACTTGTCGCATGCGACTGGAACGCGGAGACGCCGTAGGCCTGACCCGCGCGCTCGTTCGCACCGATTCCCGTAATCCGTCGCTCGTGTCCGGCGGCCCAGGCGAAGGCGAGGCGGCGCGACTGCTCGCCGGCGTACTCGAGGCATGGGGGTTTCGCGTGGAGGTCCAGGAGGTGGCCCCTGGCCGTCCGAACGTGATCGCGCGCGTGGGCACGCCGGGAGCCAATGCGCTGCTATTCAACGGCCACCTGGACGTGGTGGGCGTTGAAGGCATGCGTCACGCCCCGTTTGACGCCGAGGAGCGCGACGGCCGCATCTACGGCCGCGGCGCCGCGGACATGAAAGCGGGGGTGGCCGCCATGTGCGCCGCTGCCGCGCTCGCTGCCGATGACCTTTCCCACGGCGAGTTGATCGTCGCTGCGGTGGTCGACGAGGAATTCGCGAGCCACGGCACGCGGGCCCTTGTCGATCGCGGGGTGCGTGCCGATGCAGCCATCGTTGCCGAGCCGACGGGGCTCGCTGTCATGCCCGCGCACCGTGGATTCGTGTGGATCACGCTCACCTTTCGGGGCCGGGCCGCGCACGGCAGCCGGTGGGAACTGGGCGTGGACGCGATCCGCCATGCCGGTCTCGTGCTGGCCGAGTTGGATGCGCTCGACAGGGGTGAACTGACGCGGCACACCCACCGGCTGTTGGGGCACGCGTCGTTGCACGCCTCACTCATCGCGGGGGGCACGGGCATGTCGACATACCCGGACCATTGTGAACTGAAGGTCGAACGACGCACGATGCCGGGCGAGACGCCCGCCCAGGTGATGGCCGAGGTGGAGACGGCGTGCGCGCGGGTGCGGGCCCGTCGCCCCGAGCTGCGCGTGGAAATCGCGGTGACCCTGGCGCAGAACCCGAGCGACGTGAGTACAAACGCGCCGATCGTGCGTGCACTCACCGATGCGCTGACGCAGCAAGCCATTCCCGTGCGCACCGAAGGCATGAGCGCCTGGACCGATTGTGCGTTACTCAATGAAGCAGGAATGCCGGCGATCTGTTTCGGACCGGGCGACATCGCCGTTGCGCACGCCGACGAAGAATACGTGGACATTGAAGAGATCCCGAGAGCCGCGGCAGTACTGGAGCGGTTGGCTCGCAACTGGTGCGGCACCGGACCGGAGTCACTGTGGCGGAGTTGACTCACCGCGACTACGACGTGCTCGAGCGGGCGGTGCAGTTCGGCCACCGTATCATTGTGTACCGGCGGGGCACGGAGTACATCGTCATTCCCGAGCGGCTCACGGTGCGCGAGCGGCGCGAGGCCATCGAGGCGCGCAATCCCACGACGGGAGATCATCTCACCCTGTTCATCGATGAGCTGGACGGGCTCGAGGTCGTGCGGTGACCGTCACGCCGGTGTTACCCCTCGTGGCTATTTACGCCGACGAGTCGTGCCTGGGCAACGGGCAGGACGGAGACAATCCCGGCGCCGCCGCCGGGGTGATCGAGTATCGCAGCCCCGGCGCGGGGGGAGTGATGCGGCGCGATTTCTGGCGCTCCGAACCGGCGACGACGAACAATCGCATGGCCCTGTGGAGCGTGATCGAGGCCTTCCGGACCATCGCCAACAAGGGCGGCCGCTTTCGCGTGCTCTTCACCAGCGATTCACAGTACCTGATCAAAGGCATGAGCGAATGGGTGCCGGGATGGATCGCGCGCGGCTGGCGGCGCAAAGCCGGCCCGATCGAGAACCTGGCGCTCTGGAAGGACGCGGTGGAGTGCGTGCGCCCGCACCAGGTGCAGTGGCAGTGGGTACGCGGCCACGACGGCCACGTGCAGAACGAATATGCCAACGATCTCGCGGTGCACGCCGCACGGGAGCAGACGGCCTCGGGCGGCTCCGTGCCGTCGGGGTTCGACCGCTGGCTGGGCGCGGAGCGTGCGGCCGGCCGGCTGCACGCCGAGCCGGCGGGGTTCCCCCATCCGGATAGATTTCGGGCTTCGCGGCCGCTGCCCTTGGCGGCCCAGGCAACGCTGCTCGACTAGTGGAGGACGGGATGGACGCCATCGACCGCATGTTCACTGTGCTCGTCCAAGCAGTTCGCGACGCGCAGCCGCGCTACCTCGGCCAGCCGTTCGAGGTGGCGGAACTGTACCAGACGCTCCTGCCCTACCGCCATTTCCGGCGTGAACTGGCCCTGGACACCAACGAAGACTACGAGCTGACCCTGATGCAGCTCCTTTCCGGGGTTCGCGGGTATCTGATCGTCGACGATCGGATGCGCGACGCCCTGGAGCGGGAACTCAAGTCTCCCAATCCGGATCCCGGCGCGTTCCGGCAGTTCGCCGACGCGCAGGTGGCGCTGTCGCCGGTCGCGTTACAGCGGCAGGGCCACACGCCGGAGACGGGGCTGGAGCCGGCCCAGGGGGGCGGTTCCGGGGTCCGGTTCTCCACGCCGGCGGCAGTGGCGGCGGCGGCCGCCGCGGCAGATGAGGCACGGTGCAGGTACTGCGGCGGCAAGCTGCCGCAGGACCGCAAGATCGTATTCTGCCCGCATTGCGGGCAGAACCTCACGGTGAGGAACTGCAGCGCCTGCGGCGCGGAGTTGGA
Organism: Gemmatimonadaceae bacterium; assembly: GCA_035533015.1. Classification (NCBI taxonomy): domain Bacteria; kingdom Pseudomonadati; phylum Gemmatimonadota; class Gemmatimonadia; order Gemmatimonadales; family Gemmatimonadaceae; species Gemmatimonadaceae bacterium. The sequence goes on along the minus strand of DATLUQ010000051.1, from coordinate 25,278 downwards.
GATCGGGTGGAAGTTCTGCGTGGCATGCGGCCGGTCCACCGGCCAGGAGGAGTGATGCGGAGCGGTTGGTTGGGCGCGGCCCTGGTGGCCGCCGTGATGTCATCGGGGTGCGCCACGGGAATGCGCGGCACCCGTGCGCCAGCGGCGGCCCCCGCACCGGTCTGGCCCGTGGTCACGCGCGAACATGTGGACCTGTGGCTGCATGGCTACGCGATGATTACCCGCGACGCGGCCCAGGTGCCGGTGTTCCGGCGCGGCTATCGCAACTCGCTCGACGTGCTCCGGCGCAAGGACAATGTTCTCACCGGACTCGACGCCAACCACGAGCGGCTCGCTACGCTCATGGCGCAGAACGCCGAAATCACCAACGGCCAGTTCCTGCCGCTCTACTTTGATTCTTGGGACGAGATGGTCCAGACGATCAACGCCTTCCTCGGTGCTGACGGCGACGCCCGCACCGCCCCGCCAGCGCTGCGGGTCCAGGTAGCCCTCGTCGCGTCGATGTTTCCCACCGCGCAGGACCGGGAATGGCTGCGTCTGTTCACGCAGTCACTCGGTGACGAGTCCGAACATTTCTTCCACCAGTACTGGGTGTCCCAGCAGGAGGCGTGCAAGCCCCTCGTCGTGGCGGTGGATTCGTTGTGGCAATCGCTGCGCCCCCGGTTCCAAAGCTTTCTCACCAACACCCATCAGTTGGACGGCCAGTTGGTCCTGTCGTTGGTTATCGGGGGCGAAGGACGCACTTTGAACGCCTCGCCGCAACACAACGTCATGGTGGTCGCCCTGCCCGAGTCGCGGGCCGATCTCGACGATCCCATTTATGGGTTCGCGCACGAGGCGGTGCAGTCGATCGCCAACTCCGCGATCATCGACAACACGACGGCAGCCGAGCAGCGCAGCGGCGTGGCCGCCGGGTACGCACCGACCGCGGCGGTACGCGCCGGCGCGATGCTCATGGACCGCGCGGCACCCGAGTTCGCCGACGGATTCATGCGCTTCTATCTGCGGCAGGCGGGAGTCACGCCACCGCCGGGGAACGTGGAGGCAACGTTCGTGGCCACGTTCCCGCTGCCCACAGCGATCGAGGCTTCCATGGACCGCCAGATCAACACGGCTCTCGGCGGAATCTGACCGGGGGCATTGGCCGTATATTGGAAACATGGCTGATCCACCGGTCCCGATACCCCGCCCACCGCTCGACCGCGCCGCGCTGGAACGCGTGCTGGCGCGGGCCGCTGAGCTGCAAGCGAGCAGCGGGGAGCCCGCCGATACGATGACCGACGCCCAGATCCTCGATCTGGGAAAGGAGGTCGGACTTTCGTCACAAGTGCTGCGGCAGGCGTTGGCCGAGGAACGGACGCGGCGTGACCACCCACAGGCGCCCGGACTGGTGTTCGGGTCCACCGTCGTGACCGCGGAGCGCACCGTGCGAGGCACGGCCGAAAACGTATTTTCGGCCCTCGACGTGTGGATGCAGAAGGAAGAGTGGCTGCAGATCAAACGTCAATTCCCGGACCGGATCATATGGGAGCCGCGCCGGGATTTCGAGGGAGGCGTGCGGCGATTGTTCAACGTGGGCGGTCGCGGCTACGCACTGTCCAAGGCCACTGATGTGGGTGCCACCGTCGTCCCCGCTGACGAGGGCCGGGTGCTGGTACGCCTCGATGCCGACCTATCCGGCCAGCGGCGCAACGCGATCATCGGGCTGGCCACCGCCACCACGTTCGGCACGGCCGCGAGCGCGGTCGCAATCGCCCTGCATTTCGCGCTGGTCGTGGTACCCGTACCCCTGTTGGCGGCAGGCGCGATCAGCTACTTCGCGGCGCGCGGCGCGTACACCAGTGCGGTATCGCGTGCCCAGCTCGCACTCGAGCAAACGCTCGACCGGCTCGAACGGGGCGAACGCGCGGACAACCCGTCGCTGCTCAAGCTCCTGGCGCAGGCTGCGAGCACAACCGCGCGCCGCTACTGACCGGACGCGAACCCCGGCACGATACGCAGCGGCCGCTGGCTGGCTCGGCGAACCAGCCAGGCCAGCATCCCGTTGCTCATGACGCCGACCATGCTGAGCAGCGTGAGCGACTTCACTTCGGCCCGTGAGATTTTCACGACGTCGCGATGCAGAAGGGCGGCGGGGGTGCGCGTGAGGTCGCGCAGCGTGGCGTAGGCGAATAGCAGCGGCAGCGCGCAGAACAGGCGGATCGACGCGGCGCGGCGCGGGATCAACAATAGATAGTCCGTGGCGTGCTCCAGGTCCTCCCACGCCAGTGCGATCAGCGAGGCCATCGCGGCCTGCGTGGGGCCCGGGTCGCCGCCCGCCAGGAGCGTGGCGTGGCTGCCCCCGTGCGCCGTCAGGAGCTGTTCCGGAATGTAGATGGCGTTCTCGCGCTCCGCGTCCTGTGCCACGTCCTTGAGGATGTTCACCGTCTGCAGCGCCTCGGCAAACGAGCGACTGCGCTTGCGGAGCACCTCGTACTGGTGCTGGCCGATGCTCGGAGCGTGTTCGTGCCAGAGGTCGGTGAGCATGTAGCCAACCGTGCCGGCCACGTAGTAGCAGTACTCGCGATACTCCTCCAGACTCTGGATGCGGATGCCGTCCGGATAGAGGAGCACGAATTTCCGCATGCCAGTGGCCATTTCGGCGACCCATGTCCGCACATGGTCCTGTGTGGTCGGCGCAAGATGGCGGAACATCACGAACACCAGGTCGGTGTGGCGGATGAGTCGCAGGTGCGCGGCATCGCCGGTCATCGACCCGGTCTGGGAGGGAAAGGCGTCAGCCTGCGCCGGATCGTCGAAGCAGGAGAGAAAGCCGTCGAACAGGGTGGCCTTGACCGCGGCCGGCATTCGCGGCTCGTCCTCGATCGTATCGGCAATGCGGCAGAGCAGGTAGGCACAGGTGACCGCCTGGCCGAGCGCCCCCGGGAGCACCCGGATGCTGAGCGCGAAGGTGCGCGAGACGGCCGGCAGAATCTCTCGTGCAAAACGCGACGCCTCATCGAGGCGGAGATCGGGGGCGGGGCGGGAGGTGGCCGGAGGCACGGAGAGCGGCGGAGTCGTCGCGACAGTGGAGGTTCGTTTAACTTCAGCGTTGCCGGCTGACGACCAAAGCTATCGCGCCGGTCTCTCCGGCGCTTCGGGCCGGAGCCTCCACCAACAGGAAGTCGATCGCGTGAGCATTTCTGCGCCTCCAGGATTTCGCGGTACCTTTCGCACCGACGACGCGGCTCGCGCCGTGTATGGAGAGGCGGCGGGCATCACCCGCTGCTGGCCGGCCGCCGTCGCCGTTCCCGCCGATGAGCGGGATCTGCAGACGCTCGTCGGTTGGGCCCATCGGGACGGCATGGCGATCATCCCCCGCGGATCGGGGAGCGGGATGGCTGGGGGCGCCGTGGGTGAGGGCGTCGCCGTGGACCTGAGCCGGTTCCGCACGATGGGCGACGTGGACCAGCAGACGCGCACGGTGCGCGTGGGCGCCGGTGTGCTGCGCGGCGAAGTGGACCGCGCGGCGCGCGCTGTAGGACTTCGCTTTCCCGTGGACCCGTCGAGCGGAGAGTTCTGCACCGTGGGCGGGATGGCGGCCACCAACGCCGCCGGCGCGCAGACCATGCGCCACGGCCCGATGCGTCCTTGGGTGCAGGCGCTGCGCTGCGTGTTCGACGACAGCTCGGCCGCCGAACTCCGCCGGGGCGTCACCGCCCCGCGGGAAGTCGCGGGGATCGACCGGTTCATGCGCGACGCGCACGACGCGATTGTGCGGCGGGAGCGCGTCACGCCCTCGGTGCATCGCGGTGTGCTCAAGGACTCGTCGGGATACGCCACGGCGGAATACGCCTCGAGCGGTGAATTCGTAGACCTGCTCGTGGGCAGCGAGGGCACCCTGGCGCTGTTCACGGAACTTGAGTTGCGGCTGGAGCCTACGCCGGCGGCGAGCGCCAGCTTGCTCGGTGAGTTCCGATCGCTCGACGCCGCCGTGCGCGCCGCCGCCGAGGCGCGCCAGCTCGGCGCCAGCGCCTGCGAGCTGCTGGACCGCACCTTCCTGGAGGTCGCCGGCTCGGGGGGCACGCCGCTCCCCGTGGTGCCGGGGGTCGAGGGAGTGCTGCTGGTCAAGTTGGAGGGTGAGTCAACACGTGATGTCGGTGCCCGGGCCCGGGCCATTGAGCAGGCATTCCGGCGCATCGGTGCCGCGGGTGTCACGCTGGCCCTCGACCCCAATGCGGAGCACGAGATGTGGGAACTGCGGCACGCCGTGAGCCCCATCCTTTCCCGCCTCGACCCGTCGCTCAAGTCTATGCAATTCGTCGAGGACGCCGCCGTCCCGCCGGAACACCTGGCCGATTACGTGCGGGGCGTGCGCGCCGTGCTCGAGCGGCACAAGGTCAAGGGAGTGATCTTCGGCCACGCCGGCGACGCCCACATTCACGTCAATCCTCTCATCGACGTAAGCCAGCGGGATTGGCGCACCAAGCTCGACGGAATCCTGGACAGCGTCGTGGCGCTCACTGCGTCGCTCGGAGGTACGCTGACCGGCGAGCACGGCGACGGCCGCCTACGGACCCCGCTCCTCGCGCGCGTGTGGACCGACGCCGCCCGCGAACGGTTCGCCCTGGTCAAGCGCTGTTTCGACCCCGCCGGCATTCTGAACCCCGGCGTGAAGGTGCCGCTGCCCGGCCAGCAGCCGCTGAAGGACGTGAAGTACGATCCCGCACTCCCGCCCCTTCCGACTGCCGCGGCCAGCGCGCTCGAGACGGTGGAACGCGATCGCGGGTATGGGGAATACCGACTTGCCTTGCTGGAGGCACCCGTAGAATCTTGATAGAGGAAGCGCATTGGCTCCCGCGCAGACTACCGCGCGGTTCTGCCGTGGGACGGAAGAACTGAAGAAACTGCGTTCCGCCGTTCGCCGTCCTACCCTCCCACCCCCATTCTCCATGCCCGCCCCCGAGTTCTTCACCGAGCCCCGCGTCACCGTCCTGGCGCGCCCTGACTTTGCCGAGCCTTCGCACCTGCTCGTCGAATGGCAGGGGGAGAGCACCGACGGAGAGCGACTGGCCGAGTTCGCCGGGCGGCTCTGCTATATGAGTCAGCACAACCCGGCCAAGCGCGCCACGCGCGAATACCTGGAGAACATCAAGAAGCAGGGGCACGGCAGCGTATTGGAGCACGCCAACTATTCGCTGCTGCTCGAGGGCGTGAGCCGGTCACTCACCCACGAACTGGTCCGCCATCGGGCGGGTTTCGCGTACTCACAGCTCTCGCAGCGCTATGTGGACGAGTCCCACGCCGCCTTCGTCGTGCCACCCGCCATTCTCGGCGACCAGGCGCTCGAGGCGGCGTGGCGCGCCCAGATCGAGTCGGCCCAGGCCGCCTATGTGGCACTCGTGGAGCAGCTGATGGAGCGCTACTCCTGGGTAGCCGACCGGGTCCATCGGCGGAAGATGGCCCGTGAGGCAGCGCGTGGCGTACTCCCCAACTCCACCGAAACCAAGATCGTGGTCACCGGCAACGCGCGCGCCTGGCGGACGATGCTCGAACTGCGGTCGAGCGAGGGAGCGGAGATGGAGATCCGCCGCGCCGCGCTGGCGGTCCTTCGGGTGCTGCGAGCCGAAGCGCCGGGGTTCTTCTCGGATTTCGAGGTCTACATGGCGGAGGACCGCCGCGAGGCCGCGCGCATCTCTTACCACAAAGTGTGAAGCGGATGCGCGACGCCGCCTTTTTCCCGTTGCGCGACGAATTCGCGGAGCGTATCTTGCCGCGTCCTTTCGAGAACGGATGACGCGTATCGGTTTCGCGTACAATCAAAAGCCTGAGTCGGCTCCCGCATCGCACGCTGCTACAGACGCGGTCGACGCCGACGACGAGCCGCCAGGTACGCGCCGGGACCCGAGGTCCCGGATCTCCCCCTCTGTCCCGACTAGCCCTTTCGCCGCGAACGGCGGTGGCACGGGACTTGTCGCGCCCTCCATTCCCACGCCGAGCGACGATGTCTACGCCGAGTGGGACTCGGCGGAGACCATTGACGCCGTCGCCGACGCCCTCGCGGCATTCGGAGATGTGATCCGGCTGGAGGCCGATGCCGACTTTCCCGCCCTCCTCCGCGAAACGCGACCCGACCTCGTGTTCAACATCGCCGAGGGCCTGCAGGGGCCCAACCGCGAGGCCCACGTACCGGCCATCTGCGAGTTCTACGGCGTTCCCTACTCGGGCAGCGATCCGTTCACGCTGTCCCTCTGCTTGCACAAGGCGCGGACCAAGCAGGTGCTCGCGGCCCACGGGATCCCCACGGCCGGGTTCGTGCTCGTGGAAACGGAAGCGGACCTCAGGGCGCTTGCCGCCGGTGGCCACCCGCGCGCGACGGCCTCGACCCCGCGCTATCCGCTGTTCCTCAAGCCCGTCCAGGAAGGCTCGTCCAAGGGCATCACCGAGCGCAACTTCGTGCGTGACCCCGGCGAACTCCTCGCCCGCGGGCGCGAACTGCTACAGCTCTACGAGCAGCCTGTACTTGCCGAGGAGTACCTGCCGGGAGCCGAGTTCACCTGCGGCGTGCTCGGCAATGGGCCAGCGGCCCAGGTGCTTCCGCTCGTCGGCATGCGCTTCGAGACGCTGCCCGAGGGCGCCGTACCGATTTACGGGTTCGAGGCCAAGTGGGTGTGGGACACGCGCGACCATCCGCTGGAGATCTTCGAGTGCCCGGCGCAACTCTCCCCAGAGCTGCGCGCGGCGATCGAACAGACCGCGCTCGGCGCGTACCACGCCGTCGGCTGCCGCGACTGGTCGCGCATCGACGTTCGGCTGGACCGCCATGGTACCCCGCATATCATCGAGATCAATCCGCTCCCGGGCATCCTGCCCGACCCTGCGGATCATTCCTGCCTGCCCAAGGCCGCGCGTGCGGCCGGGCTGTCGTACGACGAGCTGATCCAGGCTTGTCTTGTCCATGCCGCCGAGCGGCAAGGTCTCGCCCTCCAGCGCAGGAGTGTGCCGTGAGAATCGCCATTCTGTTCGACGGAGCATCCGCTGTCGCCGCCTTTCCCGACCTTGCCATCCTCGAGACTGTCGAAGCTATCGAAACGTCTCTGACGGCCGAGGGGAATACGGTCGCGCGAGTGCCAGTACGTGTCGACGGCCGCTGGATCGAGCGGCTCCGCAAGGGATCGTTCGATCTCGTCTTCAATATGTGCGAGGGCGTGGACGGCATCGCGGCCCTCGAGCCGCCCGTGATCGCGGTGCTCGAGATGCTTGGCCTGCCCTACACCGGCAGCTCCAGCTTCACGACGGCGCTCTGTCTGCGCAAACACGTGGTCAACGCGCTACTCGACCAGGCCGGGCTGCCAGTACCGACGTTCGCTGCCTTCCGCCGCGGCGACCCCCTGTACTCGATCGGGTACCCGGCTATCTGCAAGCCGACGGCGGAGGATGCCTCCATCGGCATCGAGCAGAAGTCAGTGGTGCGCACCAAGCGCGCGCTAACCCGGCGTGTCGAGGCGATGCTCGATCGCTGGACCGAGGTGCTGGTTCAGCGCTTCGTGGACGGCCGCGAGGTAAACGTGGGCATTCTGGGAGACACCGTGCTTCCCGTGGCCGAGATCCAGTTCGACGGCCTGCCCAAGGGAATGTGGCGAATCGTGAGCTACCGGTCGAAGTGGGAGGCAGGATCGAACGAGGACACCGGGACGATGCCGCGCTGTCCCGCCGAACTGTCGCCTGAACTGGACGCGGAGGTGCGGCGGATCGCCATCGCCGCCTGGCGCCTGGTGGGTGGCCAGGGCTACGGCCGCGTCGATATGCGCATCGACGCCGACGGCCGGCCGTGGATTCTCGAAGTGAATCCGAACCCCGATATCGCCGCTGATGCCGGACTCGCGCGCATGGCCAAGGTGGCCGGCATCAGCTATCCTCGTCTCATTCGCTCCGTGAGCCAACTCGGCGCCCGTCGGCGGGTCGAGGTCGGCGACGCCGACCGGCTGTGGGCCCTCGCGTTCAAGCTCTCGGGCGGGGTCGATCCGACCCTCGAGACCGACCTGTTCGACAGCGCACTTCAGGCCTCCTGATGTATACGCTCGGTCCGCTCGACGCCCCGCATCGCACGGCGCTGGACACGCTGCTCCGTGCGTCGCATGCATTCAGCCATGAGGAGATCGAGGTCGCACTCGCATTGTTCGACGAGACGACCCTGACACCGGGAACTCCGCCCGAGGATTATGAATTCGTGGCGGCGTTCGACCGTGCGGGGTCTCTCGCCGGATATTGCTGCTATGGCGCAACGCCGGGAACCGAAGGGACGTACGACGTCTACTGGATCGCCGTCGATCCGGTGCACCAGGGAGGCGGGGTGGGGTCGAGGCTGCTGGCCGAGGTCGAGCGGCGCCTGGCCGAGCGCCGGGCGCGGCTCGTGGTGGTGGAGACGTCGGGACGGGACGGGTACGAAGCGGCACGACGGTTTTACGACGCGCGCGGCTACCGTGTGGCGGCGCGACTCCGGGATTTTTACGGCCCGGCCGACGACCGGCTGGTGTTCACGCGGCACCTCGAGAGTCCTCCCTCACCCGCACCAAGCGGAGCGTAACCGCCATGAGCGACTGGCAGCAACTCCTCCACACGGGCGTCGACACGCTCGACAAATTGGCCGAGCGTTTCGGGCCCGACGTCATCGACGTCGACGCGTTGAAGCCGGCGTTCGACAACTTCCAGATGCGGCTCACCCCCGCCGTGCTCGCCCAGATCAAGGAAGTGGGCGACCCGATCTGGAATCAGTACGTTCCCACGGTTCAGGAACTGGACATTGTGGACGGCGTGATCGACTCGCTCGACGAGGACGGCGACTCTCCGGTACCCAACATCACCCACCGGTATCCCGACCGTGCCCTGTTCCTCGTGAGCCCGGTGTGCGCGTCGTACTGCCGCTTCTGTACCCGCCGCCGGAAGGTGGGCGACCCCGAGAAGATCCCGCTCAATCAGTACGAGTCGGCATTCGAGTACATCCGCAGCCATCCGGAAATCCGCGACGTCATCATGAGCGGCGGTGACCCGATGATGCTCTCCGATCGACGCCTGGAATACCTGTTCCAGCGGCTGCGCGAGATCCCGCACGTGGAAATCATCCGCATCGGGAGCCGGATCACGGCGCATCTGCCCGAGCGCATCACGCCCGAGTTCTGCGAGATGGTAAAGAAGTACCATCCGGTGTACATGAACACCCACTTCAACCACCCCAGCGAACTCACGCCGGCCACGGTGGCGGCACTGGGACGCCTGGCCGATGCCGGGGTGCCGCTCGGCTGCCAGACGGTTCTGCTCCGTGGCGTGAATGACAACCCGGAGATCATGAAGGAGCTGATGCAGAAGCTCCTTAAGGCGCGCGTGCGCCCGTATTACTTGTACATGGCCGACCAGGTCGCAGGCGGCGAGCACTTCCGGACCATGGTCGAGACCGGGCTCGAGATCGTGAAGGCCTTGCGTGGATGGACCTCGGGCCTGGCCGTTCCCCATTTCTGCATCGACGCGCCCGGCGGCGGTGGCAAGGTACCCCTCCTGCCCGAGTACGTGGAAAAGATCACGGAGGACGAAGTGATCTTCCGCAACTACGAGGGCAAGCGGTTCACCTACAAGCAGCCCCGGCCGTTGGTCACGGCCAGTGCGTGCGGCGCGGCCGCGGAGCAGGATCCGGCGGTCCTGCCCATCCAGAGCGCCAACCCGGCCAAGAAAACCGTGCGTCAGCGGCGCCGCAAGACGGGCTGACGAGCGCACACGCCTGGCGGTCCGCCGTGCTCGGCGGACCGCCGGGGCATCAATGGGTGGAAATCACGATCGCCCCACCGGCGTTGCCAGTCCCGAATCGTTGCGTGGCGTCGGTCGGACTCAGGTAACGGATTTCCTTGATGCCACCTGCCGGGAGGTCGCGTAGGCCGGACACCCCTCCGATGCTGGTGTTGTCCACGTAGACCTGGAGGGCGGGTGGCCCGGACCTCAACGACGAACTTGCCGCGCCACCGCGCTGCGCGAGCATCGACGGCCGTAGCTGTTGGATTGCATCGTATGCGTTGGCGAACGACCTTCCGGCGAGTTCGTCCGCGGTAATCAGATCGAACCGGTGGCTCGGCGTGGGCGCCGATGAACTGGGCGTGCCACTGGGGGCACAGCCGCCCACCGAGGCAGCCAGGGCGACGCAAAGAACCAGCGAATTGATGCGCATGGAAGTTGGGGGGTTGGGGGAAAGTGTCCGCCGGCGCGGCGTCAGTGCGCCATCACCTCTTCGTGTTCCTTGGCCGACTCCGCGATCACGCGCTGCGCAGCGTCGGCCGGCATCTCTTCGTACCCGCGGAAACGACGAGTGAACACGGCCCGCCCCTGCGTCATCGACTGCAACGCACTCGCGTACATGTGCAACTCAGCCTGCGGGATCACCGCCCGCACGCGCGTTCCGTCGGCGGTCGCCTCGGTGCCGAGAATATGGCCTCGACGGGCCGACAGGTCGCCCAACACGTCGCCCATGTACTCCTCCGGCGTGACGATCTCGAGTTCGTCGAGGGGCTCGAGTAGCACCGGTTTGCACTTCGGGGCGACGGCCTTGAAGCCCAGGATCCCCGCCATCTTGAACGACATCTCGTTCGAGTCTACGGTATGGAACGACCCGTCGAACAGCTCCGCTTTGAAGTCCACGAGGGGATAGCCAGCGAGCACGCCCCGCACTGACGCTTCCTGGATCCCCTTGTCCACCGCTGGGATGAATTTGCTGGGGATCGCGCCGCCCACGATCTTGTCCACGAACTCGTAGCCTGCCCCGCGCGACAGCGGGGCAAACCGCACCCAACAGTCGCCGAACTGGCCGCGCCCACCGCTCTGCTTCTTGTGGCGGCCTTGGCCCTCGGCGGTGCCACGGAGTGTTTCCCGGTACGCTATGCTCGGCTTGGTGAGCTCGGCATCGACCCCGTACTTCCGCTTGAGCTTGCCCATCGTCACTTCGAGATGCCGCTCGCCGAGACCCGACACGATCGTCTCATGCGTTTCGGCGTTGTAGTGCATCTCAAAGGTCGGATCCTCGTCGTGGAGTCGATGCAGACCGGCCTGCAGCTTCTCCTCGTCCCCCCGGGCGGCAGCGTGCACCGCCATCTGCAGCACCCCCTCGGGAAAGGCGATCTGCGGCAACCGTACCGGATGCTGGCGCGTGGACAGCGTGTCATTGGTATGCGTATTGCGCAGCTTGGCCACACACCCGATGTCGCCCGCGTACAGCACGGGCATCTCCGTACGGTCCTTGCCCTGCGAGATCGAGAGATGGCCGAGTTTCTCGACCCCATCGCGCGTGGCATTGAACACCTCGGCGCCCGCCTCGATTTTGCCGGAGAAGATGCGGAAATAGCTCACCTCGCCCACGTGCGGCTCCGACATCGTCTTGAACACGAGCGCGGCGAGCGGGGCTTGATCGTCGCAGTGGATCTCCACCGTGTGATCGCCCTCGGCGCCCTTGAAGGCGTGCAGTTCCTCCATCGCGAAAGCCGTCGGCATCAGTTCCACTACCGTGCTGAGCACGGCCTGCGTGCCGTAGTTGAGTTCGCTCGAAACGCAGAACAAGGGGAAGAGCTCCATCTGCTTCATGGCTTCTTTCATGGCCCTGAGCGCGTCCTCGCGTGGGATCTCCCCACCTTCCAGGTAGCGCTCGAGCAGATCATCGTCGGTGGCCGCGATCGTCTCGATGAGCTGCTCGTAGTACTTGTCGAACACCGGCTGCAACTCAGCCGGGATGTCCACCTCGTCGTAGTTCCCGCCCTTCACCCCCTGCCTGTACAGGTGGGCCTTCTTGGAGAACAGGTTGATGATGCCATGGAACTCGGGGCCTTCGCCGATGGGCACCTCCACCGGGATCACCTTCGTGGTGAGCCGTTCGCGGATCTGATCATAGACGGCATCGAAGCTGGCGTGCTCTTTGTCCATCATGGACGCAACGAACAGCACCGGCTGTCGGCGCCTAACGGTCTCACGGAACATCCGCTCCGTGCCCACCTCGACTCCCGCCGTGGCGTTCACCACGCACAGGGCGCCGTCGGCCGCCGCCAGGCCGGCCACGGCGTCGCCCAGGAAGTCCAGATATCCCGGGGTGTCGATGAGGTTGATCTTGGTGTTCATCCACTCGGCGTAGGCGCAGCCGAGGTTGATCGAATAGCCGCGTTCCAATTCTTCCGGGGCCGTGTCGGTGAGTGAGGTCCCGTCCTTCACCGAGCCATGGCGCCTGCTGGCTCCAGACACGAAGGCGAGCGCATCGACCAGACTGGTCTTGCCGCTCGCCCCGTGCCCCACCACCGCTACATTCCGGATCTCCGATCCGCGGTACTCTGGCATTGGCCGATCCTCATCCGCTCAGGTAAGTGTGCCGATTCGCGGCGCGACCAGCAGCCAGGCGCGGAGAGTATCCTCTTCGACGTCGCCGACACTGCCGGGCAGATCCACGGCAATTGCGCGGCCCGATTGTCGCACCTCGCTGACGCAAGTAAAGACCGCGACGTCTGGCCCGCCGGCTTCCCCTTTGACGAAGGCCGCGCTCCACGTGCGGCCAAGCGCATCGGTGAAAACGCGCTCCCCGCCCGAGGGGCGGTGGGGCATGGTGCGGATGGACTGCCGTGGCACGCTACGATAGACCTCCCTGCCCGAAGCGTGGCCAATCGGAAGGGGGTTCGTCAAGGTACCCCCGAAGACGCCACCGGGGAGCGCGTAGGCGCTCCCCGGGGCTCACCGCTCTGACACGTCAGGTATCGTCTTACTCCCCCCCCTCGTAGTCAAAGGCCAGACTGTCTGCCTCACGCCATTGCTCCAGCACCGACTCCAACGGTCTCAATATCGGCGCCGTGAGCCCCAGAACTGGCCCCAACGACACCGCAATCGCCCGTCGGGCCCCTTCGGGCCAATCGGGCATGGACAGCCCGGCTACGAGACGGCCGATCACCTGGCCGCATTCCCGCATCAGCAGCGTGGCCGTCGCATGGAGAATGTCCAACGGGATCTCCAGGTCGCGCGTCACGAGCTGCCCCGTGCTGTCCCGCCACGCCGCGTCACCCACGGCGCCACGTTCCGCCCACACGCCCAGATGGCGGATGGACTCCAGATTCCCTACACCTTCCCCCTCCCAGGTACGGTGGCATTCCACCGCCGCCGCCAACGCCAACGCAACAGACTCCGCACTCGGGTCGCCATACAGCGTCACGATATCCCGCGACGGCCGCTCCGAATCGAGCGGCGCCGGGACGGAGTTCACATGCGCGAGCACCGGCGAATGGTCGGGGTTCTCCTCGAGCATCACGAGGATGTCCATGATCCCCTCCTGTCGAATTGCTGCCACACCATCGCCTCGCTCCCTCAACGAGTGCGCGCCGCACGAAGTTTCAACCGCGGTCGAGCATCCACTGCCACAAACACGTATGCCGATGTTTCGTTCCCGCGCGCACACCGCATTTCCTTGTCAACCCGCAGAACCGCTGTCGCGTCACTTCGGACGGTGGGAACCTCGGCGACGCGGAGCCCCCACGTGACCGCAATCACAAGACGGCCACCGCGCGCGGCCAGTTGGCCGCGGCTCGCCTATGGATCGGATCGCCGGTTGAAGTCCGCGGAGACCCGTCGGGCCGACGAGTGGGAGCGTGCCCGTGCCACGAAACACCTCGGCGCGGCGAAGGTTCGAACCCGACCGGCCGTCTGGGCAACCGACGGCCGGGCGCTCGAGCGAGTAGGGCGGGGTCATGGGGCCGTCGGGAGCGGCCGGGAGGCGGGGGACGCCGTCCAGCATGGCGAGCCTGCCCGCGGATCAGCACCTGCGCGTCGAATTCCACCTATCTATAAGGAAGGAGTTCCGGGGGTCAGGCGCCCTTCGGAGAGCCCCCCGCAGCGTTCCTATCGGGTAACGGCCGCGAATCAGGTCTGTGATCGAGATGCCACGTCAGACCGCCGAATTCGCTTGTGGTCCATATCACCCCTCGAACTCGAGCGACCTGAACTTCTCGGTCAGCGTCGTGAATCCCAGCGACGCCACCCGTGATGCGTACCGCTCCACTGCCGCACGCGTCACCCCAGGATCGATCTCGAACAGGGCCGTGGCGCAGGCGGCCGTCAACCATGCGGCGCTGAATAGATCAGCGCTGTCTGCCAGGGCGCGGGCGCTCTCGAACTGCTGCAGCGCGTCAGTGTTCCGTCGCTCCGCCGCTGCCACAAGCACCCGCAAGCACTCCACCAACTCGCGTCCCTGGAACCACTCGCTGCGCGGGGCCATCCGGCTTTCCGCTTCGGCCAAGGGTCGTCGAGCGTCGGCCAGCCGGCCCACCGCGAGGAGGCACAATCCTTCCCCGGCGCGAGCGCCGATCTCCACGTCCGATTGGCCAATGCGTTGAGCCAGCGAGGCAGTCGATTCGTACAACTCCGTACTCGAAGCATACTCTCCGAGCTCGCGCTCCACGTGCGCCATGTTGAACAGCGCGTGTAGCTGCAATTCGCTGTTCTTCACATTGGCGAACAACGACAGCGCTTCCCGAAACAGATTGCGAGCCTGCTCCAGATCGCCCAGCTTCTGCGACATGACCCCGAAGTTCAGCGCCGCGGTGCCCCATACGTCGGGCATCCCCGCCGCCCGGGCCAGCGAGATCGCCGTGCTGAGGGCCTCGTGAGCCAGGTCCATCCGGCTCTCGAGTTGGGCCACGATGCCGAGGCTGTTGTAACAGCGCACCTGTCCACGCACGTCGCCGGTCTGCCTGAACAACTCCAGCGCGCGTTGGTAGTATTCGCGTGCCCGCGCTGGAGATTCGGACTCGAGTGTGATGGCCAAGCGGTTCAACGCCTCGGCCAGGAGCGATGGGTCGCCCACACGCTCGGCAATCTCCGCGCACTCAGCGGCGATACGCGCCGATTCCCGCGGCTCACCCAGTCGGCCGTGCACCTGCGAGAGCAATGTGAGCACGGCCACCCGTTCCTCGTCGAACCCAAGCCGAGCCGCCTCCGCATCCATGGCGCGGAGTGCCTCGAGGGAACGGCGAGCCGGCTGGCCCAACTCCTTGCGCGCCCGTTCCCGCATGCGGCGCAGGGTGAGGGCGCGGCGGTGGTCGCCTCGACCGGCGAACCAGTCGATGGCCAGGTCGCACAGCTCCTCCTCTTCGTCGTAGCGGCCCATCGCGTCGGCGACCTGTGCCAGGCGCACGCGCGCCTCGGCCAGTTGGTCCGGCGCGGCGGCGTTGCGCACTGCTACCTGCAGCAGGTCGCGCGCCGTCTGCAGGGCGTACACCCCTTCGGCTTCGGCCGCCGCCTGGAGCGCAGTGCGATAGGCGTCTCCCGCCACCTCCGCGGCGTCGTAGTGTAGGGCGATTTCGGCCGCCGTCCCCTCCTCACGAGCCTCCATGGCACGACCCACCCGCTCGTGCTGGAGCCGCAGCGTTTCGGCCGGCATGGAGCGCACTAGGACGTCGGCGATGGATTCGTGCGCGAAAAGGAACGCTTTGCGCCGCCGCTCGTAGGTGTACTGGAGAATGCCGCGTTCCAGCGCCTCGTCGATCGCCGCTTCCACGGCATGCACGCTTCCCGCGCCCGCGGCCTCCATGAGCAACACGTCGAATTCCCGCCCCACCACGGCGGCGGTGGCGAGTACGGTGCGGGTCGCAGCGGATAGTCCGTCGAGCCGGCGCGACACGATACCGTCGATGCCCGGGGGCAGGCGTAGTTCGGAGACCGGCTTCCACTGCCACCGTTCACCTTCGCGCCAGAGCGCGCCGCCTTCGGCCAGATCGCGCATCAACTGGGTGAGCAGGAAGGGGTTGCCCTCGGTGTACCGGTACACGTACGCGAGAAATTCGCGAGCTACGTCCTGGTGGTCGAGAGACGCTTCCAGCCACCGCTTCACCTCGTCGCGTGTGAGCTGCGAAAGCTGGAGCTCCTCGAATCCGGCGTGGCCGCGGAGCGCGGCCCGCCGCTCGGCAGCCGGTGTGTATTCCACGCCCGTGCGCATCGTGATGCAGATGAGGATCTGTTCGTTGGCCAGCTGATCGACGAGATGGTCGAGGGTGTCCCAGGACGCCTCGTCGGCCCACTGCATCTCGTCGAGCACCACGACGAGCGGCCATTTGGCTGAGGCGGCGCGCAGCCATGCGGCGATTTCCTCCATAAGCCGGTACTTCGTGCCAGCCGCCAGCTTGCCCTCGCGCGGGAGCTCCGGGACGAGCTTGGGCAGCTCTCGCCACAGTTCGTCGAGCGGCGGCGCCACGCGGCGCATCGCCTGCAGCACGCCGGCCCACGGACCGTACGGCTGGCGCACCGCCATCTGTCGGCCGTGCCCATACACCATGGATCCGCCGAGCAGCCGTACTTCGGGTTCGAGCTGGCGCGCCAGTGTGAGCGTGCCGCTCCCGGCGTCGCCCACGATCGAGACAACGCGTGGGCGGCCGGCCGCCGCTTCGTCGAGCAGACGGAACAACGTGCGCCGCTCGGCCAGGCGCCCGGCGAATCGCACTATGTCGGGCATCGCCACGACTTGGCCGGCCACGAGGCCCGTCGCCATCGCGAAGCTGTCGCCGCCGCGCTGCGCCGCGGTAACGCGGGCCCGGCGGGCCGCCGCCACGAGCGACTCGGGGTCGGCGGCGTGATCGGGTGCGGCAGCCACGCCGGAGGAGATCGTCACGCGAGGTGGCGGGCCGGCCACCCGCGGCGGCGTCGCGGGCACGAATTCGTGGCCGCGCACTGCCGCGCCCATGCGGCTGGCCACCTGGCGGGCGTCTTTCGCACCCGCGCCCAGCAGCATGACCACCAGTTCACCATCGGAGACCCGTTGCACATAGTCGCCGGTGCGCAGGATCTTCTGCAGCATCTGGGCGATCTGTTCACAGATCTCGTCGGCGCCCGCGGGGCCGACTGCCAACTGTAGCGCCTGGAGCCGATCGAGTTCGATCGACACCAGGGACACCGGTCGGGTGGCGGCGTTGGTCTCGGCGAGCGTGGCCGAGATGACGTCCATCAGGTCGGGCATGCGTTGGCGTGACGGGAGTGACGGCCCACCGGTCCACACTGCACGAGAGGTCTTGGTGACCGGTGTCACCGAACCGTACGCCAAACCGCCTCACTCTCGCAAGCGCCGACGTCACACTTCTGGTCGGTTTCGTTAACGGGCCGGCCCTCCTATCCGTCTCACCAGCCGAGTCTCCAGAACCGGGAGAGGTCTCGATGCGGTTGCGAACCAAGATGTGGCTATGGCTACCCGCTGTCGGCGCGGCCTTCGCGTGCGCCAGCGGATCGACCGCGCCCGCTCCGGTCCAGGATCCCGCGCCCGCCGCGGCGCCGGTCGCGACCCTGCGCGAGCAGTTGCCCGACCAGCAGGTGCTGCAGGTGCTCAACCGGCTGGCATACGGCCCTCGCCCAGGTGACGTGGACAAGGTGCGGGCGATGGGCGTGGACCGGTGGATCTCGCTTCAACTCACGCCCGACCGCATCGACGATCACGTGGCCGACTCAGCCCTTGCCCAGTACCACCTGCTGGACACACCCACGGGCGACATTGTGCAGACGTTCCGCGAGGTGCAGGAGGCGCGCAGACAGATTCAACGGCGGATGAAGGGCGACGACAGTACGTCGCAGGCCGAGGCGCAGCGGCAGGTTCTGCGGGTCAACCCCCAGCTGCGGGAACTCCAGCAGCGCGTCCAAGGTCCGATCAACGAGTTGGTTTCTGCCCAGCTGGCGCGAGCCGTGCTGAGCGAGCGGCAACTGAACGAAGTGATGGTGGAATTCTGGGAGAACCACTTCAGCGTATACGTGGGCAAGGGACAGACTCGCAACTTCCTCAATGCCTACGATCGCGACGTCATCCGCCCGCATGCCCTGGGTAAGTTCCGCGATCTGCTGGGGGCCGTGGCGCACAGCCCGGCCATGCTGTTCTATCTCGACAACTGGGAGAGCCAGGCCGACAGTACGCACTCGACGCTCATGGCCAATGGCCGGGTGGCCACGGCAGCGCAGCGGCAGCGCGTGCTCGCTGCCCTGGGCCGGGCCCGACCGTACCAACTCCCCCCGCGACTCCGCGACTTGCCCGCCGACCAGCGCGCGCAAGCCGTGCAGCGGCTGCAACGGGCGGGCAAGCGCGGGCTCAACGAGAACTACGCGCGCGAATTGATGGAACTGCACACCCTCGGCGTGGAGGGCGGCTACACCCAGCACGACGTGATCGAGGTGGCGCGCTGCTTCACCGGCTGGAGCATCGACCAGCGCACCGGGGCATTCATCTTCCGTCCTCAGATGCACGACGCCGATGCCAAGGTGGTGCTGGGCCACCAGATTCCCGCCGGCCGCGGCGAGGAGGACGGGGAGGATGTACTCGACATCCTGGCGCGCAGCCCCGCCACAGCGCACTTCCTCGCCCGCAAGCTGGTGGTGCGGTTCGTGAGCGACAGCCCGCCCCCAGCTCTCGTCGACCGCGCCGCCCAGACCTTCCTGCGCACCGGCGGCGATATAAGAGCAGTTGTACGAACCATCGTCACGTCACCAGAATTCTTCAGCACGGCGGCCTACCGCGCCAAGGTGAAAACGCCATTCGAGGTGGTGGTGAGCGGCCTCCGCGCGCTCGACGCCCGGCCGGACACCACACCCCGCCTCGCCGGCCTGGTGGGGCTGCTTGGCCAACCCGCGTTCGGGCGACAGACACCCGACGGCTGGCCGGACCGCGGCGACGCCTGGATGAACACCGGTGCCATCCTCAATCGCATCAACTTCGGATTGCTGCTTGCCAGCGGGCGGCTGCCGGGGGCCGCGTTCACCAATTGGCCCTACGCCCGCGACCTCGCGCGCGCGCCGCACGACGACCAGGTGGACGGGGTGATCAAGGCGATCCTCGGGGGCGAGGTATCTCAGGTCACGCGCGACGTGCTGCTCACGGGTCGGAACCCGTTTCTCAGCAAAGCACGAACCGATTCGATCGCGAACATGGCCAACCCAGCGTCGTCCAATCCGAGAGGTGCCAGACGCGGGGCGCGGGGCGGAAGAGGCGGCGGCACCTTGGGTGTGGCCGGCCGTGGCGGCCGGGGGGGCGGCGGCGGATCGATTCTGACGCGTCCGCTCAACCTCACCGGCCTGCAACTGGTCGTGGGGCTCGCGCTGGGTGCGCCGGAATTTCAACGTAGGTAACGGGAGGCTGCTATGAATCGCCGAGTGTTCATGAAGTCGGGAGCGCTGGCGCTCGTCACGATGGGGCTGTCCCCGAGTTTCCTCCGACGGAGCGTGTTCGCCGCCGGCTTGCCAAGAGCGCAGAAAGGCAAGACGCTCATCTGCATCTTCCAGCGCGGGGCGGCAGACGCGCTCAACGTCGTCGTGCCGCACGGAGAGACCGCGTACTATCGCATGCGCCCCACCATCGCCATTCCCCGCCCTTCGCAAGACGTGGCTAATGCGGCGATCGACCTCGACGGATTCTTCGGCCTCCATCCGGCGCTGGCGCCGTTCAAGCCGCTATGGGACCGCGGCCTGCTCACCGCCGTCCACGCCGTGGGAAGCCCCAGCAACACACGCTCGCATTTCGATGCCCAGGACTACATGGAGAGCGGCACACCCGACAACAAGGGCACTCCCGACGGCTGGCTCAACCGGTACCTGGCCGCCAAGGGCACATGTGCCGAATGCGAAGTCACCCCGTTCCGCGCTGTGTCGATGACGCCGCAGACGCCGCGCATTCTCGAAGGTGCGGCACCCGTGGTGGCCATGAATAGTCTCGACGAATTCACCATCCGCACCGGGGGGAGCGCCGAGGCCGAGCTCGAAGCACTGTACATGACTGGATCGTCGGACGTCGTACACGCCGCCGGCGGCGACATGTTCGAGGCGATGAAGGTGTTGCGCGCCGCCAACCCACTGCAGTACCAGCCGCGCAACGGCGCCGTCTATCCCAATTCGACGTTCGGCCAGCACCTGAAGCAGATCGCCCAGCTCATCAAGTCTGACGTCGGGCTCGAGATCGCATTCGCCGACGTGGGCGGCTGGGATACGCACGTGAACCAAGGCGGCGCCACCGGTCAGCTTGCGCAGCGCCTCGACGATTTTTCTCGGTCCATCAACGGCCTGGTCACCGACCTCGGCGACCGGATGGCCGACGTGGCGATTCTCACGATGTCGGAGTTCGGCCGCACGGCGCGGCAGAACGGGGACGGCGGCACCGACCACGGGCACGCCAGCTCGATGTTCGTGATCGGCGGCGACGTGCAGGGGCACAAGGTACACGGCAAGTGGCCGGGGCTCGAACCAGAGCAGCTCAACGAGAATCGCGACCTTGCGCTCACCACCGATTTCCGCAGCGTATTCTCCGAAGTCGTGGGCAAGCACCTCGGTGCGACGGCCTTTGACCGTATCTTCCCGAGCTTCAACGACGACAAGAGCCGGTGGGTGGGCGTGCTCTGACGTCCGCGGCCGGGAGACGCTTGGCCGGGCACCCCGATCAGAAGCGGATGATTCGCCGAAGCCCGCGTTCCACGAGGGAGCGGATCCAGTTCTCGAAACCGTCGGCGATGCGCGGCGCCGGCGGTTCGGTGTGCATGGTGCACGTGTCCGTGGGCGCCGTGCCCGGCTTGAACCAGTCCGTGGCGCGTTGGGGGCACCACACACCAGCCAGTTGCCCCGACTCGGGATCGATGACGGCGGCCACCATATTCGCCGGCGGGGTCCACCGCGAATCGGCCGGCTCGCGCCATCCCGAACGCAGGATCGACGCCCAGGCCGGGGCGGCCAGCCGTCCACCCGTAGCGTCGCGGCTGATCGCATGCGGCGTGTCGTACCCGAACCATACCCCGGCCACGAGCGTCGGTGTGTAGCCCACGAACCAGACGTCGGCGTTGTTGTTCGTCGTGCCGGTCTTGCCGGCCACGGGTCCCTGAACGCCCAGGTCGCGCACCTCGCGCCCCGTGCCAAAATCCACCACCCCTTCCAGCATGGACGTCATCTCGTACGCGTCGCGCGGATCCATGACCCGTTGCCGCTGCGTCGCGCTTTGCCAGAGCACCGCGCCGCCTGGTGCCTCGATCTGCGTCACCAAGCGGGGGACCACCCGCATGCCGCCGTTGGCGAATGGCGCGTATCCCGCCACCAGTTCCAGTGGCGTCACATCGAATGCGCCAAGGGCGATGGACGGCACCGGCGCGAGGGGGCTGACGATGCCGTTGCGGCGCGCGGCGGCAATGACGTCGCGCTCGCCCACTCCATGGCTCACCCGCACCGCTGCCGCATTCGACGAGATGATCAGCGCCCGACGCATGGTCACTGGCCCCGTGTATTCATTGCCGTAGTTCGCGGGGCTCCAGATGCGCCCGCCCAGGTCGATATTTACGGGCTCGTCCTGGACCATCGTCGCGGGGGAGAGACCGGCCTTCAGCGCCGCCGCGTATACGAACGGCTTGAACGCCGACCCCGGCTGGCGGCGGGCGTCGAGGGCGCGGTCGAACCCACCCCGTACGACCTGCGTGCCGCCGACGAGTGCGCGGATGTCGCCGGTGGCTGCATCGAGTGCCACGAACGCCCCTTCGACGGGGCCAGGGGCCGAGCCGTATTCGCTTTCCGTTTCGCGCGCGATGGCGTCGGCCTGGCCCGGCACGACGCGGTCGGCCGCGCGCTGCAGCGCCCAGTCGATGGTCGTGCGCACTGTAAGATCGCCGGTCCGACGTCCGGGGGGCAGCACGGAGTCGACCAGGGAGCGGACGGCGTCGATCACGGTGGACGCGTCGCGCTGGTCGGGGTGCCACCCGTCGCCGGCGACCTCCACCGGTTCGGCGCGCGCTTCGTCGGCTTGGTCGGGCGAGATGAAGCCCTGGTCGGCCATCAATCCGAGCACGAGGTCACGTCGGGCCCTGGCGCGGTCCTCGTCGCGGCGGGGCGTGTATGCCGACGGTCCCTTGGGAAGGGCGGCGAGGAGCGCACCTTCGGCCAGCGTGAGTTGTGAGACGTGCTTGTCGAACAGGTCGCGGCTGGCCGCTTCGACGCCGTATACGCCGTCGCCGAGGTAGATCGCGTTGAGGTAGAGATCGAGAATCTGGTTCTTGGTCAGGTTGCGCTCGAACAGGCGGGCGTACCGTATTTCGAGGAGCTTGCGCCGGAGTGACCGTCCCGTGTAGCGGTTGGCGAGAAAGGTGTTGCGGGCCACCTGCATATCGATCGTGCTGAACCCCTGACGCACGCCGAGGGCGGCGATGTTCCGCACTGTCGCCCGCACGAGTCCACGCCAGTCGAGTCCGTGGTGCTGGTAGAAGCGCCGGTCCTCCGTGGCAACGAAGGCGTCGCGCACCTCAGCGGGCACGCGGCTGAGCGGCACGTCGATGCGCCGCACAAAGGCCAGGTGGCCAATCAGCCGACCCGATCGGTCGAGGATCCGCCCGCCTTCGTCTGGGCGGTACGCCCGAATTTCGGCGCCCGAGGGACAGCCGTCGAAGCCGCAGGTGCCGAGCCAGGCATCGAACGCCACTACGGCCGTGAGAAAGACGGCGAGCGCCACGACAAGGCCTCCGCGGCTGCGAGCCCGGGCTGCCGACCCGGCACCTCGGCGTGCAACCGACTGGATCCATAGGTGACACCGGGCGAACCCGGCCCGTAATCCCGCGGCGACGTTCATATCCTCGGGGTGATGGACGCCTCTTGAGAGGCGTACGCGGCGCGCCGTCGCAGGTTTCTGGCGGCCCGATTAGACTTCACCGCCACATCCATCATCTCCATCCGGTCAGGTGCCATTGCTGCTCTCTGGGCAAGTTAAGTGGCTGTTGTGCGGGTTCGCCGCGGCCGTTATTCCGTATCACGCGGCGGGCGCTCAAGCGCTGGCGTCGCAGGATTTGACACCCGAAGTTGGCGCGGGGGTTCGCGTAGCCCGGCCACAGGTCGAACGCCCGCCCGCGCCCGGCGGCGGCTCGCCGCTGGACAGCTCGCTCCGGGCCAACCGCGAGGGGCGGGTGCCGATTCTGGAGTATCATCTCGTCGCCGATAGCGACTCGCGGTGGGGTCGCAGTTGGCACCACTTTGCGCAGGACCTGCAACTCCTGTACGACCACGGGTACCGCCCGGTGACGGTATCGCAGCTTGTCGACAAGAAGCTCGACCTTCCGGCCGGCACGTCGCCGGTGGTGTTCACCTTCGATGATGCATCGCCGGGCCAATTCCGGTACATCGAACAAAACGGGAAACTGGAGATCGATTCGACGAGCGCGATCGGGATCTGGCTGGCGTTCCATGCCAAACATCCTGATTGGGGCAACCGGGCCACCTTCTGCATGCTGCCGGCGGCCGCTGCCGGCCATGCGTTTTTCGGTGAGCGGGGCATCCAGGGGCAGAAGTCCGCCTGGCGCTTTAGGAAAGTCAAATACCTGGCCGACCTGGGCTTCGAGCTGTGCGGCCACACGTTGTGGCACGCCAATCTGGCCAAGTACAGCGACGCGGTGGTGCAGGAGCAGATCGCGCGCGGAGACATGGCAATCGACTCGGCGGTGCCTGGCTATCGCGTGCGGACGTTCGCGTTGCCGCTGGGCATCTGGCCCAAGAACCGCGCACTGGCCAAGGCTGGATCGTGGAAAGACCCCAAGACCGGCCAGGTGTATCGCTACGATTTCGACGCGATTCTCGAGGTCGCGGGCGGGCCCAATCGCAGCCCCTACGACCCACGGTTCAATCCACTGAGCCTGAGCCGCATCCAGGTGTACGACAACGAACTCGTGCGCGTGGTGGACATGCTCGACCGGACGCACTCGCGCTTTGTGGCGGGGGCGGAGCCGGCCCCAGGTTCCGCAGCGAAACGGAAATAGGCGCCTGGATACGCGTGATCGACGGGCGCGCGGGTTACGGAGCGATCCGGTGACGGGCAGCATCGCGCGTCACAGAGGCCGGGCGGCCGCACGGGTGCGGCGTCATGCATGAAGCGCGCGTACGGGCGCGGGCGCGTATGATCCCCCGTGCGTTCGTCGAAGAATTGACCCGCTCGGGCGGGGACGATGCGGCAGCGCAGGCGGCGGTGGCCGGACTCGTGGTATTGCGCACCGTTGATCGGTGGGTGGCGGAGGGCTGCCGCTCCGGATTTGATGTCGCCGGTGCAATGGCAACCGTGCAGAGCGTTGACCCTGGACAGTCCACTCCGGCGCTGCTCGAGCGCGTGCTCGATGCCATCGCGGGTGGGGGACCGGATTCTGCATCGACGGTGGCTGATTGGCTCCTGAAGTATGGGAAGGCGCTCGAAATGGACGCCAAGTGGCATCTCGCATTGGCCGTGTACGACGCGATCGTGGACCATGCGGGGGCAGCGAGTCCGGAGACGGCGGTGGCACATGCGCTGACGCGAGAGGGATATTGCCTTCGCGTACTCGGCCGATTCGAAGATTCACGGCGAAGTCACTTGCGGGCACGCCAGATCGCGGAACGCACGGGAGACTTGACCAACGTCATGTTGGCCGATCTCGGGCGCGCGAGGACCGATGCGGCGCAAGGGTTCTCGGCCAAGGCAGACGCTGAGTTTCGCCGAGTTGTCCAATGCGCGGAACAAGCAGCGCTCCCACGCCTGCAGTCGTTGGCGCTCCACGAATGCGCGGTCATGGCGGGAAACCGCGGTGATCTCGCGGACGCCGCCCGTCTGGCGTATGCTGCCCTGCAATTATGCGAGTCTCCCTCAGACCGGGACCGCATTCTCACCGACATCGGCGAGAATTTCCGCCGACTCGGAATGCGCGACGCGGCCCGCGACGCATTCCTCATTCTGTCGTGTACCGCGCGCGATCAGTATTGCTGCTGGATGTCGCTCATTCTGCTCATGCGGATCGCGGCAGATGACGGCGCGGGCAAGTCGTTTCGCAAGTACCGCCGCATGCTTGACTCTTCACCGCTGCCCTTGCCATTACAAATCGAGTTGGCACTGCAGGTCGGGTATGGCCTGCGCGCCCTGGGCATGGAAGGGCCGAGTCAGACTGCGTTTCGCCGCGCGGCTTCGCTCGCCAAGACGCACAGGTTCACGCGCGAGTTGCAAGTCATTGAACACGCGATAGCGGGGCGATCCGATTGCGTGGAGGAACCGGCAACGGTCACCCCATCGGACCTCGAAACGATTGTTGGCGGATTGCGCGCAATGCGCGAAGCCGCAGTCGCGGGCTGATCATCCGACTGCCGCCGCAACCGCGGACTTCTGCTTACATCTGGCGGTAGGCGCCAAACAGGCCGGGAAGCAGCGTGACCACCCAGAGGCCGATGCCGAACGCCCAGGCCTTCGCTTTGGGGACTTTACCGATCACCGCGACGCCGATTGCGATCAGCACCAGGCCCCACAAGGCG